>JANWVQ010000082.1 GCA_025056745.1 Ignavibacterium sp.
AAGGATAAATTTGGATTTAACAATGTTGAATTTAAACTGGGTGAAATAGAAAATCTTCCTATCGAAGACAATCTTGCTGATGTTGTAATTAGCAACTGCGTTTTGAACCTCGTCCCTGACAAAAACAAAGCTCTTGGTGAAATATACAGAGTGCTAAAATCTAAAGCGCATTTTTGTGTCTCTGATATAGTCTTAAAAGGAGAACTCCTCCCCGAATTAAAAAAATCCGCAGAATTGTATGCAGGATGTATCTCTGGAGCTATTCAAATCGATGAATATATAGATATAATTAATAAAGTTGGTTTTATTAATGTTGAAGTAAAAAGAATAAAAACGGTTGAACTTCCGGACAACTTACTGAAAAAATATCTTAACAATAATCAAATCACCGAATTCAAAAAAAATAATATTGGTATTTTCAGTATAACTGTTGTAGGTTACAAGCAATGAAAAAACGGATTTTAATTTTATGCACAGGTAACTCTTGCAGAAGTCAAATGGCAGAAGGATTCTTAAAGTCATTTGATCCAAAACTTGAAGTTTATTCTGCTGGAACTAAACCAGCTGAAAAAGTCAATCCCAGAGCAATTCAAGTGATGAAAGAAATTGGTATCGATATAAGTAATGGAGTTCCAGAGGATGTTAACATTTATATCAACCAATCTTTCGATTATATTATTACAGTTTGTGATAATGCAAAAGAAACTTGTCCAATTTTCTCTGGCTCAGTTGGCAAAAAATTACACATTGGATTTGAAGACCCTGCAGATGCATCAGGCTCAGAGGAAGAAATTTTATCTGTTTTCAGAAAAGTTAGAGATCAAATTAAAAGAGATTTTTATCAGTTTTATTTAACAGAATTAAAATCAAAATGAATTCTATAAGTAAAAAGCTTTCCTTCCTTGATAGGTATTTGACTTTATGGATTTTTTCTACGATGCTAATTGGAGTAACTTCAGGTTACATATTTCCTCAAGTTGTTAATTTTTGGAATAGGTTTCAAATTGGCACTACAAATATCCCAATTGCAATTGGTTTAATTCTAATGATGTACCCTCCTCTTGCAAAAGTCAAATACGAAGAGCTACCAGATGTTTTCAAAAATGTAAAAGTGCTTAGCATTTCATTGATCCAAAATTGGTTAGTTGGTCCGACATTAATGTTTTTACTTGCCATAACATTTTTATATAATTATCCCGAGTATATGGCAGGATTAATTTTAATTGGTTTAGCTCGTTGCATAGCTATGGTTATTGTATGGAATGAGCTTGCTAAAGGTGATACAGAATATGCCGCTGGACTGGTAGCTTTTAATTCTATTTTTCAGGTTTTATTCTTTTCACTTTACGCTTACATTTTTCTTACTGTTCTTCCCTCTTTGTTTGGATTAAAAACTTTTGTAGTAAATGTAACAATTGGGCAGATTGCAGAGAGTGTTTTCATCTATCTTGGTATTCCATTTATCGCAGGCATTACTACTCGTTTCATTTTATTGAAAATCAAAAATAAAAATTGGTATGAAAAGAAATTTATACCAAGAATAAGTCCTTTAACATTAGTCTCCCTGCTTTTTACCATTTTTGTTATGTTTTCCCTAAAAGGAGAGTTCATAGTTCAACTTCCTTTAGATGTTATTAGAATTGCTATACCTTTACTTTTATACTTTGTTATTATGTTCTTGATATCATTTTATTTTGGGAAAAAAGTTGGAGCAGATTATAGTAAAACTGCTACAATATCTTTTACAGCAGCAAGTAACAATTTTGAATTAGCCATAGCAGTTGCAATCGCAGTATTTGGTATAAATAGCGGTGAGGCATTTGCAACTGTAATAGGGCCTTTAGTTGAAGTCCCCGTTTTAATAACTCTCGTAAATGTTGCTCTGTTCTTTCAAAAAAAGTATTTCGGAGAGACTGACAAAGGAGAAGTGCAAACTCCCAATCTTTGTAAATAATAAGTTGAGTTTGAATCAACCTTTTTATCAATCTTTTGATAAAAATTATTCAATTTCACTAAAAGCGACTAAAGAATTGATTCAAAAATTTGATTTTTAATTCAGAGAAAATGAAGGTAAACTATTTCTTAATTCTTAGAAAAGAACAAATAAATAATATTGCTTATTGTGAAATTTTATTTTTTTTCTTTAATAATCTAAAATTTTAATTTAATTTCACTGTGGAAGGTTTGGCAATTAAATTGAAATAAAATTTAATTGATATATGATGTTTTTATCACTAAAAAAATAAAAGTGAGGTCGTATGAAAAACTTAATTACATTTATCGTTTTGCTTTCCACAATTTCCATTTTCTCTCAGCAAAACTTTACAACAAGCCTTCATTATACTCGCGAAGGTAAAAACACAGCTTACAAAGCTGAGAATGGAGGGATGCAATTAATCACCAACATCCCAATGTCCCAATTAGCTTGTAAAAAATGTCATTCATCAACAGGATTATATCCAAATGGACAGCCAATAAATCCTGCTACTTATCAACCGAGCTGTAATGATTGCCATAATTTTGCTGCTGGAACATCAGTACAAGAGCAAACTTGTCTTAATTGTCATAAAAGACAATTGGATGAGAGAACAGCATATCCAAATCAGGATGTTCATTCAACTACTGCAAATTTGAAGTGTTACAACTGCCACTCTAAACAGGAGTTGCACGGTGATGACGGAGTTGCTTACATTTCTGCAAAACAACCTGGAGCAGTTAAAGTTAAATGTGTTAACTGCCATCCAAATCCGTCTCCAAATACATCACACTCAATTCATAATGCAAAAGTTGAATGTTCCGTTTGCCACGCAGTTTCTATGCTCACTTGTGCTGGATGCCATTTTGAAACCGCAGTAGCCACTGGAAAAAACAGAGCTATTAATCAAGTTAAAGATTATAGATTACTCGTAAAGAAAGATGGAAAGGTTCATCTTGGCGGATTTGTAACTCATAGCTACAATAACAAAACTAATTATATTATCTCAAGCTATACTTCTCATATAATTAAGAAAAATGCAACAACTTGCGGCGATTGTCATAATAATATGGGAGCAGGCGTTCCCGCTATAAATGAATATAATAACACAGGCTCAATAACATTAGCTAAGTGGAATGCAACCACAAAGAAAATTGATGGTCCAACTGGAGTGGTTCCATTAGTAAGAGATTGGAAGACAGCATTTAAAGTCGATCACGTTACCTATACTGGTGATCCTACCGTCTTCCCAGGAGATCCTAATCTTTGGGTTTTCTTAAAATCAACAACTGATAATTCTCATTTATACTTCTGCGAACCATTAGATTCATCTACATTGGCTAAGATGGGAGTAACCCGTTTCCCAAGTTCTGTTGAATTTGCAAATGATAATATTCCAACTCAATTCACTTTGAAACAAAATTACCCAAATCCATTCAATCCAGAAACGATTATCGAATTTTCAATACCACAAAGTGCTTATGTAACACTCAAAGTTTATGATTCAGTTGGTAATGAAGTTGCTGAGTTATTTAATGGTGAGAGAGGAGCTGGAAATTATAAAGTCAATTTTGATGGTAAAAATCTTTCAAGCGGTGTTTATTATGTTAAAATGACTGCAGGTAATTATTCAAAAACTATTAAAATGGTTTTAATGAGATAGAAAATTGATTTGTTGATCGAACGATTGATTGATTAAAGGAAGTAATTAAAACTAAGTTTTTCAATCAATTTTCATAGGATAGAGACTTGCTACGGCAAGTCTCTATTTTTATAAAGTCTTAAGCTAACAATCAATGAATTTATACGAATTAAGAATAATAATCTACTTTACAACCGCAACCATCCCACTTTCTATCATAAAATTCCAATCTTGCCTGAACAAATTTCTCTGCACTTTCAAGTGAATTCATTTTTCTGATGAGAATTTCATTTTTATCACTTGTCTCTTGAATAAATAAATTTCCATTATATTCTAATATTCTAATAAAATCACACAAATAAGTGTTTTCTTCTCTTAAGATTTTTGAGTTTTCCAATAAATACTTAAGTTCCTCAGGGTTAAGTTTTTTAACAGAAATTTCTGATAATTCTTGAAACATAATTAAAATATCTTAAATTGAATTGTTTATATGATGAGAAAATGGAAGGAAGGTTTCGTTAAATAACTCTTATTCAATTTCATCTCCAACCGAGACAGAGTCAAAAACGACTTTCCCTTTTTGATTTTGAATCCAAGTCTCCTCAGGATAAATAACTATAAAAGACTTTTTATTCATTTTATCAGCTAAAAATTCAGGTATCTGCTCGAATGATTTATTATATGAAACATCATCTTTTCTTACACTTAAAATTATCAGTAAAGAATAATCAGTTAGATAATTTATAATTGAATCGATGTAATCAAATCCATCAAAAGTATCAAAATCAATTTTTAGGTTTTTATCTTTTCCTTTAGTTATATCTTTAATCACTTGATTAACATTTTGTGTTGATAAGAACAACAAATTACCACCAGACTTTTTAGATAAATTCATTATTGTATACAACGCTCTTCTAAAGCCAGTAGAAATAGAAACTTCTTCAGGTATTAAGACTACAATTTTAGAAACAACGTTAAGTGGATATTCAAGTTTACTTACCAAAATCATCTGATTACAATTTTTTGTTAAAGAATCTAATATACTCCCAAAGAAAAAGTTCTTACCTGTTCTTTTAGCATTCCATCCGATTACAATATCAGTAATTAACAATTCTTTTGCTGCTCTAATAATTCCGTGAGCAACATTTGTATCTATTCTCGTAATTATTTGAATAGAATGTTCGGTCGTAGAAATATATTTAATTGCATTTTCTAACATTCTATAACTTTCCAAAACACGCACTTTATATTCAGAATCATCTTTAACTACAGTTAAAGGATAAATTTGCCCTTTTGTATTTTCATCTTTAATAAACATTGCCAATGAGATTAAAGACTCAACTGTATTTGGATGTGAAATAGGAACTAAGATTCTTTGATTTATTGCAATGTTCTCTTGTCTTATAACAGCTTTTTTGAGTATAAGATGTTTCAATGCCTGATTAGTAACGAATGAGCTTATAAAACACGTTACCAAAATCATCACAATTGTTCCATTCAATACTTCGATGTTGAAAATGCCTAACCTATAGCCAACCGTGACAGCAGCTAAAGTAGCAGCTGCTTGAGAGTTGCTTAATCCAAAAATGATATTTCTTTCATCTGCTGAATAATTATAAATTTTTTGAGTGAAATAGGCAGCAAGCCACTTTGATAAAGTCGCAACTATAACCATAAATGCAGAAACAATTAAAGAACTTTTTCCACTAAAAATTACTTTATAATCCAGTATCATCCCAACACCAAGCAAGAAAAATGGGATAAACAGAGCATTTCCAACGAACTCAATTCTATTCATAAGAGGTGAATTATGAGGAATAAGTCTATTTAAAGCCAAACCAGCGAAAAATGCTCCAATAATAGGTTCTAAACCGGCAAGTAGGGACAATAAAGCTGCAAAAAATATTGTTGCAATAACTAATAAGAATTGGGCTATTTGATCTTCAATGTTCTTAAAAAACCATCTTATTACTTTAGGAACTAATAAGTTTACTATTATTAAAAAAACTATAGATGAAACGATAAATTTTAACCAGAAAATTGCGTCCAAATTTCCAGTTTTAGAACTTGCAATTACAGCCAAAATCAAAAGTGCAAGTGTGTCAGTTATTATGGTTCCTCCTACAGTTAAGTTCACAACAGAAATTTTAGTCAATCCAACTTTACTAACTAATGGATAAGTTAATAAAGTATGTGAAGCAAACATACTTGCAAGCAAAATTGAGGTTGTAATATTATAATTTAGTATATAGATTGAACCAAAAGTCCCGATTAGCATTGGAATTGAAAATGTAAGAAGTCCAAAAACGATACTTTTTTGTTTATTCTCTTTAAATTCTTGAAGTTCTATCTCCAATCCAGCCAAAAACATTATATACAATAAACCAACTGTTCCGAACAAAATAACACTGTTATCCCTTAAAATTAAATTCATTCCATTCGGACCCACTATCATTCCAGTGAGAATTAATCCGACTATGCTTGGTATCTTCAAGCGATTAGAAATATAGGGGACAAAAAGAATTATGGTAATGATTATCGTAAAAACAATGACCGGATCTGTAAAAGGTAATTTCATCTTATTAGCTTTTCAATCAATAAATAATTTTTTAATCAATCAAATAAAAACTTTACTGAAATTATCCATTTAGTTTATTAAAGATATTATTAAAATCTTAATGAACCAACAATTATTATTGGATTACACTCAACTCAAAAATTAATTTGACTTTCAGACCACTTTTATAAAGAAGGAATTTATTTCGTAATTAGCAAAAAATTTATCTTAATGTTGAAAAAATCCATTATAGAATTTTCATAACTGAGAAATAATAAAAGTAGAGTTTAAAGAAATTTATTTTTTTCATCGAAAACCTATCATTTTTTGATAGTGAATAAATATTTATTGGAATCAATTTTGATACTTAGATATCGTATTAAACAATTAAAGGGGTTATTATGAGAAAATATTTATTTACCTTAATTACCATTCTCCTTTTATCTTCACTTAGCCTGGCACAGGTTCGTGCAAAGATTGTTACCGAACCAATTTCTCCCAAAAGGCTAACGAACTTAGGATTGACGGGGGTAACAAATTCAGTTTCAAATGGACTCAATGTAGTTGCAAAAGAGACATTTGTTTACCTTTCAGCAAGAAATATTGGAAGTACTGCTCCAATAACTTCAGCAACATTCACACTTCAGTCAAAACCTACTGGCTCAACTGCTGTTTTACAAGCTGTCCCAGGACAATCATTCTGGACGATGCTAAAACCAGATGTTAATGGTCAGTATGTCGTAGCTCTAAATATAGTAACATCCTCCGGAAGCCACGATACAACTCTCACAATATATTCTTCAAATTATATGGGAGTTGGAAATTTTGATGGAGTTTCAGGATTTGGATGTACTAGTTGTCATAGTTCCCATACTTGGTTTACAAACATTTATGACAGATGGAAAAACACAGCTCACGCAAATATGTTCAAAACAAGAATTACTACTGGTCCTTCTGTTTACAACACTAGCTGCTTTAAGTGTCACACTACTGGATACAACTTTAACAATGCTGCCAATAACAACGGTTTTGATGATGTTGCTGCTTCATTAGGTTGGGTTTGGTACGGTCCACCTCATATCAGTAAATGGGATTCCCTAAAAACAAATTATCCTGGATTAGTAAAATTTGCTACCATTGGATGTGAAAGTTGTCACGGTGCGAGCGGATCCCACCCAGGGACATTACCTGGCTCTGCATTGAAAGCTAAGAATTTAATTGAAACCTCGGGTAATTGTGCACAATGTCACGATGAACCTTGGAGATACAATAAATATGCTCAATGGGAAAACTCTCTTCACGACCAAGCTCTCTGGTCAAATTCCTTTGCTCAAGGCTCTGCATCACAAAATAATAATCTTCAAAACTGTATTAGATGTCACGACGGACAAGGTTATATTAACTTCACAAAAGGCTTAACTACAAATACAACAGGATGGACTTCAGCAAATCACGTTGGCATTGGATGCGCAACTTGTCACGATCCTCACGGAAACAGCAATCCAGCATCTTTGAGAAGCTCTCCAACAAGTGCTGATACATTAGGAAATGGATATAGTCACGTTGGATTGGGTGGTAAAGGTGCAATTTGTATGGATTGTCATAAAGGAAGAAGAGATAATGTAAGCTATACTCAAACAAGTGTAACATCATCCACTTGGGGTCCACACTATTCAGTTCAAACAGACGTTTTCTTAGGACAAAATGCAGCTCAATTTCAAACTCCATATATTAGTGGTGGACATAGATATGCACTTGCTGATGGATGTGTAACTTGCCACGCTGTTGCTACTGTTGATACTGGTAATGTTAATAGAGATTTAGTCGGTGGTCACTCATTTAGACTACGTAATCCAGCTACAAACTATTATCACACTACTTCTTGTACTCCTTGCCACGGAAACGTTACAAGCTGGCATTCATTTATGGCTCTAATGGATTATGATCAGGATGGAACTGTTGAAAGCATTCCTAATGAATTAGATGGTTTGTTACAGCAAATCAGAATCTTATTACCTCCAACCGGCTTGGATTCTATTTCTTGGCAACAGATTGGAGCATTAAACGACCTTACTATAAAGAAAGCATATTATAACTATCAGATGATTAAAAACGATGGTAGCTATGGAATGCATAATACCAAATTCACCTTTGATGTTCTATTAAAGACCAGAGCTGCTTTAGGTGCAGTCATACCTGTTGAATTACTATCATTCAATTCAGAGCTTAAAGGCAATAAGGTCGTTTTAAATTGGGAGACCGCTACAGAGACAAATAACTCAGGTTTCGAAATCGAGCGAAAGGCTGGTTCAACCTGGACAAAGATTGGTTTTGTTAAGGGCAATGGAACAACATCAGAAATATCTAAGTATTCATTCACTGATAATCCAAAAGCTGCTGGATTAAATGGTAAAGTTTATTATCGTCTCAAACAAATTGATTATAATGGTCAATTTGTTTATACAAGAGAAGTTGAAGTTGATCTAAGTTCAATTGTAGATAATTATTCTTTATCACAAAATTATCCAAATCCATTTAATCCATCTACAAAGATTAGATTCACTATACCATTTGATAGTAATGTTAAATTGACAATTTATAACATTGCTGGCGAAATGATTAAAGAAATCGTCAATGGTAATTTCAGAGCTGGTGAGCACGAGGTTACAGTTAGCCTTAATGACATTAAGGGTGCTGCATCTGGAATTTATATCTATTCAATTAATGCAGTATCCAACGATGGGCAGAGAACGTTTAATCAAACTAAGAAAATGGTATTATTGAAGTAATCTTTGATAAGAAGATGTTTAAAAGAAGCGGGCTTCGTGCCCGCTTTTTTATTTGATATATAACATTTTTTTTGTCTCGATATAGGTTTGAGAAGATTGAGATAAATTTGGTATATATTGTATTTGATAGAAGTATACTCCAGACGTTAAATTTTCACCACCGAAACTTTCTTTTGGAAATTCTTCAGAATATTCTCCAGCCTCCTTGAAATCATCTATAAGGGTTGCTATCTCAACTCCTAATATGTCAAATATTTTAAGTTTGACCCAACCATTTGTCGGAACTTTCAAATTAATTGTTGTAGATGAATTAAATGGATTTGGATAATTCTGAGAAAGTTTAAATTCTCCTAAAAAATTATCTTCTTTTAATGAATGGCTAACATTTTCTGTGTATTTCAACAGAACTCCATTTTCTCCACAAGCAAAACCGAGTTTATTATTAACAAAAACTAAGTCATATACAGAAACCGAATCGGGTGTTTGGACAAAATTCCAGTTATTTCCTCCATCAGTAGTAAATATAAATTTGTAACCACAAGCAGACCATATCGTATTAGCATTCTTTGCATCGATACCAAAGCTAACTGCATACAAAGGTAATTCATTATAGCTCCAAGTTTGTCCACCGTCAGTTGATCTTACAAATGCCAAATTATAAATGAATTCTGGATCTCCAGATAAAGCAAGAATATTTAATGAATCTAAAACCACGAAATCAAAAATTTCATCTGGACTGATGCCGTTAGTTTTCCAGCTCAATCCACCATTTGTTGTTTTCCAGATAACCCCAGCAACGTCTATAAATCCTCCGCAAGCAAAACCATAATTATCATTTAGCATTTTTATATTTAGAAAAGGTAGATTTGCTACTAAATCTGAATCTCTTAAAGTTTGACTCCAAGCAATTCCTCCATTTGTAGTAATATATGTTTTACTCCCTGCGACTAAGCCAACATTTTCATTAAAGAAATAAATTGATTGTAAAAATTCAAATTCTATTGGGAAAAAACTTTTCTGCCAGGATGAACCGCCATTTGTTGTTTTTAAGATGTAAGTACCATAAGGTGGATTTTGAAATTCCCAGGTAATTGCATAAGCAAGATTGTTATTAACTACTGAATGATTCATTATTACATTGTCAGTATTTGTTGGTAAAACTGTCCAACTAATACCTTGATTTGTGCTTTTAATAATCGTTCCATTATGACCAGATGCCCATATTGTGTTAGTATCTGAGATTGATATTTTTCTCAAAAAACTGTTGGTTGGACTTGGTATTCTTTCCCACTGCCATTGGGAGAAAATTTGAAATGAAGAAAAAGTTACTAGCAAAAAAATAAGTTTTATGAATAAATATTGATTCAACTTTTCATTAAACTTAAATTGTAAAAAAATTTTTATAGATATTAAAAATTAGAGAGTAATTATTAAAAAATTATTTTAATTAAGATTTTCAAGAAGTTTCTTAATTATATCAATAGATGTTATACCCTCTGCTTCTGCTGCAAAATTGGTAATAATTCTATGTCGCAAAATTGGAATCAATGCAAACTTAATATCATCAATATTTGGAGAAACCCTGCCATCTATAATTGCTTTACTTTTAGCTGCGAGGATTAGAAATTGCGAAGCCCGAGGGCCAGCACCCCAGGTGACCCAATTTTTAATAAATGGTAATGAGTTATTATGATTGGGTCTTGTAAGGTTTGAGATTTTAACTGCGAATTCAACAACGTTATCAGCAACAGGCACTTTTCTTACCAAATTTTGAAATAATATCAATTCATCAGCATTCAAAACTTTTTGCAAAGAAGCAGTATAGCTACTTGTTGTATTATGAACTATTTTAATTTCATCATCAAAACTGGGGTAATCTAACCAAAGATTAAACATAAACCTGTCGAGTTGTGCTTCAGGTAGAGGATATGTTCCTTCTTGTTCGATTGGGTTTTGAGTTGCTAATACGAAGAACGGCTCCGGGAGTTTATATGAAACACCTGCAGCAGTAACTTTATGTTCTTGCATTGCTTCTAATAAAGCAGACTGCGTTTTAGGAGGAGTACGATTAATTTCGTCTGCAAGAATTATGTTTGCGAAAATAGGACCCTGAATAAATTTGAAAATTCTTTTATTAGTTGATTTATCTTCTTCTAAAACTTCTGTCCCAGTAATATCCGAAGGCATTAAATCAGGAGTAAATTGAATTCTACTAAACTTTAAATCTAAAACTTCGGCAAGAGTTTTAACTAAAAGCGTCTTCGCAAGTCCTGGAACTCCGACCAGCAAGCAATGACCATTTGAAATTAAAGCGATAAGAATTTGATCAATAATTTCTTTCTGACCTACTATTACTTTTGCAAGCTCGCTTTTGACTAAATTAATTTTCTCTGATAATTTTTCAACGAGCTCTACATCATTTTTGACTTGTTCTAGCAATTTTTATCCGAATTAGTTATTCGATTTTATAATCTTTTTTCCCAAAATATTTTTTCTTTTAGCTCATTAATCCAGCGTTGATACTCTTTTTGTCTTTTATATTCTGTAGCCAATTTCTTTAATTCATCGTAATCTTTTTCTAAATCTGGTTGATGTTGTGGCACTCTTGATTTCAAAAAAACAATATGATAACCATAAACACCTTGGGAATATTCAAGTCTTCTTGGAAAACCAATATCCCCTTCCTTAAGTTTCCCAATAGCATCTAACAATGGTTTATCGAGTTGATTTATATAAAATGTTCCAAGTTCTCCACCAAATGGTGCTGTTTCTTTATCCTCACTATATTTCTTAGCGTAATCCTGAAAGGTGCCAAAACCTTTAACAATGCTATCTCGAACAGCAGTCAAAAAATCAATTGTATTTAGATCAGCACTATCATCTGTTTTAATTTTTATAAGAATATGTCTTGTATGAATTGATTCGCCTCTTTTTTCAATCAATTGAATAATATGATATCCTGCAGGTGATTCGATAACATCAGAAATTTCCCCTTGTTTGAGTTTAAATGCTGCTGCTTCAAATTCAGGGTAGAAAACTCCTTTTTTTACAAATCCAAGATCACCTCCAACTTTCGAACTACCAGGATCATCAGAATATTTCTTAGCCATTTCAGCAAAATCAGCTCCTGCTTTAATTGAATCTAAAATAGCCTGAGCCTTTTCTTTAAATTTTATTTTATTTCTTTCTGTTGATTTTGGGTTTTGAAATATATGATAAATTGTAACTTTCTCTGGAATTGTGCCTAAACTGTCTTTATAAATTTCAAAAAACTCTTTTACTTCTGGAAATGTAACCCGAATGTTTCCGAAATTTTTTTCTTGTAATCTTTGAATCATTACATTTTTTTTAACATCATCTCTAAGTTCTCTTTTAATTCTTTCAATACTCATTCCATATTGCTTTTCAACATTAGCCAAAGAGCCAAGCTGTTGAGAGAGAATATTTATTTGATAATTAATTCGTTGTTCAATTTCATCATCGCTGACAATAATCGAATCTAACTCTGCTTGGGCATAAATTAGCTTTTCTTCAATCAATGAATTAAGTATTTGTTCTCTTAATGCTCTCGAATTGGGATCTAAATTTCTTTGAGCTGCAAACAGATTTACTTGAAAATCCAATTCACTTTGTAAAATTATTTCATTGTCGACAACAGCTACAATTTTATCCAAAGCTTGTTGAGAATAACCAATAGCAGTCAAAAAGAAAAATAAGGTTATAATAAATAAATTCATTTTCTTGTCCATTCCTTTACTTCAATTTTATTATTAGAATAAAGTTCTGATAAAAAGCTCTCAAATAACTCCAATTTCTTCGAGGCAATATAATTTTCTTTAACCAAATCCTTTACTAATTCAAAAGGATATATTTCAAAAGGTTTAAATACTTTAACAAGTTGAAATACATAAAAATTATTTTTCAAATCCTTAATCAAAATACTAATTTCATTCTCGTGCATTCCGTTTGCTAATCTAGCTATTTCATTTGGGTAAATGTCCTTTTCTTCTGCGATGAAATTGGTTTGAACGCTTTTCAATTCTTTTTTACCTGAGGTGAACTGAACTGCTTTTTGCCAATTACTTTCGATCGCCAAGTCGCGAAACTTTATTGCCAAATCTTCATCTGAAAAAGTTGCAATATTAAGTTGATATGTTTGGTTACTATTTTGATAAAGAGATTTATTGTCGTTGTAAAAATTTATTAAATCTTGGTCGTTAAAATCTATTTCAAAATTTTCAAACTTTTTTTTAATCAACAATGCAATAGCCAATTCACGAGATGATTTAAGTAAAATATCCTCGTAAGTTTTTTCATCAGTTAAGCCTTCTTCAATTGCTTTTTGAAAAAGCAATTCTTTTTTTACCCAATCTTTAATTAAAAAATTTATCTCTGAAACTTCAGTATTAGAAGTATCAATCAGGGAGGCTATATCCTCCCTGGTCAAATATGAATCGTTAACCCTTGCTAGAAATTCCTGATCAATCTTTTCTTCTGAACAGTTTTGAAAAAAGATGAAAATAATAATTAATAAATAATCAGCTTTCAGGCCTGAAAGCTTTCTTGAGATTGTCATAATAAATCTTTGGTTTATATTTTTTCTTCAAAGATTCGATGTATTCATTTTCTAATCGTTTACTTTCTATTTCTTGATAAGCACCGGTTACTTCTGGTTTTGCTTCTTCAAAAGTCTTCAATCTTGCTGGATCTTTTTTGTCAAGCCTGATAATTGAATAGCCTCCTGAGTTTGGATGAATATCTGAAATGTCTCCTTCTTTTTCTAAATCAAAAGCAACTCGAGCTAAATCTGAACTGGATGTTGCTGTTAATTCATATTTTCCTTGCTTATTTATCATTCCTGCCCGTTCTGTTTTCTTTGCTAAAGAATCAAAGTCAATTTCACCATTTCTAAGCTGACTCAAATATAGTTTTGCCAAGGAGTCATTTAAAGTCCAATATTCAGTAAACGCAGCTCGATCTGTCCAACGATATTTATCTTTATTTTGATTATAATACTGTTCCAATTTTACAGTATCGATTGTAATCTTATTCCAAACTTCATCTTCTTGTAGTTTAAAGATGTAGATTCCATTTTTATAATCTTTCATCAACTCAGCAAAATTTTGATCTATGGTGTCTAATCCAAGAGCTTTATATTCCAAAAGTTCTTCTGCACTATATTTTTTAATTGCATTGTTTAAGTTCTCAACTTCGAATCTCCTACCAGTAAATTCAGTGTCTTTTCTTAGTCGATTGTAAAAGTTATCAAATGTCTTATTTACATTGGCATAGGAGTAAACTACAAGATCTTTAACTTCATCTATTTTTGGATAATCTGCCCCAACGAGAGTGGAGTCGGATTTTTCAACTATTGTTTGAAGATTATTTTGATTAATAGTAAAGGAGAATTCCTGTCGTAATTTATCAACGTATTCATTGTAAATGTCTTGATATCTAAGTCTTTTAATAATTGTTTTTAGATTTTCTTTTTCTTGCTCGAGAGGAAGGATTTCACCCTTACCTAATAATTTTATAATATGATAACCGAATTGAGTTTCAACGATATCTGAAACTTCTCCAACTTCAAGTTTAAATGCAACCTCATCAAAAGGTTGAACCATCATCCTTCTTTCGAAAAATCCTAAATCACCACCTCTATCTTTAGTTCCTGTATCATCAGAATATTCTTTTGCTAATTCTGCAAAATCTTCTCCATTTTTTAATCTTGTGGCAACTTCTTCAATTTTAGCTTTTGCTGCTGCAGAGTCAACTACGCCGTCTTTATTCATAAAGCTGACTAAGATATGAGCAGCCTGAATTTTTGGAATTCTTGGCTTTCTCTCTGTTACTTTTATTATGTGATATCCAAATTTTGTTTTGACTACTTCTGGATATACTTTTCCGACAGGGGCTTTATAGCAAGCATCTTCAAACTCGTATGGAAGTTGACCTGCAGTAAAATAAAAAATATCTCCTCCCTTGTCCTTTGAAAAGTAATCTTGTGAATGAACTTTAGTTAATTCTTCGAATGATTTTCCGTGATTTAAAATACTATCTAAAAGAGTTTGTGCAAGTTTTAATGCTTCTTCATCACTTCCTACTTGCTCTGGTCTTATCATTAAATGACTTGCTCTGATTTCTTCTTTTCGTCTTTCATAAAGTTCTTTTACGTTTGGCTCAACTAAATACTTTTCTTGAATATATGATGAACCAACTTTCTTTTTATAATCCATTAACTCATTGATTAAGTTTGTATCTTTGTCATAACCTCTTTCTTTAGCATCCAACAGCTTCATCTTGAAATTAACATACAAGTCAGCAAAATTTTTATAGTTTTCAAAATTATCAGATTTAGCTCGGTCATAACCTCCAACATTTTTAGCATAAGCTTTTTCAAACTCTGCCATAGTTAATTTTTCATCATCATATTTAGCAATAACTATTTCTGAATGTTGAGTAGAGCAAGAAATAAATAAAATCGAAGGTATAATGATTGACAAGAGCTTAAAAATTTTTAGCATACACATCTCCTCAAAATTTTTACTAAAATTTTATTCTTGATAAAATTTACTTAATTGAATTTCAAATTTAATTGTTTTTTACGGTTCCATAAAATAAATGCGAGTTCCAAATTTTCTACTTTTATTTTCAATAGATGAGACTTTATATAAAAGGAAATTTACTATTTATGAAATTTTTTACTTATCAATTAAAGAAATCTGGGAAAGAACAAATTATTATTCTTTCCCATCCTTCAAATTGATTTTAACAGATTAATTATTTTTTATCTCTGTATTCAATTGTAACTTTCTCCATTACCACATCTTTCAAAGGGCGATCCATTTGATTTGTTTGGACTTTTCCTATTGCTCTTACCACATCCATTCCTTTAATTACTTTTCCAAAGACTGTATGTTTACCATCTAACCAAGGAGTTGGAACTAATGTAATAAAGAATTGACTTCCATTGGTGTTAGGACCTGCGTTAGCCATCGAAAGAATTCCTTCACTATCGTGTTTTAACTCTGGGACAATTTCATCTTCAAATTTTCCACCCCATAAACTTTCTCCGCCTCTTCCAGTTCCTGTTGGGTCTCCACCTTGAATCATAAACTTATCAATTACTCTATGAAAAATTACGCCGTTGTAGTAACCTTTTTTAGCTAATCCAACGAAATTTTCAACAGTTTTAGGAGTTTTGTCAGCAAAAAGCTCCAATTCAATTGTTCCCATATTGGTTTGAATTATTGCGACAGTTTGTTTTTCATTCATTTTCTTTTTGTCCTTCTTTTTCTGTGAATAGATGGTTTGGTTTGTAAATAATAAAAATGTTAAAACGAATGTTAGAAATAAAATGACTTTTCCTTTAATCATTTTTCTCCTCCTTTTATGGTTTAATTGTATTAGTTAATAATAAAACTATAATTAATAATCCAAGTGCTATTCTGTAAACAATAAAAAGTTTTGTTGAATTTGTCTTTAAGAATTTTATAAGGAAATCAATTGCCCAATATCCACTTATAGCACTTACAATAGTAGCAATTATGACATTGATAAACATATCAGGGCTTATTGTTTTTAATCCCTCATATAGCTGAAGCAAGCCACTCGCAAATATTGCTGGGACACTAAGCAAGAAAGAGAATCTCGCAGCAACATCTCTTTTCATTCCTAAAAATAATGATGCAGTAATTGTAGTCCCTGATCTTGAAGAACCGGGAATCAAAGCAAGTGCTTGTGCTAATCCCACTACGATAGAATCAATAATGGTAACGTTATCAATATCTTTTCTAAATGATGCGACTTTCTCAGCAATGAATAAAATTATCGCCAAGACTATCAAACTTGATGAAATTACATAAAGATTTTTTGTTAGATTTCCTTCTATTACATCTTTAAATCCAATTCCAATAATTACAATCGGAATGGTTCCAATAATGATCAACCAACCCAATCTTGAATTCAAGGATTGGTGAGTGAAGGTTTTTCGCTCAATCAAATTTTCTTTAATGAAACCAGAGAGAATATTATATAGATCTCTCCAAAAGTATAATAAAACAGATATCAAAGTGCCCAATTGAATAATAGCGATGAATGATGTCCAACTTTGTGGATTATCCTCAGAGATCAAGTTCAGGAATTTTCCGGCTAAAGTAAGATGACCAGTAGAACTAATTGGAATAAATTCCGTTAAACCTTGAATTATACCTAAAACAATTGCTTCAATTATTGTCAAGATTTCTCCAATATTTAATTAAAATTTGTAATAAAGACCAAGCTTAATACCAAAAATCAATTGATTAAAATTCACATCCTCTTTCAGAACATTATTATAAAGTTTTCTATTATCATTTTTGGGGACACCATTAAAATCGTAACATATATCTAATGAAATGTTTGCAAAAAGATTTTCACTTAACATTGTATTTCCTTGAGAACGAAGAAGAAATCCATAGCCCAAATTCGAAAACTTCTCAGCGCTTACAAATGCTGGAAGCTTTTGTTGAACATTTACAAATCTAACTCCTGCTCCAGCGCCCAATTTAAGATTATAACCTTTACCCTCAAACACATAATAAGTTATTAAAGAAGGAGAAATATTATTAAACTCTAAATCATATTTGCCCAAAGCAATATTGGAATTATAAGAATAAATTTTGTAAGCCAACTCTAATGCAAGTTGAATATCATCTGCAACATTGAGACCAATCTCACCTGAGAAATTAATTGCCGTTGAGAAGCTTGATAAGTCACTTCCTTCAGTAAAATTACTTTGATTTATGTAATCGATCATTGAAGGTGAGCTAAAAAAATCTAAGCCCATTCCTGCCCGAAAATTCACTTGCGCTATTAAAGATGAAGTTAAAAAAAGAGCAATTAAAAAGATCTCTTTAATTCTCACAATTTCTCCTTAGTTTGAATATTAACATCATTTCTAACTTTATTAATATTTCGACCGAAAAGAAGATATATTATGACAGCTGATGCTATCATAAAAAAGTAAGAAATAATATGAGTTAAAAAAGCATAAGCAGCACTTATTGTTTCATCAAAACCATAAATAAAGACTAACGATGATTTAGCTAATGTATGATATGAACCTGTGCTACCAGGAGTGGGAATAATTACACCTAATGCACTGATACTCATCACAACCCATCCCATTAAAAAGTTAATATTTTGTATTTTATTCATACCTAACATAAACATACCTACATAAGAGGTTATTGCATAAATAACTATTATAAATGATGACAAAACAAAAGTAATTAATTGATTTTTCCAACCTTTAAGACTTAAAAGTCCCTCAATAAGCATTTTGAAAATATAAATCAAGTTGTTTGATAATGTGGCAGAAAACTTACCCAGTGTTTTTTCTATAATAGTTAAAAAAGCATTTTTGAAATATAAAGCTAAAGCCACAAGAAGAATCATAAGAATTATAGCAAGACCCGAAAAGTAAACTGCGTTCATCAACCAAGGAAATTCTTTTTGAATATTCTCCGTTGACAAATAAATTCCAATAAGAACAGAGATGATCAGAAAGAAAACGTCAATTACTCTTTCAAGAATAACAGTGCCAAACATTGAAGAACGAGACAGTCCCTCCCAACGTGCTAAGAATATAGCTCTTGCAACTTCACCAAGCTTAGGAGTTACACAATTTACACCATATCCAATCAAAAGAGAATTAAGAAGATTCTTGTATTTTGTGTTTGGCTTAACTGAAGATAAGATAAATTTCCATCGATAAGCTCTTACTGCGTGACCTAAAAAGTTTAATAGAATAAAAACTATTACCCAAAAAAGATTTGCTTGTGATGATATTTCAAGAACTTTTAAGAAATCCACATCATAAAAAGCTATATATAGAAATACAGCCATCAAGATAATCGAGAAAGAAAAATTTAATATCGATCTTGTGTTGAAACGATATGTGCTTTTATCTAAGATCAATAACTTTAGTTCCTTCCGCGGGGTTAAATACAAAAAGTTCAGACTTTAGGTTTTGATTAAAGCGATAGTTATCAAAATTTATCTCAAAAGAGACGCCACTGTTATCAACCGCATTAACTCTTTTTACCAAGAAATTGTCGTTAATCAAAATCTCTATTTTACGAAACGGAAATGAAACATCTTTCGGATTCAAAATTAATTTCTTTAAGCCATTTTGAGAACTTAAAGAGATGTTTGAGTTATAAGGGACTTCGAATAATAAATAATTGAATGAAAAAATGTTATCATTAGATTTTTGAAAATTATCTACAATCACTTTATTCTGTTTTTTGTTATAATTCCAAAAAGTTTTTCCGTCACTGATTATAATTTGATTCGGTAATTCTATTCGATAAAAATCTTTTTGTTTGATAAATAACTTACCTTTTATTGGATTAGATGAATTCACAAATTGAGTAAGTTCAACACTAAAGTCAGTTGCATCAACATATTTGCTTTGAACTTTCTTTAGTATATCTACTGGATTCTCTTGTGCAAGAAATAATTTCGATAATAATATTATTACAACTAAATATCTCATTTTATTTTTTTTGAATTTAGACTACAAATTTTTCAATATTGTTTCTAAGGTTTCCTCATTATCTACTAAAACAATTCTAGCTTTACTTCCATCATTAGGTCCGACAATTCCCGCTTCTTCCAATTGATCCATAATGCGCGCTGCTCTTGAATATCCAAGTTTTAATTTTCTTTGTAACAATGAGACAGAACCCTGTTGAAATCTAACTACAATTTTAGCAGCATCTTCAAGCATAGGATCAATATCGTCCATTAAACGACCACTTGATGTTTGTTTTACCTCTTGGAGTGAAGGTAGGTAATATGGTTTTGAAAATGCTGGTTGTGAATAGATATAATTTGTGATTTTTTCTACTTCATCTGTTGAAATAAAAGCATTTTGGATTCTGATAGGTTTCGGCGAACCAGTTGGTAAGAATAACATATCGCCACTTCCTAACAATTGCTCAGCACCATTCATATCCAGTATTGTCCTTGAATCAATCTTGGTTGCAACTTGATATGCCATTCTAGCTGAGAAATTGGCTTTAATAACACCTGTTATTACATTGACAGATGGTCTTTGCGTTGCAAGTATAAGGTGAATTCCAACTGCGCGTGCCATCTGAGCTAATCTAGTAATTGGCTCTTCAACTTCCCTTCCAGAGGTAAGCATCAAATCAGCTAATTCATCAACTATCACGATAATATATGGTAATGGATGATGTTTGATCGTTTCTGTATCTGAAGGTTTTGTTTTTGAATTGCTTACTTTTTTATTATAATCAACTATGTTTCTTACACCAGCATTAGATAGTCTATCATATCTTTTATTCATTTCGAATTCAACAGCTTTTAGTAAAACAACTGCATTTTGTGGAGTAGTAATAATTGATTCATCAAGGTCGGGAGAGATAGCAAGAAAATGTTTTTTAAGTTTCTGATAAAAAGATAATTCAATTTTTTTAGGATCAACTAAACAAAATTTGATTTCTGATGGATGCTTTGTAAAAAGCAAACTTGAAATGATCATATTAATACCAACGCTTTTACCTGAACCTGTTGAACCAGCAATTAGTAAATGAGGCATCTTAGCTAAATCAGCGACGTAAACATCTCCACTTATTGTTTTTCCTAAAGCTAAAGGTAATTCAAAATTTGTATTATTAATTTGAGAAAGCACAGACCTCGCAGTTACAAGCGATGCTTTCATATTTGGAATCTCTACTCCAATCGCACTCTTACCAGGGATTGGAGCTATTATACGAATTCCTTTTGCAGCTAACGCTAAGGCAATATCGTTCTCTAATGCAACTATTTTGCTAATCTTAACTCCAGGAGCAGGAACAATTTCATATAGCGTAACAACTGGTCCTGGAGTAACTGAAATATCTTTTATATCAATATCAAAAAGTTTTAGTTTGTCTTTAAGTAGCTGTGCATTTCTTTTAAGTTCATCTTCTGCAACTTCATATTCTTCTTCTGAAGTTTTATCAAGTAAATCAACTGTGGGGAATTTATATTCTATTTTCTCTTCCCACTGATTTGGCAAAGATTTTTCATCTACATTTTGATCATCAGAAGAAATTTTAATTGTAGTTTCTTTTTTCTTAGATTTTTCCTGCGATGGAATTCTTAGTTCTGATTCCGGTTCCTCACCTTTTTTAATTATTCTAATTCTGGTTTCTTCTTGTGTTTCGTTTATTTGACTTTCTGAAACATTTTTTTCAACTGCTGATTTTTCATTTAATTCTTCTGGAACAGGACTTTTAGTTTTAATATTAATTTTAGTATTATCTGCTATCTCTTTTTTACCAAAGATTTTTTTATAAGATGTCTCAATAAAGTTTGCTAAATATCCAAATAACTTTTTAAGATATAATTCAAATTTGAAATCGAAGAATATTACTAAAAATGAAATCATAAGAAAGAACATTAACAATAAAGAACCAATCGTACCTAAAGTTTTTCCTAAAAACTCACCAAAGAAGTTTCCAATTTCACCAGAGAATAGAAAAGTATATTCTCCAAGTCCAAATTGTGTATTTAGTATTCCAAATAAAGCTGAAAAGAATATTGAAATCAGCAAAAGTAAATTTGAGTATGATAGTATTTTTTTCAAATTAGATTTTCTGAATAATAATGAAGACAATAACAATAAAATAATCGGTATCGATAAAGAGAAATATCCTATTGAATATTTGACAAACAATCTTGATATATGAGCTCCAGCAGAACCCATCCAGTTATTAATCTCATTTCGTGCCTGCAAATAAATATATTCCTGATTCTTTTTTGCTAAAGATATTTGAATATCTCTTTTAATGTCAGAAAAAAAATTTGTTAAGTTATCTTCATCTTGAGGACTATAAGATATTATTGAGATACTGATGAAAAGAGAAAAAACGATCAAAAATAATCCCCAAATTTTCTTATGCTTTCCTAAAGAAAATTGATTTGTATCTTTTTCCTTATTTGTATCTGAATTTGATTTTGTAATTTTTTTCCTTCTCATCAAACTATATGGTATTTAATTTTTTTATTGAACCATTGTTATAATGAGGAATTATATCAATAACAGAAATTTGCGAACAGTATTCAATATCTTTTTCAAAACCATTTTCAATTAAAATTTTTCCGTGATCGGAATCTTTAAGAGCTTCAATAATATTTGAACCATATTTTTTCTTTATTGCAATTGAAGCTTTAGCAGAATCACTTAAAACTACATTGTCAACTTTTTGCATTATTTTTTCACAGATTAATCCTGCGCATAAAGCATCCTCTAAAGAAAATAAATTATTTCTTCCTGAGCATAGAATTTCAACATCGACATTAAGATTAATTAAGTGATTTGTTAAATAATTTAAATTTAAAAAAGATCCAATAAAAAGATTCTCTGAAAATTTAGCTTTAACAATGGCCTTAGTTCCATTTGTTGTGTAAAGAACGATCGTTTTATTTTCTACAATTTCTTTTGCAAACTCAAATGGTGAATTTCCCAAAGCAAAACCATCAATTTTTTTAGTGTTTCGCTCACCACAAAGTAAAGTATATCCGCCAAACATTCCACCTGATAACTTAATTGCAGATTCAATACCTGAGACAGGGACAACTTCTTTTGCGCCATTGTTTACAGCTGTTATGATTGTTGAGGATGCTCTTAATACATCAATCACTACAGTAGTTTTGTCTTTGAAATAAAGTTCATCAACACCTAACGGGGAGAAAAATACATTTATTTTCATAGCTTTTATTTTTTAATAAATGGTAATCTTACAACTTTAGCTGGATAATCTTTTCCTCTAATTGATATATTCAAAGATGTATCAATATCAGAATATTCCTTTTTAACATAACCAAGAGCAATTGCTTTTTCCAATGTCGGACTAACTGTTCCACTTGTTACATTTCCAATGGAATTACCCTCTGCTGAAATTTGATAGCCTTTACGAGGGAAAATTTTTTCTTCAGAGACGAGAGCTACTAATTTTCTTGAAAGATTTTCTCTTGCGGAAATCAATGCAGACTTACCAACAAAATCTGGTTTATTAAGTTTTGTTATCCAACCTAATCCAGCCTCAATTGGATTCGTGGTGTTATCGATGTCATTTCCATACAAACAATATCCCATTTCTAATCTTAAAGTATCTCTCGCACCTAATCCAACAGGTTGAATGTTATATTCTCTACCAGCATCAAATACAGCATTCCAAATTTTTTCAGCTAGCTCTTTATCTCCTTGAAAGTATAGTTCAAATCCAATCTCTCCAGTGTAACCAGTTCTTGATAAGATTACATTGCTATCAAACAAAATTTTAAAGGTGAAATAATAGTAATCAATTTCTATTCTTTCATTGAAAAGTTTTTGAACAACGTTGATTGAATTTGGGCCTTGAATTGCTAAGAGTGAATAATCATCGCTGAGATTTTCAATTTCAACATCAAATTTATTATTCTGAATCATCCACTGATAGTCTTTTTCTATATTCGAAGCGTTCACAACAAACATAAATTCATATTCAGAAATTTTATAAATCAAAAGGTCATCAACAATACCACCATCTTCATAACACATCGCAGAATATTGAACTCTGCCGGGGAACAATTTAGAAGCATCGTTTATGGTTATGTATTGAACAAAATCTAAAGCTTTTTGACCTTTGATTAAAATTTCTCCCATATGTGATACATCAAATACTCCGACAGATGTTCTAACTGCCTTGTGTTCTTGTATTATAGAAGAATATTGTATTGGCATTTCAAAGCCAGCAAATTCTACAATTTTTGCATTCAGATTTTTATGAATGTCATATAACTTTGTTTTTTTCATTGTAAGCCTAATTACTTATTTTGAGATTTTTTCCAATCAGATAAAAATTTATCTAAACCAATATCTGTTAAAGGATGATTAAATAATTTATCGATTACACTGAAAGGTATCGTACATACATCAGCGCCAATTAAAGCTGCTTCAACTACGTGAAGTGGATGTCTTACACTTGCAACTAAAACCTGAGTATCAAAATTGTAATTTCTAAATATTTGAACTATTTGTGATATTAATTCCATACCATTTGTGCTAATATCATCTAATCTACCAACAAACGGACTTACATAAGTAGCACCGGCCTTGGCTGCGAGAATAGCTTGTGTTGGAGAAAAGCAAAGTGTTACATTTGTTTTAATTCCTTCACTTGATAAAAGTTTTACTGCTTTTAATCCTTCTTTAATCAATGGAACTTTTACAACAATATTTTTATGAATTGATGAAAGTTCGCGCGCTTCTTTAATAATTCCATCGAAATCTGTTGAAATAACTTCAGCACTAACAGGACCATCAACAATGTTTAATATCTCATCAAGTAATTTTCTAAAGTCTTTTCCCTCTTTTGCAACTAATGAAGGATTGGTAGTAACACCATCAAGAATTCCAAAAGACTGAGCTTCTTTAATTTCGTTTATGTTCGCAGTGTCAATAAAAAATTTCATATCAGTACTCCTTTTTAATCTAAAAATTAGTTATATCTTCTTTTGTTTTCCTTGAGAAAAATTTTACTTGTCCTGCTGGAATTGATTCATCTGTCTCAACTTTAATTCTCATCAAATATTTCAATTGAAGTTTTGTTAGGTATCCAAATTTACTAAACTTTAATCTTTGAAAATCAGATGGGTGACACTTTATTAAAATTGAACGTTCATTTGAATTTTGTCTAAATCTTTTTAACCATTCTTCTATGTCATATTTAAGATGCGTTTCTTTTGTTACATAGCCAGAGCCACCACAAACAGGGCAAAGATCTTTCATAGCTTGCATAATATTATGTCCAATTCTTTGTCTGGTAATTTCAACCAATCCGAAATCCGACATTGGCAAAAAGGAAACTTTAGCACGATCTTTTTTGAATTCTTTTTTTAGTTCATCATAAACTTTCTTTTTATTTTTTTCATCTTCAAGGTCGATAAAATCAACGACTATGATTCCACCAATATCTCTCAATCTTAATTGCCGAGCTATTTCTCTTGCAGCTTCTAAATCTGTTTTTAATGAATTAAGTTCTTGTTCTGTGTTTTTTGCATATCTGCCGGTATTAACATCTATAACAACCATTGTTTCTGTATGATCAATTATTAAGTAACCACCACTGGGCAAAGGAACTTTCCGATCAAATAAAATTTTTGCTTGTTGATCAATGTTAAAAGTTTCGAATATAGGTTTTGAAGATTTATATAATTCAATTTTATCAAGAAGTTCAGGTTGAAAATCTTGGACGAGTTGTTTTATCTGTTTATATGCTTTCTTTGAATCAATAAAAACTTTTGAAACATCAGGAGTTAGAAGATCACGAATAACACTCTCCGTTACCGATAAGTCTTGATGAAGCAGTGCTGGTGGTTCTTCTGTCTTGGCGGCTGACTGAATTCTGTTCCAAACTTTTAACAATTGATTTAAATCTTCTTTAAGTAAATCTTCAGGTTGATCTTTTGCTACTGTTCGAATAATAAGTCCATATTTGGGAGGGATTATACTTCTTGCAATAAGTTTAAGTCTTTTTCTTTCTTTAAAGTCTACAATTTTTCTTGAGATACCTATTTTATTATCATAAGGTAATAAGACACAGAATCGTCCGGCTAATGATATCGAAGTTGTAACACGAACACCTTTATTTGCAACAGGTTCTTTTGTGATTTGAACTAAAATATTTTGACCTTTTTTTAGATTTTTATATGCGGGCTGTGTGAATATTTCTTCGTGATTATTATCATTACTCAATGAATGATGATTTTCGTCTTGTTCTTCATCATCGAAATCATCTTCTTCCAACATTTCCTGAAGTTGTTTAGTTCTCTCACCAATATCAGAAAAATGCAAGAAAGCATCGTGTTTCATTCCTATATCAACGAATGCTGCTCTGATTCCTGGTAATACTCTGGCGATTTTACCGAGATAAATATCGCCAACCATCCTTCTATTTCCAGGATTATCAACAAAGAAATCTACAAGTTTCCCATCCTCTGTGATAGCTACACGTGTTTGGTCTGAGGTAGAGTTTATAATTATTTCTTTTACCATAAAAAAACTTTTTGTTTACAGGATAAGTGATTTGTAAAAATCGTGGAGAGAAGAATTGTTTATGAAATATAACTCTTCTTGTTCCAGTTTGAATTGCAAGTAACAAAATTAAAAATAATAGTTCTTCAATACTCGAGATCGTCATTTAAAGACCTTTAAATATTTTGCAGGTTAGAAATAAGAATTCTAACCTGCAGTAATTATTTGTTAACTTTTTTATTATTCGATTGCTCTGAATTATTTTCTATTAATTCTTTTCGACTTAGAGAAAATTTTCCATCCTCAACTTTAACCAGCTTAACTGTTACCTTATCACCAACTTTGAAGTAGTCAGAAACTTTTTGAACTCTTTTATTGTCAATTTGTGAAATATGTAAAAGTCCTTCTTTACCTGGAAGTATTTCTACAAAAGCACCAAAATCCATAATCTTAGTTACGACACCATCATAGACTTCACCTACTTCAGGAGTTGCTGTTAGTTTTTTTATATAATCTTTACATTTTTGTGCGTTTTCTTTATTTGGTGCTGCAATATTGACTGTGCCATCTTCATCAATGTAAATTTCAACATCAAAAAGTCGTTGCATTCCTTGAACGGTTTTACCACCGGGTCCAATTATTTGTCCCACTTGTTCTTTGTCAACTTTAAATTTTATCAATCTTGGTGCATAAGGTGAAATATTAGGTCGAGGAGAAGAGATGGCTTGATTCATTATATCTAAGATATATAGTCTACCTTCTTTAGCCTGATTTAAGGCTTTTTCCATTATTTCAAAAGAAATACCTTTTATCTTAATATCCATTTGGAAGCCGGTAATTCCATTAGCTGTGCCAGCAACTTTGAAATCCATATCACCGAGATGGTCTTCATTCCCAAGTATATCTGAAAGAATAGAGTATTCATCCCCTTCTTTTACTAAACCCATTGCAATACCAGAAACAGCTGTTTTAATTGGAATTCCTGCATCCATCATTGCTAATGAACCGGCACAAACTGTAGCCATTGAAGATGAACCATTTGATTCCAAAATATCGGATATCACCCTAACAGTGTAAGGGAAAACATCTTCACTTGGGAAAACTTGCTTTAAGGATCTTTCTGCAAGATTTCCGTGGCCTATTTCTCTTCGACCGACTCCGGATAATTTCCCAATTTCTCCAACAGAGAATGGAGGGAAATTGTAATGAAGCATAAATTTTTTTGTGTATTCAGGATGTAAACCATCAATTAGCTGTTCATCGTTTTTTGTACCTAAAGTTACAGTTGTAAGACTTTGAGTTTCTCCTCTTGTAAATAGAACTGAACCGTGTGTTCTTGGAAGAATCGATAAATCAATTGATATTGGTCTTATTTCGTTTGTTTTTCTTCCATCTAAACGAATACCTTCTTTCAGTATTCTTTTTCTCATCAAATCTTTTTCGATATCGTGCAATAAATCAGAAATTACTTTCTCTTGCTCGGGATATTTTTCAGCAAGATTTGAAACAACATATTCTTTCAACTCTTTATTTTTTGCTGATCTTTCTTCTTTAGAAAGTATTGAATAAACAATTTCTTTTGATTTCTCATAAGCCAAATCAAAAACATCTTTTTTGAGATTTTCATCTATTATTGGTTGTTGAACAATCCATTTTTCTTTTCCAGCTACTTCTCTGAGTTGAATTTGAATATCAACTATTTTTTTAATTTCATTATGAGCGAACTTTAAAGCCTCTAAAATTACTTGTTCGCTTAATTCTTTTGCTTCACCTTCAACCATAATAATTGAATCTGAGGTACCAGCAACAACAAGTTCCAGATCACTGATTTTTATCTGTTCGTGAGTTGGATTAATAATAAAATTACCATCTATTCTACCAACTCTAACTTCACCAATAGGGCCATCAAAAGGTATATCAGAAATAGTCAATGCGGCAGAAGCACCACAAGCAGCGAGAATATCTGCATCATTTTCACCATCGTATGAAAAAACCGTAGCAATAACTTGAGTTTCATTCATATAGTGTTCGGGGAACAATGGTCTGATTGGTCTATCACAAAGGCGTGCGCTCAATATTTCTTTTTCGCTTGGTTTTCCTTCTCTTTTTATAAATCCACCAGGAATTTTACCAGCGGCTGATGTTTTTTCTCTGTATTCTACTTGAAGTGGTAGAAAATCCTGATCAGCTTTTACTTCTTGAGAAGCTACAGCAGTGACTAAGACCATTGTATCACCGTAGCGCACCATTACAGCGCCGTTTGCTTGCTTTGCATATCTACCTGTTTCGAAAGATAAAATTCTTCCGCCTATTTCAACTTCTTTTTTTACTATTTTCATTTTTTACTTTCTGATATTTAATTCTTTTATAATTGCTCTATATCTTTCTATATCTTTTTTCATAAGATAATCAAGCAATCTTCTTCTTTTACCAACCATCATCATCAAACCGCGTCTCGAATGATGATCTTTCTTATGTTTTTCGAAATGATTTGTTAAATCATTAATTCTCTCGGTAAGTAAGGCTATTTGCACCTCTGCTCTGCCAGAGTCTTTTTCATTCTTACCAAATTTTTTGATTATTTCAAGTTTTCTTTCTTTTGTAATCATTTTTTACCTCTCTTTTTGTTTATAAAATGTAATTCCAGTTTTTACCAGAATTAATTATTTATTTTTTCCAAGCTATTAAAAATTTTTATTCCATTCTCTTTATCTAAATTCATTTGGTTAATTAACTCTTCAACTGAGTTAAATTTTTCTTCTTCTCTGATTTTTTCAATTAATTCAACTTTAACAAATTTGCCATAAATATCAGCATCAAAATTATATATATAAACTTCAGAGACAATCTTTCCATTGTTATAAAAAGTTGGTCTTTTACCAATGCTCAAAAGTCCATTGTATCTGACTTCGTCTATAAATACAAAAACTGCGTAGATCCCCAATTTAGGTAAAGCTTTATCCTCATCAATTTTAATATTTGCTGTTGGATATCCTAATTTCCTACCGCGCCCATCTCCAGAGATTATCTCTCCACATAACGAATAATTTCTACCTAACATTTTATTTACAACTTTAATATTACCATTTTGAAGTTCATTTCTAATAAGAGAACTACTGACAACCATTGAATCAATTTCGAAAGGTGGTATTTCAATTACTTCGAAAGAAAATTCATTTGAAATTGATTTTAAGAACTCAACATTTCCTTGACGTGATTTTCCGAAATGATGATCATAACCAATTACGATTTTCTTTACACCAATCTTTTCTACTATATAATCTTTTATAAACTGATAAGATGTTGTTTCAGAGAAGCTCTTGGTGAAATTTATTATTAAATGATTTTCAACTCCCAAACTTTCAAGTATTTTAGATTGCTCCTCAGGAATTGTTAATAATTTAATAGAGGATTCAGGATTAATTACTTTTCTAGGATGAGGATGAAAAGTAATAATCAAATTTCTCAAAGATTCTTTATGAGAGATATCAACTACTTTTTTTATTATCTCTTGATGTCCCAGATGAATACCATCAAAAGTACCAATTGTTAAAACTGTATTTACTTCGTGCTTAAGCTCTGATATATCTTTATATAAAATCATATTCTCTTATTTGTTACTGCACTGTAATTTTTTGGGAAAACAATTTTGAGAACTCTTCTAATTCCAAAGCATCTTCAACATCAAAATCGCCTATTTTAGTTCTTCTTAATGAACTAAGAATTGCTCTTGTACCAAGTTCTTTTCCAAAGTCATCAGCTAAAGCTCGTATATAAGTTCCTTTAGAACATTCAACTGTAAAATGAATATCTGGTAAATCTATTTTATCAATAAAAAAGTTATAGATAGTAACAACTCTGCTATTTCTCTGAACTTCTAAACCTTTTCTTGCTGATTGATACAGTCTTTTACCATTTACTTTTATTGCTGAATACATTGGAGGAAGTTGTTTTATTTCCCCGATGAATTTTTGAGCTGTTGTTAAAATTTTTTCTTCAGTTATATCATTAGGTATTGGAAAAATTTTTAATTCAGTTTCTTTATCGTAAGATTCAGAATAATATCCTAAAGTAAAAATCCCAATATATCTTTTTATTGATTGTTGATATTTAGTGATCTCTTTTGTTTTTTTCCCTGTGCAAAGAATTAATAAACCAGTAGCAAGAGGGTCAAGAGTACCTGCGTGACCTATTTTTCTGAAGTTAATTAACTTTCTAACTTTTTCGATTACTCTAAAAGAAGAAAGATTAAAAGGTTTATCAATCAAAATCACTTCACCAGCTTCAAAATTAGGTTGATAATCAGGATTCATTTTTCTGCTTATCATCTTCGTGAATTTTTTTTATGAGACCTTCTATTTTCTCAACATAATCTAAAGTATCATCGATGAAGAATCTAAGTTCAGGGACAAAACGCAGATTTATTCTTTGTGCAAGTTCGGTTCGAATAAATCCAGCTTTTTGTTTAATTCTTTCTAAGACAATTTCTCTTTTCTCTTTTTCAAAAACTGAAAAATAGACTGAGGCTATCCTCAGGTCAGGACTTACACGAACGTTTGTTAAAGTGAGAAATCCCAAATCAACATCTTTGACTTTATGCAACAAAATCAAACTAAGTTCGTGCTTAATTAAGTTTTCAACCTTATCTATTCTATGAGAACCCATTTTAATTCAATGATTTTTTTGTTTCGATTAATTTATAAGCTTCAATAATGTCACCGACTTTGATATCATTATAATTTACTATGCTGATACCACATTCATAACCTTTTTCAACCTCTCTGACATCATCTTTGAATCTCTTCAAGCTAAGAATTTCACCTTGATGAATAACAACACCATCTCTAATTAATCTGATTTTATTACTTCTTGCAATTTTGCCATCTAGGACGTAACAGCCAGCAACAGTTCCAACTTTAGGGACTTTGAATACTTCTCTAACTTCTACAGTCGCAGTAATTTCTTCAGAAACAATTGGAGAAAGCATTCCTTCAAGAGCTGATTTTAGTTCGTTGATTGCATCGTAAATAATGCTATAAAGTCTAATATCAACATTTTGAGTTTCAGCTAATTTTCGAGCGTTAACGTGAGGTCTGACATTAAATCCAATAATAATAGCTTTTGATGCCGCAGCTAAAGATACGTCGCTTTCAGATATTCCACCAACTCCTTTGTGAATTACTTTAACAACCACCTCCTGATTGGATAGTTTCATAAAAGCATCAGCTAAAGCCTCAACAGAGCCATCAACATCACCTTTGACGATCAACGGCAATTCTTTAACTCCACCAATGGCGATTTGTTTTGCGATTTCATCAAGAGTTATGTGATGAACTTGTTTTTGATCTTGTTCTCTTTTGAGTTGTTGTCTCTTAAGGCTTATTTCTCTTGCCAATCTTTCTGATTCAACAACTATAAAAGTATCACCTGCTTGAGGAGCACCTTCAAATCCAATAACTTGAACTGGAGTGGATGGCAGAGCCTCTTTAACTTTATTTCCACGTTCATCGAACATAGCTCTCACACGTCCGTGATAAACTCCAGAAATAAAAGGATCACCAATTCTCAAAGTTCCTTTTTGAACTAAAACTGTAGCTACAACACCACGACCTTTATCAAGTTCAGACTCAACAATAGCACCTCTCGCGGGTCTGTTAGGATTTGCCTTTAATTCAAGTAACTCAGCTTCAAGTAGAATTTTTTCAAGCAGCAAATCGACATTCTTTCCTGTTTTTGCAGAGAGTTCTACACATTGATATTTTCCACCCCAATCTTCAACGAGTATATTTTTATCAGCAAGTTGTTGTTTAATTCTATCAATATTAACTCCAGGTTTATCAATTTTATTTATTGCTACAATTATTGGGACATTAGCAGCTTGTGCGTGATTAATGGCTTCAACTGTTTGAGGCATCACAGCATCATCAGCAGCGACAACAAGAACGACTATATCAGTAAGTTGAGCTCCTCGAGCTCTCATAGCTGTGAATGCTTCGTGACCTGGTGTATCAAGAAAAGTTATTAGTTTTCCTTCGCCCAAATCAACCTGATAAGCACCAATATGTTGAGTAATACCTCCTGCTTCGCCTGCTACAACGTTTGTGTTTCTTATATAGTCAAGAAGAGATGTTTTACCGTGATCAACGTGTCCCATAATAGTAACAACAGGAGGCCTTGGGACTAATGATTCTTCAGGATCTGGTTTATCTTCTAAAACATCAGCAGTATATTCCTTTTGAAATTCAACTTCGAATCCAAATTCATCTGCTACAAGTGTTATTGTCTCAACATCAAGTCTTTGATTAATTGATACCATCAATCCAAGCGAAATGCACTTGGATATAACATCACCAACAGGAACTCTCATCAAGTTTGCTAATTCACTCACGGCGATATATTCATTTACTTTAATTTTTCTTTGCTCAAGTAGTTTTTGCTCCTGTAACTTTTCTTGTTCAGCTTCTCTTTCTTTTTTCTTTTTCTTTTTAAATAAGCTTCTGGTAGAGACTATATTATCATCCATCGAAAGTAATGTCTGCTTAATCGCAGCTCTAACGTCTCTTTCATCTATTTCAAATTTTTTACCCTTCTTTTTCTTTTTTGAAACTTCTAATTCATCTGTTTGAATATCTTCTTTTGATTTCTTCTTTTTAAGTTTAATCTTTTTCTTCTTTTCTTTCTTCTCTAAACTTATATCTTCTTCGATTTTTATAGTTGGTTCTTCAGGAATAACAACAGGTTTTGGTTCTTCTTTTGGCTGTTCTTTTTTAATTTCTTTTTTCGTTTCGACAATTTTAGAAGCTTTTTCCTTGTTCTTTTCTTTTTCTTTATCTTTCTTTTTCTTCTTCTTTTTACCCTCATCTAAGTCAATTTTGCCTAAAATTTTCAAACCTACTGGTTTTGTTTTCTCAGATTCTTTTGATTGCAAGTCATCCTGTTTTGCCGTCTCAGTAGTTGGTAATTCTTCAGTTTCTGTAATTTCAGTAGTTTGAACTTTTTCATCTTGGATTTCAATCGTTGAAATTTTTTCTTCAGTTATTGTGGCTTCCTGAGCTTCTTCTTCAACTAAAGTAACTGTTTGCGAATCTTCTATTTCTTGAACTGTATCTTGCAGAGTTTCTGTTTTAGTTTCAACTTTAATTTCTTCTGCTGTAGAAACATCTGTTATAACAACTTCAGGTAGAACATCAACATCAACGCTCGATTCAATTTTTTCAACTATTTCTTTTTTATCGGGTTTGGAGAAATACATCTTTTTCATTTCATCCCATTTTTTCTGATGCTGGAAAGATTTTTCAATCTCCTTCTTAAAATGGGTATGAATTTCCTGAAGCATTTCCTCTGTAACAATTGAGTTTACAGTTTTAACAGGATAATTTTTTCCTTTAAGAAATTCGAGAATTTGTTCAGCAGATAGATTAATATCTCCCGCAAGATTTGCAATACGTAATTTTTTTACTTTTTCTTCAGCCATAAAATTTCCTTAAGATTTACTACTCCTCTTCTTCTATCTGTGATTTAATAATCTCCAAGATTCTATCAACATCTTCTTCATCTAACTCTTCGATTTCCATTAGTTTTTCTTTTCCAGCGGCTAAAACTTCTAATGCCGTATCGTATCGATTATTAATTAAAATATCATAGATATCTTCTCCAAGTTCTTCTTTAAGATCAATGAGTTCGATATCATCTTCGTATTCATCGATTGATTTTTCTTCTCTGATTATTTCAATATCATATCCTGTTAATTTCATAGCTAGTTTAATATTTACACCACCTCTACCAACCATCATAGAGACTTGATCACTATCAGCGTGAACAATAGCTTTTTTCTCATCTTCAAAGATCTCAATTTTTTTGATCTTCGCTGGGGCTAAAGCTCTTTGAATGAAAATTTCCGGATCATCAGAATAATGAATTACATCTATGTTTTCATTATTTAACTCACGCACAATTGCGTGGATTCTAACTCCTTTCATTCCTACGCAAGCACCCACTGCATCAATTCTATTGTCTTGAGATTCAACAGCAACTTTAGCTCTTTCTCCAGGCACTCTTGCTATTGCTTTAATTTCAACTATTCCATCATAAATTTCAGGGACTTCAATTTCAAATAGTCTTTTAAGAAATAGATTGTCTGCTCGTGATATAGTAATTATAGGACGCTTGGATGTTTTTTTAACTTCTTTGACAATTGCTCTTATAGTCTGACCTTTTTTATATTTCTCAAAAGGTATTTGTTCCTCTCTCGGCAGTACTAATTCATTTTTGTTATGATTAACGAGAATATCATCTTTTCTGATTTGATAAATTTCGCCAACAACAATTTCACCAAGCATCTCTTTATATTCTTTATATACAATTTCTTTTTCAACTTCTCTTAATTTTTGATTTAAATTTTGTTTGAAAAGATTAATAAGTCTTCTACCAAGAGAAGAAAGTTCAACTTTTTGGATATAGAAATCTCCAACTTCCAGTTCATCTTCATTACCTAAACGATTTACTTCATCAATACTAATTTGAGTTGAAGGGTCTTCTACTTTTTCAACAATTTCTTTTTCAAGATAGATTTCAATATCACCTCTGTCCATATTCACAATTAATTCATATCGTGCATTTTCTCCAAACTTTTTCTTGACCAATAAACCCAAAACATCTTCAAGGATACCGCCTAATACGTCTTTATCAATTCCTTTGATTTTTACCATCTGTGAAAAAGATTCAACTATCTCAGGATTCATATTTTTATCTCCTCCCTATGAAAAACTTATTAATACTTTTGCTTTTACTATTTGATTAAAATTAATTAATATTTCGTTTTTTCCATCATTAAATAAGAGCTCTTCTCCGTTTACTGATATCAATTTAGCTTTGATCTTTCTTGTTTCTTTATCATCCTGATAACTTACTTCAAAAAGTCTATTAATATTTTTTGGATATTGAGCTAAAAATTTTAATGGTCTATCAACTCCTGGTGATGAAACATCTAATCTATAGTTACCCAATAAATTTTCTTCAATTCCTAAGCGATTGTTAATGTGACGACTTAATTCAACTAAAGTATCCGCAGACATTATCTCGGGGGAATCAACAAATATTTCGATTATTCTTTTCCTCTCATCACCCCGAACTACAAGATCAATCAACAAGAAATTTCTTGATTCAATTATAGGAGTTACTATTTCTAATATTTTATTCTTTATATCCATATAATAAAAAACGCCCACTCGGGGCGAAAACAACTATTCAAAAATATAATTATTTCTATTGATAAGCAAGGAATATTATTTGATTCGATTTAATTTATTTTTTAACTCTATGATGAAATTCATAATTAGTTTTTAATAAGTTATTTTAGAATATGGTCAGACAAATTTTAAAGCTTATAAGAATTTTCAATTGTTTAATAACCTTTTTAACCGTTTTTGTTGGTTGCTATATTATTTCAAAGAGTGAAATTAATTTAATTCTTGTTTTATCATCATCTTTAGCTGCATTTTTTATCGCTGCTGGAGGAAATGTTATAAACGATGTATTTGATATTGAAAATGATAAGATTGCCCATCCTGAAAGACCTCTTGCTTCAAATAAAATATCTAAAAATAAAGCTATAATTATTTACTCTTTATTAAACCTACTTTCTATAGGTATTTTATCAACTACAAATTTTTATATCCTATTATTAGGTGTGACGACTATTTTTGTTTTATTTCTCTACTCTTGTTGTCTAAAGAAAATATTTCTTTTGAGCAATATTATTATAGCTTCTTTAACTGGACTAACTTTTATCTATTCTGGAGTTATAGTGAACAATATTAAAGATTCATTAATTCCTACGCTATTTGCATTTTTAATAAATTTAATTCGTGAGATCGTCAAGGATATACAGGATATTTCCGGAGATAAAAATTTTAATGTTAATTCATTACCTATTATTCTTGGAGTAGATAAAACAAGAAAAATTATATTAGTTCTATTGATTATACTTGTGGTTTCTACAATTATACCTTTTATGCTAGAGATTTATAACATTTATTATTTAGCTGTTATTATGACCTTTGTAAATCCAATATTATTTCTTTGTTTACTTATAATTATAAAGGAGATAAAATCAGATAACTTGAGAAAGGTCAGCAATCTGTTAAAGATAAATATGTTGTTTGGTTTATTAGCTATCTATCTTGGAAAATGAGAAACTTTGATCACAAATTCTATAACAAAGGTTATAATTTAATTGCAGGAATCGATGAAGCAGGAAGAGGTCCATTAGCAGGTCCTGTTGTGGCAGCTGCGGTAATATTTGAGAAATATTATGAAAATCCTTTGATTAACGATTCAAAAAAACTTAATCAAAAACAAAGAGAAAAAGTTTTCGAAATAATTAAAAAAGAATCTTTATGTTGGACGTTTTCTGTAGTCTCTCAAAATACTATTGATAAGATAAATATCTTAAACGCTACTTTATTAGCAATGAAAAATTCTGTTCAAAAATTAAATCCACAACCAGAATTGATTTTGATTGATGGGGATAAAAATTTTCAATACAAAGTTGAAACTATTCCAATTATCAAAGGAGATAGTTTATCACTCTCAATTGCAGCTGCCTCAATTGTTGCAAAAGTGATAAGAGACAAAATTATGGAGAGATTAGATTTACTTTATCCAAATTATAAATGGAGGCAAAATAAAGGTTATCCAACCAAATCTCACTATCTCGCAATTAAAGAGTTTGGAGTATCTCCAATTCATAGAAAGAGTTTTTTAAAGAAATATTTTAACGATGAGTCAGCAAAAATCTAAACTGGGCAAAAAAGGCGAAGAAGTAGCAAAGGATTATCTTATCTCTAAAGGATACGAAATTATTAAACAAAATTATAGATATGGCCACGGCGAAATCGATTTGATTGCAAAAATTCCAGAGAGAGAACTCTTAGTTTTCGTTGAAGTGAAGACGAGAAAAAATTTGGAATTAGGTGACCCTATTTTGGCTTTAAATCCAAAAAAAATATCGCAATTAAAAAAAATTGCAGAGCTTTATTTGTATGAGAATCAAATTAAAGAGATCGAATGTAGATTTGATGTTATAACTGTTCTATTAGAAGATTCAGAAAATCCAATCGTTGAACATTACGAAAAGGCTTTTATTTAAAGTAAGATTGCCTCGAAAACGCTCTCTCCTTCGACAAAAGAGATTAAAATCTGTTAACGAGGCAATCTATTAAAAATTATTTGGAGATTTTACCGTTTCTTAATTCTTCGCTTAATCTTTTTAACTTATAAACTTTATCAATTGCTTGAATCATTCCTTCAGAATGAACTGAAACAGTTCTATTCTCTTCAGTTCTGAATATGAAATTACCAGGCAAACTCTGAATGTTTCCATCAAAAGCTAATCCAACTATTTCAGCATTCTTGTTGATAACTGGACTTCCAGAATTTCCACCAATTATATCATTAGTTGAGACAAAATTAAAAGGTGTTGATAAATCAAAATCAGAAGGTGGATTTTTCCATCTATCTGGCAAGCTCCAAGGATATTCTTTATTAAATGAGTAATATCTATCATACATTCCATAAAAAGTTGTGAAAGGTGGTGCAACTGTTCCATTATATGGAAATCCATCAACTATTCCATCTGAAATTCTTAAAGTGAATGTTGCATCTGGTGGAATTGAAGTTCCATAAACTTCGAATAATGCTAATCCTAATTGTTGGTTATAGCTTTCTTCTTTATCCAATAATTCTCTTACTTGCTTTTGATAATTCTTTGCTAAATCAGCAGTTTCTAATTCAAACTTTATGAAAGGATCATCTGAATTAAGAATTGCATCTCCACCTTGCTCAACTAATTTTTTAATTTTATCAAGGTCTAATAGAAAACTCTTACTCAAAACATATTTCACTGCGGCGTCACCTACTCTTCCTCCGGTGAAATTTTTTACTATAGGATCATCTTTACCTAAGTATTTAATAAATATTTCAATTCTTTTTTCAAGTAATTTGTTTTGGAAATTTTCATCAAAATTCTCTGGAATCAAGGCTTTTAGAGAATTCTCTAATTCTTCGCCTTTGTATAATTCATCTCTTTCATCTTCTGGTTTCTTGAGCTCATTTGCTATTTTAATCAATTCAGATGCTATGTTGAAATATTGAGGAGTTAACAATCTGTTTTTTGAAAGGGCAAAATTTCTATTAGCAATTTTTTTCAATTCGGCTCTGATTTCAGCAATCTTATCCCAAAGCTCACCATACTTTTGATTCAATTTTGGATTGTTCTTAACGGATGCTTTAAAAGTATTTTCAAAGTCTATTTTTCTTTGCATTAAAATTGGATCCCTAAGACCTTTGAGAATTCCGGCATTAGCTTTTTGAGAATTTTCTAAACTGAAAAGCATATCCTGCATTTGGAGTTTTTTCTCAGGATTTTCTTTTATTGTTTGCTTATAAATTTCAATCAATCCACTTAGGAATTCTAATGTTCTTGGATATTGAACATCTCTCATAAATTCAAGCTGAGCAACTGTATTCAATCTATCAGTGTTTCCGGGATTACCAACAACAAAAACTGGCTCACCAACACTCGGACCACTTTTACTCCATTTGAAATAATGATTTGTTTTTAATGGTTTTCCATTTTCATCATAAACTCTGAAGAATGCACAATCAAGATTATACCTTGGGTAAGTAAAATTATCTGGATCTCCTCCAAAAAATCCTAATTGTTCTTCAGGAGCAAAAACTAATCTAACATCGTTGTATCTTTTATATCCGTAGAGTGAATATTTTCCACCATTATAAAGTGCGGTTACTTGACAACGAAGTCCAGTTGCTTCACTTTCTCTTTTTTCAATTTTACTGATAATATCTTTTTCGAATTTGACTCTTTCAGATTCATTAGTTCCTTTTTCAATTTCACTAACCACTTCTGCAGTTACATCTTTAATTAAAACTAATTGTTCAACATAAAGTCCAGGGACTGGTCTTTCATCTTCAAGCTTCTCAGCAATAAAACCATTTGCGTGAAGGTCTTCACCTTCATCTTCTTTGGTTACTTGAGTTATGCTTTGTCTTGCACAGTGATGATTTGTCATAACTAAACCATCTTCAGAGACAAAAGAAGCTGAGCAGTAATTTGCAAATCTTAAAGCAGCCATCCTAACATCATCAAACCATTTTTGAGAAGGTTGAAAACCATATTCAGATTTAAAGTAATCTATGGGTGGAAATTCGAAAGTCCACATTTTTCCGTTATCGAACTTTCCAGCTTTAATAGTATCAAGCCCAAGCCAGTCATAACTCTGTGAGAAGGTTTGAGATTGAAAAATTAAAGTAAATAGAAATAGATAGACGAAAAGTTTGTTAAGATTAAACAATAATTTTGAAGTCATAGTTTGTTCCTCAATTTTTATTGATAAAATTCTTTGTTAAAATACAAATTTTTTTGGAAGGAATATCTACTTTTTGGATAGGCGGTTGATTAAAAAAAAGGAATTAATTTAAAATCAATTCTTAACTTCATCTACAAACCTGCTGAAAGACTCTTCTGAAATTTTTGTATAAAATCTTTTCAACATCTTCTCTTGAATAACCTCTATTAAATAAAGCTTCTGTTAATGCCGGAAATTTTGAAACATCTTCCAATCCTAAAGGTGTTACCCCTATTCCATCAAAATCAGAACCTATTGCGACGTGGTCAATTCCAACAAGATTTTTTATGTAATCAATATGATTAACTACATCTTGTATTGTTGCGTTATTAGTTCCATTCAAAAATGGAGGGTAGAAAACAACTCCGATTACTCCACCGGTATTTGCAATATCCTGAATTTGCCAATCGTATAGATTGCGCGTGTTATTTCTTAAAGCTCTAGCTCCTGAATGAGATGCAATAATTGGTTTCGTTGTAACCTGAAGTATATCCTGAATAGTTTTTATCCCGGTATGTGAAACATCAATAATTACTCCGAGCGAATCTAATTTTCGTATAACTTGCCTTCCAAAATCAGAAAGTCCAACAGTTGTTGAACGACTGTCAGCAGCTGATACTGCCCAGCTTGTGCTGTTATTCCACGTAATTGTTAAATATCTCATCCCAGCATTATAAAGATTAACTAATTTTTCAATACTATCTTCAATATGATGTCCACCTTCAACTCCGATTACTGCTGCAATTTTATTTTGTTTAATAATTGAATCTGCCTGATTCCAATTTCTCGCTTGAGCAATTGAATTTTGATTATCATTCATCTCTCGCTGAAAGATATTTAACATATTTAATGCTTGCTGATAAAAGTTTGTGTATTGTGTCGGAGAGACCCATACTGCAAAAAATTGTAAATCTACTCCACCTTCTTTAAGTCTTGGTATATCAGTATGGTTGTAAGAATTTCTGTTCCTTAAGCGATATGAAGTATCAGCAACCATTCTTTCCAAAACGTCATTGTGCAAATCAAGCATAATTGTATGATGATGAAATGATTTAAGTAATTTCATCAAGCTTTCACCACCAGACAATTCAACTTGAACAGTGTCTTCAATGTGTGTAATCTTTGAATAAATTATTCTGTATAATGAAGTAACATTTGATTTTGAAAGTTTATCATAATCACCTATTCTGTAAATTCTTTGAATTCCGCCGTCAGATTTTGAACCATCGAGTTGAATCATTTTCTTTGTTTCAGAGTAATTAGAAGTTTTAATCGTATAGAAATAAATTCCCGGTGAACCTTTCCCTTGATATAAAATTGAATAAATTCCAGAAGTTAAAAACTCATTTTTGAAATCAACTAACTCTCCCAGAACGTTATGAATATATATTTCAACATTATCATCTTGTGAAATTGAGAAATTAATTTTTGTTTGAGGATTTTCTGAATTTACTGTTTTACCAAAAGGATTCGGATAATTTTGAAACACGTGGAATTGATCAGCGATTAAATCATCTTCACCAACTGAAGTTGCAAGATTAAAAATCCATTGACCGTTTGAATTTGTATAAACGGAATCTTCAATTCCAGTTGCGAGGTTTTTGATTTTAACCTTAACGTTAGATATTGGAGTGTTTTTTATTAAATCTCTTACAAATCCAGTAACATTTTGAGCAAAAGTAAATTGAATATAAAAAGCTAAAAGCGCAATTAAAAATTTTTTCATATTACTTACTTTTGAATAAGATGTTCAGGTACTTGAACTGCAATAACTTTACCTTTTACAGTTTCAATTCCATTTGCAAAAAGACTGATTTCGGTAACAACTTTTCTCCCTTTCAGTTCAACAATTCTTCCTCGAATTTCGAGTTCAACACCGATGGGAGTTGGTTTTAGGTAATCAACCTGAAGAGATGCAGTAACAAATCTGAATGGCGGCAGAGTATCAACATCGCGGTTTTCATTTTTGAATGCTGCTAAAGCTGCGGAGCCGGTTCCGTGACAGTCAATTAATGATGCAAGCAAACCACCGTAAACATAGCCAGGCAAAGCTGTGTGATAAGGTTTGGGAGTAAATTTAGTAACAGTTTCATCGCCGTCCCAGTATGTTTTTATCTGATGACCGAATTCATTCAATCTGCCACAGCCATAACATTGTGCAAAATCTTCGGGATAGAAATCCTGAACAGCTTTTTGATTCATTTTTTACCTTTTGAAATTCTTTTGGTAAAAATAAAAGAATTATCGGCTAAAAATCAATTATTATTAATCCTTCAAAATCAGAACTGCTCTGATTAGAAAAAATTACTGAAATTATTTACCTAAGTAAGTTTCAGCCAAGGGTTATAAAGTTATTAAAACCTTTAATTGAAAAATTATCATTAGATCAATCTACCAATCAAACAATCATCCAATCTATCCCAATTCTTAGTGCCTTTGTGTCTTAGTGGCAAGTAATATTTTTTCAGCGATAATCAGATTATTTGAGCCACTAATTTCACTAATTAGACTAAGTTAAATTCTAATAAACCCTTTTTTGTACGTGGCATTTGTATAGACATTAAGCTGTGTGTTTTAATATTTTCGTTCAATCATATAATCAACCAATCGTCCTTTAGCAAGGATTATTATATTTTAATTAGCACAAGTTGTATCAATTTTTACATCTAATATGATTAAGGATTGGAACAAGAAATTTAAAGGGGATTAATTAAAAAGTGGAAGTAATTTCAAAATAATTCTATTTAATACTTTTAATTTTATAAGTCAGTATTTAACAGCTTTATATATTATTTCCCTAATTGAACAATCAGAAGTAAAATTGTTGCAATACTTCCAAGGATACTGAAATAACCTGACAGCTCCATTGCAAAAGTTCTGAATGATTTAAGTCTTTCTTTAGGTACAAAGATGAAATCACCTTCTTCTAATATTATGTTATCCTCTGCTGTAATCCAATTTCTTGAACTTCCTTTAATAATCATAATATCATCTTCAGCGTATTCGCCAACTCCACCTGCTTGTTCTATATAATATTTATAATTTTTTCCTTCAACAAACTTAACGTGTCCCGGATTCGATACCTGACCGAACACATAAACTGTATTGGTTTTAGGAGGTATTATGATGACATCACCGGGATTAACAATAAAATTATAAATTTCAGAACCTTCCTCTAAAGCTTGGGTAAAATCAACTGCACTACCTTCATTTAGGACACGATACTGATTCTCTGCAGCAAAGTAGCCTATGTCTTCTTCAACTAAATTTGACATTCTAAACATCATCTGCTGTTCATAATTAATAATTCTATCAACCAACTCTGGATTATTATTAATTATGTTCTGCTCGATTTTTATTCCATACTGTTTTTCTAATAATGTAGTAATACTATTTCCTCTGAAAATTCTTGCTCTTTTAAGAGAAGCATTTGGAGTAAAACCATTAACTTTTTTAATAACTTGTCCTAAGGTTGTAGTACTTTTTGTAATTGGGACGTAACCAGGTTGATTTACTTCTCCAAGCACGAGAGCATAAAGTTGCTTTCTTTGAGTTTCATCTGCCAAAACAACTACTTGATCTCCTCTTTGTAGATTAATATCATTCTTTATATCAACTTCGATTATATTTTGTTTTTCTCCATCATAGGAAAGGCGACTTATTTTAACTTTACCAGTTAACTCATAAGCAGGATTTAATCCGTAAGCAAGTTCAATTAAATCAGATAATTTGTCACCTTCAACATATAAAAAAGTACCTGGGACATTGACCGCACCTGAGATTGATATAAAGTTTCTTTCAATATCATTCGGAGGAAAGATTAATACATCATCATTCTTTAAATAAGGATTATATCTAAAATCACCATTGATTCTAAATTTTTGTAAGTCCAGTTTAAGAGTTGTTCCATCGGCTCTTTTCAAAGTAATTCCTCTTAAAGAGAAATTAGAGTATTCCTTTTTAATTTTTTCTAATAATCTCTCATCAGTAATTGATCCAATTGCTCTTTCTAATGATTGATTATAAATTCTTGTTACAAATTGATCGACTCTTTCTGTAAGTGAAGCTGGAAAACTTCCTGTAACCGGAAATTGTCCTGCAATACTAACAGAAATAGTTGAAGGCAAAACATTCTGGTTCATTCTTTCGTTGGTTTGGGCAGAAATAATATTAACCAAAAAGATAAATAAAAATAGTCTTTTCATTTTCGATTTAAGTATTGTTCGTTGTAATATTTAATATAGTCACCTGAGATTATTCTTTCCCACCACTGACGATTATTTAGATACCAATCAATGGTATATTGAATTGCTGATTCAAATGAAAATTGTGGTTTCCAACCAAGTTCGTTTTGAATTTTAGATGAATCAATTGCATATCGTCTGTCGTGGCCTGGTCTGTCCTTAACATATTCAATTAAGTCTTCACTTTTATTTAAGTGTTTAAGAATCAATTTAACAATTTCAATGTTTTTCATCTCGTTGCTTGCACCGATGTTATATACTTCACCAATTTTTCCTTTTTCCAAAACTAATTCAACAGCTCGATTATGGTCAATAACATAAATCCAATCTCTAACATTTAATCCATCGCCATAAACAGGTAATTTTTTATTATTAATAGAATTTATAATCATCAGAGGAATAAGTTTTTCGGGGAATTGATAAGGTCCATAATTATTAGAGCATCTTGTAATCAAAGTTGGCATTCCGTACGTATGATGATAAGCTTGAACCATTAAATCTGCAGCCGCTTTACTCGATGAATAAGGACTATTAGGAGAAATTGGAGTAGATTCTGTAAAAAGTCCTGTCGGTCCTAAACTACCATAGACTTCATCAGTTGAAATCTGAAGAAATCTTTCAACTTCAAATCTTTTTGCTGCTTCTAATAATACATTTGTTCCAATAACATTTGTTCTATAAAAAACTTCAGCGCCGAGTATGCTTCTATCAACGTGAGATTCTGCTGCAAAGTTAATTACATATTTTATTTGATATTTTTCAAATATGTAATTGACTAATTCGTTGTTCTGAATATCACCTTTGACAAAAACATAATTGGGATTGTTTTCAGATTCTTTAAGATTTTCAAGATTACCTGCGTATGTGAGTTTATCTAAATTTACAATAAAGTAATCATCTCGATTTTTCAGAATGTGATTGATAAAATTACTTCCAATAAATCCAGCGCCGCCGGTTACTAAAATTTTCTTCATAATCAAAATGCAAAAAACCCGAAATAAATTCCTGAATTAATAAAAAATGAATTTCCATTAAAATTTTTTGGTACATTAAATAATGTTTGATTGTTATTTGCTTTCCACTCTCCTCCTAAAGCTATTTGATAACCAAGTCCAATTCTAAAAGCAAAAAACCTATAGATCGGAATATCAAAATTCAAGGTTGGAGAGATCAAGAAAAATTCGTTGGATATTTTTGTGTAATTATTTCTTTGAAATGAAGTAAAAATATTTTGCCAGTTATAATTCTGACTGTTTTCAAAATATTCTACTGAAATTTCCCCGCCTCCTAAAATTGCTCCTAAAGAGATTGCAAAATCTTTAACAAAAGGTAAAGTGTATTCAATTGTAAATCCACCAACACCTAAATTATAATCTACTTGATAATTTACATTGTTCAAAGAATGATTTATGCTTTTAGAACCTCCGTAACCAATTCCACCAACTCTCAGTTGAGGAATAAAACCAATGTAAATAAAACCACCGCCACCAGTTACAAACACATTTCCATCTTCAAATTCAGGTAATGAAACTGATTTTAGTTTTTTATTTAATTCATTTAACTGAACAAATTGAATCCCAGGAATAAAGCCACCTCCACCTCCGAAAGGAGCATCGAAATATGTTTGCGATTGAGGTAAAATAACCCCATAAAATGAAATTAAAATCAATATAAATTTTATCATAATAAATCAATTATTATTCATAAATTTAGTGAATAGTTGATTAAGTAAAAAACCTTCTGTCTTTGCAAATATTTTGTAACTTTATTGGAGAGTTTAGTTTTCTTTTTATAAATACTATATGAAATTTACAAAAAGACCTTTAATACTATTTTATTTTCTTGTAGCCATATCTTTTACAATAACCATCACCTATTATGGATTTGATTACTACACATTACCGCTAAAAGAAAGATTTTATAGTTCAAAACATCAATTACTGAATCCAAGTGGAGAATTCGGACATTTGTTTGGAATAGTGGGAAGTGTTTTAATTACTTTTGGAGTTCTATCGTATGTTATCAGAAAAAGATGGAGAAAATTAATAAGATTTAGTTATTTAAAGTATTGGTTGGAGTTTCATATTTTCTTGTGTTCTTTGGGTTCATTATTAATTTTATTTCATACAGCTTTTAAATTTGGTGGCATCATTTCGATTGGATTTTGGTCTTTGGTAGTTGTTGTTACAAGTGGAATTATTGGAAGAATGATTTATATTCAAATACCACGAACTTTACAAGGAGATAAATTAGCAAAGTCAGAAATCGAAAAAGAACTTATTCAAAATCTTAGCAAAATAAATAATAAAATTCTTGATGATATTAAAATCTATCTTACTTATGACTCACAATCCCAAATCATTAAGTCAAGCTTTATTGCAAATCTGAAATCAATAATCTATCAACATAAAATCCAAAGAGAAAAAATAAAGTCAATAAAAAAGACAGTTGAAAAGATTAATATTGATTCAAATCAGAAATCTGTACTGATGAATGATATAAAAAAAATACTTTCTCTTCAATCCAAAATAGTTTTATACAATTCTTTTGAAATTCTCTTTAAGCAATGGCATATTTTTCATCTACCCTTTGCAATAACAATGTTTTTTTTGATGATATTGCACATTATAATTGTAATGATTTTTAGGGCAAATTAAAATAAAACCTTGGAATCTTTTTTAATTTATTTAGCAATTGTAATTATCCTACTTCTAATTGTTAAAATTTATCTCTTAACCCAAAATAAAAAGAGTAAAAAAACTATTATTAAAATCAATAAAGCAAAACAAGAGGGTCTTTTTGAACCTGTTTCCTTGCATCCAGTTATTGATCCAAATAGATGTATTGGAACTGCTGCTTGTATCAGTGCTTGTCCTGAAAAAGATATTTTAGGTTTACTTAATAACAAAGCAGTAACTATAAATGCCGCAAGATGTGTAGGACACGGAGCTTGTTCTTTAGCTTGCCCTATGGATGCAATTTCATTAGTTATTGGGACAGAAAAAAGAGGAGTGGAAATTCCATTTATCTCTCCAGAATTTGAAACCAATATACCAATGCTTTTTATCGCAGGTGAACTTGGAGGTATGGGTTTAATAAAAAATGCTGTCGAACAAGGTAAGCAAGCAATAGATAATATTTACAAAAAATTAAATAAAAATCATTCAGCTGAATTTGATGTTGGAATTGTTGGAAGTGGCCCTGCGGGAATATCTGCTTCCTTAAACTCTAAAAAATTAGGACTAAGATTTATCACTTTTGAACAATATAGTATTGGAGGAACAGTTTATAATTTCCCAAGGAATAAAATTGTTATGACATCACCAATGACTTTACCATTATATGGAAAAGTAAACGCAACTGAAATTTCAAAAGATAAATTAATCTCGCTCTGGCTTGAAATATTAAAAAAGTATGATATCAAAATCCTTGAAAACACAAAAGTTTCAGATATAATAAGAGAAAATGATATTTTCATTATCAAAACAGACTCAAAAATTTATTCAGCTGCTGCAGTTTTGCTTGCAATTGGCAGAAGAGGGACTCCAAGGAAACTTGGTGTGCCAGGGGAAGAAAAATCCAAAGTTTACTATAGATTATTAGACCCTAATGCTATTTCAAATAAAAATATTTTAATTGTTGGAGGAGGAGATTCTGCCATAGAAGCAGCCATTTCCCTTTTCAACTCTGAAAACAAAATAACTCTCTCTTATCGAGGTAAGGAATTTTCAAGAGTCAAAGAAAAAAATTTTAATACAATCAATGAATTAATAAGAAATAATAAAATAGTATTTTTAGCTGAAACTAATGTTAAAGCAATTCACGATGACTATGTCGAATTAATAAACAAAAATTCGGAGATTATTGAAATAAAAAATGATTTTGTCTATATTTTCATTGGTGGTGAGTTGCCGAATGATTTTTTGAAAAAAATTGGAATTAGTATTACTAAAAAGTTTGGTGAAAAAGTTGTGAGTTAAACTTGAAAAAAATTTATTTTCTTTTATTTGCTTTTTATCTTCATTTATATCCTCAAATATCTCCTGGAGATCTAAGCAATGCTCATAGTAAATTGGAAGGACTTAAAAATTGTATTAAATGTCATAATCCCGGGAAGGGATTATCAAATCAAAAGTGTTTGGATTGTCATCAATCAATAAAAGAAAAGATAAAACTAAATAAAGGTTATCACTCGTCCTCAGAAGTCAAAAATAAAAACTGTTGGCAGTGTCATTCAGAGCATCACGGAAGAGATTTTAGGTTAATTAATTTCAACGAAAAAGAATTCAAACACGAAAAAGCAGGCTTTCCTCTTGAAGGGAAACACAATAAACTATTGTGTAAAGATTGTCATAATACAAGATTCATTATTGATAAAAATATTAAGAAAGAAAAAACATTTCTAGGATTAAGTCAAGATTGTAAAAATTGTCACAAAGATGTTCATCTTGGTTCAGCAAAAGAAAATTGTTCAATTTGCCACAACTCAGAAAATTTTACAAACATAAAACAATTTGATCACAATAAAACGGGATTTGACTTAATCGGATCTCATAAAAATATCAAGTGTGTTAAGTGCCATTTAAAGGAACAACTTAACAATGAAACAATAATCATTTTCTCAAAGATCAAATCTGGAAATTGTACTAATTGTCATAGGGATATTCATAATGGTAAATTTGGTAATAACTGTCTTAAATGTCATAATCAAGAGTCATTTTTAAGCATTAATAAAGTCAATTTTGATCACTCGAAAACAAGGTTTGAACTTTTAGGAAAACACAAGAATGTAAATTGTAATCAATGTCATAAACAAAAATTATCAGATAAACCAAAATTTGAAAAATGTAACTTTTGCCATAGTGATTACCATAATGGTCAATTAAATAAATATGGCGATTGTAAAGAATGCCACAATGAATATGGGTTCAGTCCATCTCTTTTTAGTTTAGAGAAACACAATAAAACAAAGTTTCCTTTATTAGGCTCTCATATAAATGTTGAATGCAATAAATGTCATTATGTAAATCAATCTTGGAATTTTGTTTTCAATAATCTTAGTTGTGAAAGTTGTCATCGTAATATTCACGGTGATGAAATAAAAAGTATAGATTCAAAAGATGATTTGTGCATAAATTGTCATAATTCTTATTCTTGGGATTTAATTGGCTTTGATCATAATTCGACAAAGTTCAAATTATCAGGTAAGCACCTTGAAACAAACTGCAAGAATTGCCACTTCAAAAATCAAACTTGGAATTTCAAATCAATTACACAGGATTGCTTGTCCTGTCATAGTGACAATCATAATAAACAGTTTTCGAGTAATGATTGCAACAATTGTCATTCATTCGACGATTGGACTGCAATTTATTTTGACCACAATAGAACCAGATTTAAATTAGAGGGGGCACACAAAAAAATTAAATGTGAAAAATGCCACGAAAGATTAATTGATAAAGATGGCAGAAGTTATTTTCTATACAAAACAGGGAAAATAAAATGCTCCGACTGTCATTCTTAATTATACTAATAATATGCAAAGTCATCTTAGCACAAAAATCTCCTCACGGCAAAAACTTTAAAGTCGAATGTGAAGATTGTCATACTCAATTTTCTTGGAAAGTGAATCTCGAAGAAATAAAGTTTGACCACAATAAAACAAAATTTGAATTATTAGGTCAACATAAAAATATTGATTGTAAATCCTGCCATATAGATCTGAAATTTGAACAGACAAAAATTAATTGCTCTGAATGCCACATTGATGTTCATAAAAACACTTTGGGTCAAGATTGTAAAAGATGTCATACAAGTTTTTCGTGGGTAATTGAAGATATTAATAGAATTCATACAAATAGCAGATTTCCATTAGTTGGAAAACATAAAACAATTAATTGTCAGCAATGTCATAAATTTTATTCAACTTTAAAGTTTGATATTCTCGATATTGAATGTTATAGCTGTCATAGGAAAGACTATGAATCAGCTTCTAACCCAAATCATTTATTATCAGATTTTCCAAAGAATTGCACAGATTGCCACAATATAAATAACCAAAGTTGGTCAGGATATTTTGATCATAATTTTTTCCCATTATTAGGTGGACACTCACAAAGAAAATGCTCGAGTTGTCACTTAAACAACAATTTCACAAAGATAGATAGCAAATGTCAGAGCTGCCATTTGAATGATTTTAACAGATCTCAAAATCCAAATCATATACGATTAAATATTTCATACGAATGTAATATTTGTCATTCATTAAATCCTCGATGGAAACCAGCTTTGTTTCCATTACATAATAATTTTTATCCCTTAACTGGCAGACACAACTTAATTAAAGATAAATGTTTTGATTGTCACAAGGGAAATTATTCAAGCACACCAAGAGAATGTGTTGGATGTCATCTTACAAATTTTAATCAAACAACTAGTCCAAATCATTCATTACTAAATTTTCCTCAGCAGTGCGAAACTTGTCATACTACTAATTCTTGGATTCCTTCAAACTTTAATCACGATCAAATGTATTTTCCGATTTTTTCTGGAAAACATAGAAATACTTGGAATGATTGTAGAATATGCCATATTAATACTGCAAACTATGGCATATTTTCTTGTCTTAATTGTCACGAACATCGAAAATCAAGAATGGACGACAAACACAGAGATGTCCCGGGATATGTTTACGAAAGTAATGCTTGTTTGAGTTGTCATCCAACTGGGACAAAACCTAATTTGAACATAAAATTTAATAGTACCGAACAATAATGTTGGCCTTACTTTTATTTTTAATTTTTTCAACTTTAACTTTTTCTCAGAATTTAAGAAAAGAGATTGGAATTATTTCTTTTCGTTCAAGTCAAAATTTGTATGCTAAATTCAACTCAACTGAAAAAATAAATATCAATGACACGATTTATCTATCATCAAATAATACAGCTGTTGGTATAGTAAAATTCAAATCATTAAACTCAATTTCCGCAAGTATTATAAACAGTATCGAAGTTGATGATTCTGTCTTTGTTATACTGAATGAACCTATAAATATGATCCCAGATATAAAAGATGATTTAATTAAAAAAGATTCTGTTGAAAAATCTTTTACAACTTTATTTGATAGTAATATATCATCTAAAGAAAATACTAAATTAAGATTTTCATTTCAATCTTATGGTTATGTTAATAATTATAAAGAACAATCCAGGCAAAAAATTAAAACAAGTTTTTTAGATAAAAATTTTTTCGATGAAAATTTATCGTTTGAATTAAATTTTAACTATTACATTAACAATTACTCCTCCAGTAATAAAGACAGATTAAAAGACAATTTAAGGATTTTTCAAATTCAACTAGATTATCAATTAGATGATGGAATAAATTTATTATTTGGAAGATCATTTAATCCTGTTATAAAAAGTTTAGATGTTATTGATGGTTTTCAAATTATTAGAACTACAAATAATCAAAGCTTTGGTTTGATATTTGGAAGTAGACCTAATTTAAGAGATTATTGGTTCAATGTCCACTTGATACAAATTGGATTATTTTACAACCGCATTGATTCCATTAATTCAAATTCAATTCAGAACTCCATTGGATTTGTTGAGCAGACTAATAATTTCAAGAGCGATCGAAGATTTGTTTTCATAGAACATTCAAATAATTTAATACCATCTACAACAGCGTTTTTTATGTCTGAAATAGATTTTTTCAATTTAACAAATCTTGGAATAAAAGAACAATTAAATATTACTTCTTTATATACTGGCTTTAACATAAGAGTTATAAAACATTTAAATTTTAATTTAAGCTTTGACTCCAGAAAAAATTTTTTCTATTTGAATGAATATCGTAATCAGATTGATTCATTAATAAATTATAATTTTAGGAATGGAATAAAAATTTTCTCATCTTATTCACCTATAAATGGATTGAGGTTATCAGCCTTTTATTATCAGTCTAAGATTAAGAATGAAAGAAAAAGCTCAAGCAATATTGGCGCATCAATTTTTTATTATTCGGATTTTTTGTTTAATTCAAGTTTTAGTGTATCATTAAATAATTACAAAACAAATTTTATTAATGGGAACAATTTTTCTTTTACAATCTCGCGGGAGTTCTCTGAAATTGGTAACCTAAGCCTTACTTATAAAAACTATGAATTCAATTCATCAACTAACAGATTTTTATCATCATATCAATCTTTAGAATTAGGTTGCTCATTGAATTTATCTAGGTCATACAATTTGTATTCGACATTCGAAAAAAACTTCATTAACAAAATTTATAATTATTTTTCTTTTGACATTTCTTACAGATTATAGTAAAAAGAGGTGTAAATGAAAATCCTAATTACAGGTGGCAGTGGTTTATTAGGACAATATTTGAATATTACACTGTCATCAAAATATGAGATATTAACTTTATACAATTCTAATGAAGGTAATTGCAAAAATTTCAATTCATTGAAAATTGATCTTAGAAATGAGGAAATAGTAAATGATATATTTCATAAATATAAACCTAATATAGTTGTTCATTCAGCAGCATTAACATTGACATTGTTAAATAATAAATTTTCTTTGAGAGATTATTATGAAGTAAATGTTAAAGTGACAGAAAATATTGCTAAAACTTCATCCAAATTGAGGTCTAGACTAATCTATATCTCAACAGATTTGGTTTATGATGGAAACAGAGGTTCATATTTAACAGAAACTTCTAAATTGAATCCCATTTCACCTTACGCTGAATCAAAATTAATTGGAGAAAATAAAGTAACAACGAATTGTGATGATTATATAATTCTAAGAATTGCATTACTTATTGGCTTTGGATTAAATCATTCATTTTGTCATTTTCAATCAATGTATAAAAATTTAACTGAGAATAAGCCCGTAAAACTTTTTACCGATCAATTTAGGACACCTATATCATTAATTGAAGCGTCAAGAATTATTGCCGAAATAATTGATTTAAACATTCCTAGAGGAATTTATAATTTAGGAGGAAATGAACGATTATCAAGATATGATCTCGGACTGATTTTAGCTGAAAAAATAAATGCTGATAAAAATCTATTAATTAAAACGAAGTTAGAAGATAATTCTGAAGTGCCAAACGTAAAAGATGTATCTATGAATAACAGCAAGATTAAAGATTATGGTATTAAGATAAAATCAATTGATGAAATGATTGATGATATATTAAAAAAATAAAAATCTAATAAAACTTGATTTTAATTAAATATTAGTTCATATTCGCAATAAGAATTAAAAACAAAATTTTTGTATAGTTTGTCACTTTTTTTGAAATATTGCGTCTAATAACTTGAGTAAAAACAATTTCTGGCAAACGATTTTGGAATTTTTGAAACAAGATTTTTGTTCTAGTAGAAAATAGGAGGATCATAAAAAGATAAATTGTTACGAAGGATTAGTATTTGCCATCAAAACAAAAAAGGAGAAAAGAACGATGAAAGAAATCAAAGCAAAATTAGAAAATCCTTTATCAGAGCTCATTAGTGATGATATTTACGAGCTCTTGCAATCTCACGGATTGATTGATGAGAAGGCAGTTAGAGACTATCAGATTAGGAAAAAATTTAAACAATTGCGGGCAAGCAAAGTTAGTGCTGGTGATGCTATTGATGCTATCAGGGCAGAATATCCATATTTACAGTTCGATACGATAAGAAAAATTGTTTATCAAATTAGTAAATAAAAGTTAGTTATTGACAAGAATTAATTTATTTAATATTTTTCAACTGACTTTTTCAGAGGGTTCTCCCCTGCCCTTTGAAAGCATATAAGTCAGGCCCGGTGTCTCCCCGTCACCGGGTTTTATTTTTAATTAGAGGTAATTATGGCAAAAGTTGTAAAGAAATCAACAGTGAAATCTTCAAAAAAACTTCCTTCTCCCTTCTTTATTTATTGGGATAGAGAAAATTATATTCTTTTAATCATTGGATTAGCCTTACTTATTATCGGATATTTTGTTATGAGCATTGGAAATTGGAATAGCACCGCTTCATTGGTTTATTCTCCAATTATACTTTTTATAGCATATATCATAGTTTTTCCAATTGCCATTCTCTACCGTAAAAAAAGAAAAGTCGAGGAAGAAAATAAAGAATTACAATAATCGCTTTGAGTAAACTAACTTTTGATCAACTCAAAGATATTTTCTTTCTCCTTTCAATTGATAAAATTGGACCAACCCGAATTCGAGCATTATTATCAAAATTTGATAATTTAGAAAATCTACTCAACTCCTCTATTTCTGAAATCGGAGAAGTCGATGGTATTGGAATAGAACTAGCAAAAAGGATAAAAAATCAAAATCGTGATATTGATAAAATAAAATCAAAGCTCGAAACTCAACTAAAAGAATTGGAGAAAATCAATGCACATCTAATTTCATTATGGGATGATGAATATCCGAATCTTTTAAAGAAAATTTATGATCCTCCACTAATTCTCTATATAAGAGGGAATTTCACTGAAAGTGATAACTATTCTATAGCGGCAGTAGGGACTCGAACTCCCACAAATTATGGAAAAATACAAACTGAGCGAATAATATCAGAATTAGCATCTCAAGGTATAACGATTGTTAGTGGATTGGCAAGGGGAATTGACTCAATCGCTCATCAATCAGCTCTGAAAAATAAAGGCAGAACAATTGCTGTCATTGGCTCCGGATTAGATGTTATTTATCCACCAGAGAATAAAAATCTTTTTGAAAAAATTTGTGAGAATGGTGTCATAATCTCTGAATATCCTTTAGGCACAAAACCAGATGCACAAAATTTCCCTCGCAGGAATAGAATAATTTCAGGACTTTCGCTTGGAGTAATAGTTTTTGAAACAGCTATTAATGGTGGAGCAATGCAAACTGCTCATTTTGCTTTAGATCAAGATAGAGAGGTTTTTGCAATTCCAGGAAATCTTGGTGTGAGACAATCAGAAGGGACTAATCTTTTAATACAACGCGGTGAAGCAAAACTAATAACTAATGCAGATGATGTTCTAATAGAGCTTCAGCTAAAATTAAAACCTCTATTAAATAAAAATATCCCTAAACCAAAATTAGAATTAAGTCTATTTGAGGAAAAAATAATTAATGTACTTACTGAAAATGGTGAATTACACATCGATAAAATTTCAGAACTAACTAACCTATCCATTTCTGATTGTCTTGTAAGTTTACTCACGCTTGAATTTAGAGGACTTGTTAAGCAATTACCAGGTAAAGTTTTCTCTGTTATTTAGAATTTAAGATTGATTTAGTATTTCTTTTTAATTTTCCAAATTGATTTGAGATAATCCTTCAACTTTTTTTCTTGACCTTGTTCCGTTGGAAAATAAAATTGTTTGTCTTTTAGTTCTTTTGGCAAATAATCTTGTTCAACAAAATGATTCTGATAATCGTGAGCATATTTATAATCTCTTCCATAACCGAGTTTTTTCATCAACTCTGTTGGTGCATTACGTAAATGAATGGGCACAGGATGTTGTGGATTGTTTCTAACCTCCTCGATTGCTTTTTCAATTGCGAGATAGGAAGAATTACTTTTAGGAGATGCTGCTAAATAAGTCACACATTGAGCGAGAATAATTCTTGCCTCTGGCATTCCAATTTTTTCAACTGCATTGAATGTCGCTTCTGCTAAAACTAATGCATTTGGAGAAGCATTTCCAATATCCTCTGAAGCAAGTATAATCATTCTTCTGGCAATAAAAAGAGGATCTTCACCACCTTCGAGCATTCTTGCAAGCCAGTAAATTGCCGCATCGGGATCACTACCACGAATACTTTTTATGAATGCTGAAATTAAATTATAATGTTCTTCACCATCTTTATCATAAATCAGATTTTTCTTTTGAATAACGTTTTCAAATACTTCTTTAGTAAGATTTATTTCTTCGCTTTTTAATTCTTGAATTAGAGCAGCTTCAAGAATATTCAACATTATCCTTGCATCGCCAGAGGATAAGTAAATTAAAAAATCTTCATCAATGTATTTTATTTTTAATGCTGACAAGAACTCATCATTCTTCAAAGCAAGTGAGAGAATTTTCTTTAATTCATCATAGCTTAGCTGGTTCAAAACAAATATTCTCGTTCTTGAACGTAGTGCCGGAATAACTTCAAAGGATGGATTTTCTGTTGTTGCTCCGATCAGAATTATTAAACCAGATTCAATTGAACTTAATAATGCATCTTGCTGAGCTTTGTTAAAACGATGAATTTCATCAATAAAAAGAATAGTTTTTTTACCAAGACTTTTATTTTGTTTTGCAAGTTCAATTACTTGTCTTACTTCTTTCACACCACTTGATACAGCATTCAAACTAAAAAAATCTGAATTAGTTTGATTTGCAATTATTCTTGCAATAGTTGTTTTCCCGCTTCCGGGAGGTCCCCATAAAATGAATGACGAAAGAGTATCATTATTAATCATAGTTCTCAATGGTTTTCCTTCGCCTAACAAATGTTCCTGCCCAACGAACTGTTCAAGACTTTTGGGACGCACTCTTTCAGCAAGTGGGACATCAGGAATATTCTCTTTACTCATTCGACTATTACATCAATTTTTTTCTCATTACTCTTAATCATATTATGTTTTTCTCGAGCAACTTGTTCAATTTTTGAAGGTTCATAATTTCTAAGGGAGTCTATCTCTGATTCAAGTCTTTTATTTTCGGATTTAATTTCTTCAATCTGACGATTTAATGAATTAACTTCTTTTTTCAGTCTCATATATTTTATCAGCCCGAAGTTATTGAATAAAAGATATAATGAACCTAACAAAAAGATTATCAGAAATAGAAATAGTCGAAACTTACTGTTGTAAATAAATTTTTTCATAAGCTCAATCTGACAATTTGATTTATAAGTTCTTCAAATGAAATGTTTACTGATTTTGCCATCTTTGGAAGCAAACTCAAAGACGTCATCCCTGGCAAAGTATTAATTTCAAGTAGAAAAAATTTATTGTCTTTCGATAAACGATAGTCCAGCCTTGCATAACCTTCACATTCAAGCGCTTTGAATGCTTTCAATGAAATCTCTTTTAATTGGGTTGAAATGTTCTCATCAATTTCAGCAGGAACAATATATTGGCTCATTCCAGATGTGTATTTACATTCATAATCATAAATTTCGTGAGAGGGAATAATTTCCAAGACTGGATAAACTGTCTCTCCAACTATTCCAACAGTTAATTCTCGTCCTTCAATAAATTCTTCAATCAATATTTTATTTGAATAATTTGAGGCAATCATTAATGCATCATCTAGCTGACTCTCATCTTTTACAATTGAGAGACCAACTGTTGAGCCTTGATCATTTGGTTTTACAACTACTGGATAAGAAATCTTCTCTTTGATTTTATTTTTAATTTCTTGAATGTCAAAATTCGAATGAGAAATTGAGAGCCATTTTGGAGTAGGAATATCAAACTTATCAAAAAGAATTTTTGATAAAATTTTGTCCATCGTGACTGCACTTGAAAGCATTTTAGAGCCAGTATATTTAATTCCTTTCATATCAAGCAATGCCTGAACAGTTCCATCTTCTCCCCACTTACCGTGAAGACCAATAAATACTAAATCACAATGTTTGAAAATTTCTAAGTTAAATGCTTCTATATAATTTCTTTCTGAAACTATGGAATAATCTTCTTCAACAAAAAATTTCTCAACACTATCAGGCTGATTTTTTCCATAAGCAGGGTCAATTAAAAACACTTGATAACCGAGATTTAATAATGCTTCGTAAATTGATTTTGATGATCTTTTAGAAATAACTCTTTCTGTTGAACTACCTCCGACGAGTAAGATTATTTTAATATTTGAATTCATTTTATTTTAATTCCATAAGTTGATTCTGAAATCGATATTAGCTTATTAATTTCTTCTTCAGATAATTGTCTTGGATTTCCAAGCATTCGAGCAATAAATATTGTTTTAGCAGCGTGCTCGAGTTTTTCCATTTTGTAATATGCATCAAAAACTGACTCGCCGAACGTTACAGCTCCGTGATTCTGCAAAAGTAAAGCAGATGAGTTTTCAACATAGTCTTTTATAGACACTATAAGTTCATCGGTAGATGGAGTTGCATATTTACAAAGAGGTACTTTTCCAAGATGTAGAATAACCTCAGGGAAATAATTTTCAATTAGTCCTTCGCCGACGAGAGTGAATGCAGTTGAATAAATTGGATGACAATGAACAACAGCTTTTACATCTGATCTTTTCGAATAAATAAATCTATGCAATTTATTTTCAGTAGAAATTTTACCTTCGCCAGAAATAATATTACCTTTTAGATCAATTTCCAGAATATCTTCAATTGTTAGTTCACCTTTGCAAACGCCTGAACGAGTTATAAAGATTGTATTCCTTTCAGATAGAGCAGAGATATTTCCATCATAAGCAGCGACAAATTTGTTTTGATAGATAAGATGAGAGATTTTAACTATTTCATCTTTGATTGACATTTTCTTTCCAACTCTTCCATCAACTTCATATTAACTAAACCATCATAACCTGTGACAAGTGGAGTTTCATTTTTGAGAAATGAATCTTGAACAGACTTGAGAGCAAATAACATTTTATTACCACCTTTTCTGAAACTTTTTTTTGCTTCACCATCAACAACAATAGAAAGTTTTGTACCGATAATTTTTCTACCCATTAAATTATCAATTTCAATTGAGCCTCGATGACAAATTATTTCCAATCTATTAAATGCTTTTTTACAATTATAAGAAACATTGAAATAACCATAACCGCTTTCTTTGAATTTTACAATCCCATTTGCAAAATCTTCAACCTCACTTTGATAAATTATGTTATCTATGAAACCATCTATTTGAGAAATCTCTCCACCGAAATACCTAAGTAAATTTATTAAATGTGTACCTAAATCTCTTAATGCACCACCACCGCTTTTTTCTTTCTTAAATCTATAATTATTATCAGGGGGGAAATCTATGTTGAAATTAGCTTGTATTGAAACAATCTTTCCTAATTTGAGAGTGCTAATAAGTTCTTTGGCTTTAATTGTTAGTGGATGAAAATTATGAATATAGTTTACAGCGAATTTAACATTATTCTCTTCAGCGACTTTCACCATTTCTTCAGCTTCAATAGAGTTTAATCCCAAAGGTTTTTCACAAAAAATATGTTTACCAGATTTCGCTGCTTTAATAACCTGCTCATAGTGTCTATCGTTAGATGAAGCGACATAAACTACATCAATATCTGATTTTAAGAATTCATCATAATTGTCGAAAAAATTTATAACTCCGAATTTATTAGCTAAATACTTTGCTCGATTAAAATCGTGACTAAAAAGAGATATTACTTTACTCCTTCTCAAATGCTGAATTGCAGGTAAAAAAGCTTCTTCAGCAAATCTTCCTAAGCCAGCAACACCCCATTTCAATTTCTTTGAAGAGATTAGCTCTGTAACCATTAAAATTTTAATCTTTCCATTAATTTGATAATAGGTTTTGAATTTTGCATAACATAAAAGTGAACAGATGGGACATTGGCATTAAGCAATTCTTCAACTTGTTTTGCTGCCCACTCAACACCAATATCAATAACGTGTTCATTCTTTGCTGAATGAATTTCATCTGAAAGTTCCTCAGGAATGTTTATATAGAAATTTTTAGGAACAGTATTAAGCTGAACTTTTGATGTTAAAATTTTTAAGCCGGGAATAATTGGTGCATTAATACCCATTTCACGAGCAAGCTTGACAAAATTGAAATAGTGTTTATTATCATAAAACATTTGAGTAACAATATATTCTGCTCCTGCATCAATCTTTTCTTTTACATATTTAAGATCTGTTTTAAGATTAGGCGCTTCAAAATGTTTTTCAGGATAACCACTAACACCAATGCAGAAATTTGTTGGTTTTGCATCAAGAAGATTTTCTTCGAGGTATTTGCCATTATTCATATCAATAATTTGTTTAACTAGATCAACAGCGTATTTATTTACGCTTCTACCTTGAGGGATTGGTTTTTCATAACCGCTATCATCACCTCTGATTGCAAGCACGTTTTGAATTCCGAGATAATTTAATTCTGTGAGAAAATCTTCAGTTTCTTCTCTCGTAAAACCTTTACATAAAACGTGAGGTACAGCGTCAACATTATATTTATTTTGAATCAAGGCACAGATTCCAAGAGTGCCAGGCCTTTTCCTTTTTACGACTTTTTTAATTCCATTAGGACCTTCTTCGTAACTAACCTCAGCTGCGTGACTTGTTATATCAATAAATGGAGGATTGTATTTTACCAAGTCATCCAATAGTGCTAAGATTCCTCCTATATCTCCTCCTCTTTTAGGTGGAATTATTTCAAAACTTATTAAAGGATTTTTCGCCTTTTCTAAATGTTCAATAACCTTCATAAAACCTTAATATTATTGACGGGCAAAGTTAATATAAAGATTTTTAATCTTAATCAATTTTACTTTTTCTTTATTATTAATTTCATTTTATTTTTTGAACTAAAAGACTCATCTGACACATCAACTCTAAAATATTTACCTTTAAGCCATAAGTAAGTCATATCTTTATAATGTTTACTAAAAACATTTCCAGATTGTCCAGAGGTTAGAACTATAAAAAATTTGTCAGCAGTTCCAAAATCGAAAATAAATCTCATTGATGGACCCAAAACATTGTCAAATTGATTATTAAAAAACTGAGATAAAATTTTTGGTTTCTTTGCAAAAGAATATTCTGTATTAAAAATTGTAGTTCCGTCGCCACCGACTTCAAATGGACCTATGTTAATTATTTTATCAACTGGCTTGAACGCACCGGAGAAAGGATGTTTGAATAAAACTTTATGTATTCTTCCCCATTGCCAAAATTTAATATCTTTTCCGTAATTAGATTCGAGAAATGTTAATGCGTCTGAGAGCGATTTTCTAATTATATAATTTTTATCATAATTCTTACCTGATTTAACATCATTAAACCATTTTGATTCGGAACCTAAAATTTTTAATAAACTACGATAAGGCACATTTGCAACAAAAAGGAATTTATTATACAAATCATCTCCCATTTCATCATAAAATATATTTTTTAATAGTTGATTTATAAAAACTTGATAAATCGAAGCAGTTTGTGAATAAGCATCCATTTTGAAATCCCAATTATCAAATAACTCGAGGGCTATTTTCAAATTTTTATCTTTAATTTTTATTCCATTGAAAGCAGAAATTATTTGTGGGACGATTTGCTCAGCATACTTGGAGGTTTGATCGAACTGATAGTTCTTAAAGTCTTCTACTGAATGTTTTTCTTTTTGTTTAAGTAACTCATTAATTCTTTCAAACCTTGAGGATGGTTCCCATAGATGAGTTATGTAATAATTCAATTTATCAAAGTGATTGCTATTTGCTGTTGCTAAAAATCCGCTTGAAGGATTGAGATAAAAAGTCATTTCATTCTTTGGAACGAAGCCAATCCAATCATTTGATGATTTTGTTCCGTCCGAAATTATTGATGAAGAAGAATTGGCTCTGATTGGAATTTTAGCTCCTGCAACGTAACCAATGTTTCCATTTTTATCTGCATATAAAAAATTTTGTCCTGGAATTGAAAAATGTGTGATTGCTTCCTTGAATTCTTGAAAGTTTTTTGCTTTGTTTATTCTGTAAAATGCTAACATCTCATCACTGAATTCTAATCCAAGCCATCTCATACTTATTGCAGGGAATACTTTTTCATTTTCATTATAGAAAAAAGTCATTTGATGGACATCTGAAATTATAGGACCTCGATGAGTACTTTTAATTTGAATAATCTTCGGTTTGCTATTTTTTATTAGTATTGTGTCTTTTATAGTTTGTAAAGCTTTCCATTCATTGTCCAAATAATAAAACTTTTTTGATGAATCAATTTTTTCAAGATAAAAATCGGTTTCATCATTCATCAGATTAGTTAATGCCCAGGCAATATTTTTGTTTTTTCCGATAACAATTCCAGGGACACCAGGCAAAGTTACTCCAGCCAAAGTTTCGTTGTTATTCTTGATAACTGCTAAATACCATTTTGATGGGACACTGTAAGGAAGATGAGGATCATTTGCAATTATCGGTTTACCGGATGTTGATTTTTTACCATCAACAACCCAATTGTTCGAACCTATTTGAGTTCCTTCTAATCCAAAGAATTGCTTGTATAACAGATTTGATTGAATAAAACTTTGAGCAATTTCTGAAACACTTTTTAAGTTTTCAGGGATATTATTCAAATCTTTTTGAGGAACATCGGGTAAGATTTCTGCAGCTTTCTCGATCCCAAACTTTTCAATCAATTCAGTATAAACAAAGTCAGCCCACCAATTTAGGTTTAATTCCCAGGCCATCATTCGAATTATCAATAAACTATGAATTTCAGTCCACGGTTCTGGATAATAGCCAAGTAAATCAAATTCGATTGGTAGTTTTGATTGATGATTTTTTATAAAATAATTAACTCCATATGAATAAGATTTTAGTAAACTTAAAGTTGTTTTATCATAATTATTCAAATTGGTTTTGATTGTCCTACTAATTCCTATTGTTCGAAATAATTCATCGAATCTTAAAGTTCTCTTTCCAAAAATTTCACTAAGTCGCCCTTCACCAGCTCTTCGATATAAGTCCATTGAAAAAAGTCTGTCGCGAGCGTGTAGATAACCGAGTGCAAAAGCTACATCATTATCATTTTGTGCTTCTATATATGGAATTCCAATGCTGTCAGTATAGATAAAAATATCATTTTGAATTTTTTCCGTTTCTATGATACCTTCATATTCAGGCAAAGATTTTTTCAGCATTTTGAAAAAAATTATTCCAGCAATGACAAATACAATAATTATTGTTGAAACCATTCCAATCTTTATTCTTAACCAATTTGGCATTTTTATTAAACTCAGGTTTTAATAAGTAGAATAAATTATTTAATTCAAAAATATTGATTTAATTGTTTTGATTTTATTAGTTCAGTTTACTAAAGTAAACTGCTATTGATTCAAAAATTAATAATAAATAGCAGTTGGCTTTAGTTAACTGAAAGAAATATGCTCAACCAAAACCGGGTTTTAGCCTCATAGAAAATTATGTGGCTAAAGCCAGAGAATTTTTTATTATTTAACTCAGTTTACTAAAGTAAACTGCAATATTTATTAAAAATTATAAATCAATAGCTGTTAACTTTAGCTAACTGAAAGAAATATGCTCAACAAAAACCGGGCTTTAGCCCTATAAAATAATATGCGGCTAAAATTTAGGAATATTCTATCCTCATTTTTTATATTATTAAAATGAATTGCAACTAAAGAAAATTAATTATCATCTCTAATTCAATAAGATGAACTTAGCTATATTTTTTTTCAATAAACTCCCAAAAATTTTCTTTATGAACTACCATCTGATTTTGTGGAGAGTAATTATTCAAAAAAGTTCTAGAAAATGATTTCTTTTGAAATGAATTATAAGAAAACTCAAAAACTGAAAGTTTTTCATCAAGTTCTTCTATAAAATCAATTTCCTGTTGCTGAGATGTTCGCCAGAAATAAATCTTCACATCTGGTTGATAAATGTTATTGAACTTTATTCTTTCTGAAATAATGAAATTCTCCCATAAAGCGCCTTTATCATTTCTAAATTCTAAATTTTGGAAATTCGAAATAAGTGCGTTACGAATTCCGGTATCATAAAAATAAATCTTTCTCAATTTAGTCAGCTCTGAGCGAACATTTCTACTAAAAGGTTTTAGACGAAAGATTATAAAAGCTTTCTCAAGAATATCAATATACTTACTCACAGTATCTTTATCTATCTTTAATGAATTTGAAAGTTCATTATATGAAACTTCATTACCAATCTGTGCAGCCAAGAGCATAAGTAATTTCTCAACTATCTCTGGTTTTCTGATACCTTCAAAACTCAAAATATCTTTGAATAAATAACTTGTTGTAATTTCTTTAAGGAGCGATTTTTTATCTTCTTTTTCAGTTATAACCTCTGGATACATTCCGTATATAATTCTCTCTTCTAATAAACGATTAGTTTCAATTAGACCAATGGAGTTTTTTAATTCAATCATAGAAATTGGGGTTAAAAGAAATACATGCTTTCTTCCAGTCAGTGGCTCATTTATAATATTAGAAAGTTCAAATGATGATGACCCCGTTGCAATTACCTGAACATTTTTCATTTCATCAGCAAACAGTTTCAAGGTAATTCCAATATTTTTAACTCGTTGTGCTTCATCAATGAAAATCAATTTTTTATTTTCGATGAGACTTTTTAATTGTGTCGAGGTAACATTAGTAAGATAATTTCTAATATCAGGCTCATCACAGTTTAGGTATAAAGATTTTTCGAGATATTTTTGCTGAATATTTTTTATTAAAGTGGTTTTACCTACTTGTCTTGCACCATAAATGATGATTATTTTACCTTTAAAGAGCCTTTGCTCAATAAAATGTTGAATTTCTCTGTTAATCATATTTTTCCTAATCTCTACACAAAACATAAGATTTTTCGATTACAATCGCAAATTACTATAAGATTTTTCGATTTGAATAGAAGAATGTTCGAAAAGAATGTGGCTAAAGCCAAGAAATATTCTATTCTATCTTTTTCAGTTTACTAAAGTAAACTGCAATAATTATTAAAAATTATAAATCAATAGCTGAAAGAAATATGCTCATCCAAAATAGGGCCTTAGCTTCATAGAAAATTATGTGGCTAAAGCCAAGGAATATTTTATCCTCTCTTTTTCAGTTTACTAAAGTAAACTGCAATAATTCTTTTAATTTATAATTCAATAGCAGTTGCCAACTAAAAAAGCTAAATAATAATTTTTATCTTGCTTTTACTTTAAGGATAAAATTTTTTGTTTTTAAGAAAAGTTTTACAAGAAGATTGTCTGTTGTCTTTTAGCGCCGACTGAAATTATGTCTATTTTTATTCCAGATTGTTTAGAAATAAAATTCAAATATTCTTTCGTTCTTGATGGAAGTTCATCATAACTTTTACAATTTGATATATTCTGTTTCCATCCATCAAGAACTTCATAGATCGGAGTTACTTTTGAAAGCTGCTCTACACTTGATGGAAAATATTTCAGTTTTTTCCCATTTAATTCATAACCGACACAAACTTTAATTTTATCAAAATGACTTAGAACATCCAATTTTGTTACAGCAACAGAATCTATTCCATTAATCATCTTTGAATAAGCAACTAAAAAAGCATCAAACCAACCACAACGACGTGGTCTTCCTGTTGTTGCTCCAAATTCAGCACCTAAAGTTCTTAATTTATCTCCTTCTTCTTCTGTTAGCTCAGTTGGGAAAGGACCATTTCCAACCCGAGTCGTATATGCTTTAACGATTCCAATAACATAATTTATTCTGTTAGGGGGAATTCCTGTTCCTGTACAAGCACCTCCAGCAGTTGGACTACTTGATGTTACAAAAGGATATGTTCCGTGATCGACATCTAAAAGTGTTCCTTGTGCTCCTTCTAATAAAATTGATTTCCCTTCATCAAGTGCTTGATTCAAAAAAGTTGGAATATCTTTAATATATTTATCAATTACTTTATCGAACTCAAGATACTCTTTAAGAATTTCCTCAACGTTTAATCCTTCGTGATGATAAACTTTTTGAAGTAGTTGATTTTTTTCTTTGAGATTATATCTAATTTTTCTTTCTAATTCATCACGATTTAACAAATCAACTATTCTTATTCCTCTTCTTCCAAATTTATCGATGTAGCAAGGTCCTATTCCTCTACCGGTAGTTCCAATTTTGTTTTCACCACTTTCTTCAATTGAGTCAAGAAGTTTATGATAAGGCATTATCAAATGAGCATTTTGACTAATGAATAATCTGCCTTCTACTTTTATTCCTGAGTTTTTAAGCAGATTTATTTCCTCAAGAAGTGCTTTCGGATCAATCACAACTCCATTGCCTATAACACAAATAACATTTTCTCTTAAAATGCCAGATGGAATTAGATGAAGGATGTATTGCTTATCCCCAATTATTACAGTGTGACCAGCATTAGCTCCACCTTGGTATCGGGCTACAATATCAAATCTTTCGCTCAAAATATCGACAATTTTTCCTTTTCCCTCGTCTCCCCATTGGGATCCAACTAAAACAGTAGCACTCATAAAATAGAAAAGATTATTGACACATTAGCTATAGGATTTTACTGCATCATCGACTGATTCGAATGTTTCAAATATCTGAATGAGTTTTGTAATTATTAAAAGGCTTTGAATTTTTTCTCCAACTCTTGCTAATTTGAGATTACCTTCAGCTTTTTTAGCGGTGGTTAAAGCAGATATTAACATTCCAAGACCAGAACTATTCATAAATTTAACCTCACCTAAATCAACAATAATATTCTTTTTCCCTTCATCTATAAGCTTATGAAGAAGTTCATTAAATTCTTTTGTATCGTCGCCCCCCATAACATCACCTTTTAGTTCTATTATTACGGCATTGTATTTTTCAACTACTCTCGATTTCATAAGTTTATTCTCCTTTAATTTTTTGTAAAATTAAATAATGCATTAAAGCGTTACAAATATCTATATTATTTAATACAAATTAAAGTAAAATTTGCTTAAATTTTGCGAAACATTTAATCAAAAAATAACGTCAAAAAAATGAATTTAGAAGAACAACCAAAAGAAAACGAAATGGAACAACCCAAAATTCTTACTTTAGACGATGATTTTTCTTTGATTAAAAGAATCAATCAAGGTGAAAAAGAGCTTTTCAGAGTTTTAATGAATCGCCACAAAGAAAAAGTAAGAAACATAATTTATATGACCCTCTCTGAAATTGATGCAATTGATGATATTGCTCAAGAAGTTTTTATTACTGTTTTCAAAAACTTAAAAAATTTCAGATACGAATCTCAATTCACAACTTGGTTATATCGCATTACAATCAATAAATGCAAAGATTATTTACGAAAGAAAAAAGTAAGAAAAATTTTCTCTTCCGTTGACGAAGATTATGATTTTACATCAACAGAAATTGATGAGAATAAAGATATCAGATTAATCGTTAGAAAAGCAATTGATAAATTACCTGAAAAGCTAAGAATACCAATGATCTTAAGAGATATTGAAGGCTTTTCTTATCAAGAAATTTCAGAAACTCTCGAATTAGATTTAGGAACTGTAAAATCCAGAATATTTAGAGCTCGTGAAGCTCTTAGGTTAAAACTTGAACCAATCAAGAAGGAATTAATGATATGAAAAACAATTACCACGATGACTATGTTATTTTATCAGCCTATCTCGATAATGAATTAACTGATGAAGAAAGAGAGTATATTGAAAACCGTCTGAAAAATTCTGTTGAATTAAGAAACAAACTAGAAGAACTAAAAAAATCAAAAGAACTCGCTCAAAGCCTCAGAAAAGATTTACAAGAAAATCCATATTTTGAACAAAAAGTAATGTCCGCTTTACTTGAAGAGAAAACAAAAAGTTTTTACGAGTTCAAATGGGTTCCTGTATTTGGTATCATTTCATTTTTAATTCTAACAACTTTGTTCTTCTTCAACCTTAAACCAGAATCATTTAAAGAATTGTTTGATAAGAAGTCAGAGAAAACATTAGAATATACCAGCAACTTAAAACCTCTTTTCTTACCTTCAGAAATAACCAATGAGGATCTATTCAATTTCGCATTATATGAAGAAATTCCATTAAAAAATGAAGATAATCAAATATTGAAGATCGGATTAGACAATTCAGGGAAGGAATATTTTGAAGTAAAAAAAATTAACACATTTTATCAAAATAATAATCTTCAGAGTTTCTTATCAAAATTAAATTTATCAGATATTCAGAAACTAAAGATCGATTCTCTATTTGAAGATTATGCAAATCAACTATCAAAGCATATTCTGATCGGAGACGATAATGCGATTGCAATAAATTCTTCAGTTTGGAACCTCAGAAAAGCTTTACTTGCTGATTTTATTTCTTTGACAAGACAATTGGACTCAAAAAATTTTGATAGGCTCGCCAGTAATTATAATATCCCTGTGCCCAAAAGTAATTTTGCTTGGAACAAAGCAATTAACTCAAATCAAGCAAACAAATACATAGTTTTCACACAAGACTCTGTCTTCACAAGCGAAATTGAACCAAATGAATTTGCTGATCTAAACAACAGAACATCCAAAATTGATATTGATAGTATATTTATTAAACAAGAGGGAAAAGTAAAAATCATTAAAAGCCCTGGTTTTGTCCAAATTCAGGTTGAAGAGATTGAAATCCCAGATATTCAAATTCCTGATTTTAATTCATTCATAGAGTTTGTTGAAAGATCAATTCAAAATCGTTCTAAAGTGAATATCATCAACAATAATAAAATCAGTAACGATAAAAGTGTTAATCAAGACAAAGGAGTTATTTATAATCGTTACAATGATATCAATCTCGATTCAATTTTAGAACTTCAAAATAAGAGATTAGAAAATCCATCCAGAAAAACAAGCAGCATCGAGAGAAATAAAAAAGACAATCTTCCTCAAGCATCTGAAAAATTAAATGATAATAATTCTAATGAAGAACTAAAAGCTCAAATTGAAAAGTTAAGAGAAGAAATTAGAAAGTTCAGAGAGCAATTTCATAATTATATTAAAGAAGATTCATTAAAATCAAAAGTTGAGCAAAAACCAGTTATTGATGATCAAATTGAAATTTAGTTTGTAAGTTTTTTAAAATTTTTTTCACTTAATCTTTCAATTCCCTAATTCCCTTTGTTTATAGATTAACTCTTTTTTTATTGTAATTTGTTCAACAAATCAAAGAATATAATTTTCTAAGTAATCTTATGTTACCATAAATTCATTTGTTAGGTTTTCTTTTCTAAACAGAAAACTATTATTTCAACTGAGTTTCAGGATATTTTTCACTTAATTAAAGAGAGATGCTTTTACTGCTTATTGATTTGAACTGAAAAGGCTTTCATTAAATTTATTGAACTAAGTTTATCATAATTCTATCTTATAAATTTATTAGAATAATCAATTAAATCTCAGGACAATAAATTTAAGAAAGCCCTGTTATGTTATTTTCTGTATTTTCTAAACCAATCTAAAACAGTAGCCCACCAGAGTTTAGAATTTAATGGTTTAGCAACAAAATGTGTCTCATCAGGGAAATAAAGAAATTTTGTATCAACACCTAATCTTTTCAAAGATGTAAATAATTGGAATGCTTGTTCTTCAGAAACACGAAAATCGTATGCTCCGTGAACTATTAAAACCGGAGTTTTGCAATTATGAATGTATCTGTGGGGTGACCATTTGTGATAAACTTCTCTTTTTTCCCAAGGTGTTCCAGTAAATTCCCATTCAGGGAACCAAAGTTCTTCTGTTGTTCCATACATACTTTCAAGGTTAAAAACTCCTGCGTGAGAAACTAGTGCATTAAATCTATCAGTATGTCCTGCGATCCAATTTATCATATATCCACCATAAGAAGCTCCGGCTGCAAAAGTGTTATTCTTATCTATGAATGAGAAATTATTTATAGCATAATCATAGGCATTCATTAAATCTTCATAAACTTTACCACCCCAGTCACCAGAGATTTCGTCTGTAAATTTTTGTCCATAACCTGTTGAACCTCGAGGATTCGGCGCAACGACTACATATCCTTCTGATGCAAACATTTGATAATTCCATCTAAAATGGAAATTATCTTCCCAAGCACCTTGAGGTCCTCCGTGAATTAAAAATATCATAGGATATTTTTTTGATGGATCGAAAAAGGGTGGTTTTACTAATATTGATTGAACTTTATCGCCATTTGCTCCGACACTCCAAAAAGTCTCGACAGGATTCATTTCTAACTTTGATAATATATCACTGTTTATTGATGTAATTTGCTTGAGATTTGATCCATTACTATTAATTGAGAAAATTTCATAAGGCATTGTTGCTTTTTGTTTAAGAAAGAATAAAATTTTTCCATCATTGCTGAGTTTAATTTGTGCATTATAATTTTCATTGTGAAATAAAGATATCTTACCAGTAACTAAGTCCAATTTATATATTGAAGTATTAATCTCATTCTGAGCAATGAAGTAAATAAATTTAGAATCATTTGACCAGATGTAATCTTCAACAGATCTGTCTAATGTTTCTGTTAAGTTTTTAGTTTTACCAGTTTTTCTATCGTAGAGGATTAAATCTTTCTTATCAGCTTCAAATCCTGCTCTTTTCATTGACGTCCAGGAGATATATTTACCATCTGGAGAAAAAATTGGTTGACAATCAACACCCTTACTTTCTGACAATAATTTCGGTGAAGATTTATCATCAAGCTTTAATAGATAAATTTCATTATTTGTGCTGATTGCCGTGCTGAATTCAGGATTCAATGTATAGACAATTTCATTACCATCGGGAGAAAAATTAAAATCATTTGAAGAACCAAGTGCAAGCGGTGGGACATCTTCTGTTAATCCTTCATTTAAATCTTTATAAGAATTTGTCTTTAAATCATACATAAAAAGATGACTTCTTTTATCGCCTCTCCAATCGTTCCAATGACGATACATTAGTTGCTCAAAAATTTTCGCTTTTACTTTACTGGATTCTGCTTCTTTGTCTTTACTTTCATTACACTCCTGAGTTTTACAATCGGGATAAACACTTGAAGTGAATAAAATTCTGTTTCCATCATTTGACCATTTATAATCATTTACACCGGAGTAAATGTTTGTAATTTGCTTCTCATTTGAACCATCTATATTGCAAGTCCAAATTTGACCATTCTTAATAAACGAGATTAAATTTGAATTAGGAACGAATCTAGGAGATGACTCGCTTTTCTCTGAAGTTAATATTGCTTTCAATTCTGAGCCATCTGAATTTACAAGATATATATCAGAATTTCCTTTGTTTGTCTCAAAACTGAAAGAGGTTGCAGCAAAAACTATTTTACTGCCATCTGAATTAATATCAAAAGTTGAGATTCTTTTTAATGCCCATAAATCATCTATTGTTATCGCGCGTTTTTGAGCAATTATAATTTGAGAAGTCAAAATGATAAGAAGAGATATTACGAAATATTTGAATCTATTGTACATATTGTCTCCGATTTAATTTATTGATTGTTTCAAAAATAAATCTGAACATAAACAAAGGAAAGAAATATCTTAAACCGTAAAGAAGATTTTATTCCTCTTTTAACTAAATTTGCTTATCAAAAAGAACTAATATGAAAGAAAACAACAAAATACTACTCCCCGGCGGATTTAAACAGTTTAGAATTCTTAAACAAAAGTGCGACCTAAATAATAAGAAAATCTTAATTATTGGTGAATCATCAGAGAAAATTGCTGAAAAGTTTATCTTAGAAGGCGCTGAATCAGTAGATGTAATAGTAAGAGATTATGAGTCTTTAATTCATTCTAAATTAAATATCGAGTTAAACGAAAAAATATCAATAAGAATAAATGACTTTGAAAACACTGACTTCGAGGAAAACCGTTTTGATATTGTTTATTCTCAAGCATCATTAACCAACACAAACCGAAAGAATACAATTAAAGAAATTAAAAGAATATTAAAATCAAATGGAATACTTTGCATATCAGAGATAACAAAACTTAAATCTAAAATACCCACTTTTGTTCAGAACATTTTCGAACAATCAGAGATGATTCCTCTTCTTCAAAGTGAATTTGAACAATATTTTACATCGAAAGGGTTTGAAATAATTTATAAACAAGATTTAACATCTTCATTAAAAGATTTTTATCAAAGCACTCAAAGAGAACTTATCGAATACTTAAAAAGTTCTTCAGAAAAAGAAAAAAACTTTTACAAAAAATTATTAAATAAAATAAGTCACGAATCAAATGCTTATCTTAAATTAGGTGCTGACAAATACATCGGACTTAATCTTTTAATTATGAAAAATATTAAATAGAGGAGATAAACTATGCCAACACTTTCAATAATATTTGGAATTATTCTTGTAATAATTGGAATAATAGGATATTTCGGAATTAGCAGTGAAAGCATAACTGCCTTGATTCCAGCATTCCTCGGACTTCCTATTACAATACTTGGAGTATTAGGATTAAATGAAAATCGTCTTAAAACAACAATGCATATCGCTTCTGTTTTAATGTTACTCGGATTTCTTGGGACTATCAGAGGATTGTTAAAATTCTTCAGTATGATTGGAGGTGCGGAAGTTGAACGACCAGCTGCTGTTATAGTTCAAGCAATTATGGCAATTTTGTGTCTGATATTTTTAATTTTTGCGGTCAAATCTTTCATTGATGCAAGAAGAAATAAATAAACTTTTTAAGGGAAAACAAATGAAAATTAAAACAATTTTAATTTTTACTTTATTGATTACGTTAGCTGTTGGAACTTTTGTTTTTTTCAACTTTCATTTAAAATCAAAACCGAAGAAAACCTCTGGCGCTTTACAAGCAATGCAATTTTGGACTGAGAGAAGAGCTTATCCAAATGATGACATTATACCTGATGCTTATTTTAGAGCTTACAATTTAGCTAAATCCAATTTGAAAAAAATAAATTCAAATTATCAGTGGCAAGAAATAGGTCCTCATAATATTGGTGGAAGAACTCTTGATGTCGAATTTAATCCTTTCAATCCAAATACAATTTTCGCAGCAGCAGCAAGTGGTGGAATTTGGAGAAGCTACACTGCCGGAGTTGGAGTTAAAGCTTGGACAAGAATTGAAACGGGTTTTCCTGTCTTGGGAGTTAGTTCAATCGCTATTTCTCCAATTGACTCAAACGTAATTTTAATAGGCACCGGAGAAGTTTATAACTATAAACAAGCTCTTGGTGGAGAGGTTATAAGAACAACTCGAGGCAGTTACGGAATAGGAATTCTAAGAACAACAAATTATGGTGCTACTTGGACAAAAGTTCTTGACTGGTCTTATAATCAAGAACGTGGAGTTAATGATGTTGAATTTGATAAAAATAATCCAAACTTTGCTTGGGCTGCTACAACTGAAGGTGTATTTAGATCTACAGATGGCGGACAAAACTGGGACATTGTGAATAATACAATTATGGCTATTGATATTGCCATCCATCCAGATAGCAGCAATATAGTTTTCGCAACTTTTGGAAATTTTTCCACTGCAGGTCACGGTATTTATAAGACCACAAATTTTGGCGCAACTTGGCAAAAGTTGACTAATGGTCTGCCTGCAACCTTTGGTGGTAAAGCTCATCTTTCAATTCATCAAGCTAATCCACAGATTATTTATGCTTCAATCGGGAATGGCTCTTCATCAGGAGCTGGAACTTGGTTATGCAAGTCTACTAATGGTGGGAGCACTTGGTCAATAGTAAATACAACAGATTACGCAACGTATCAAGGTTGGTTTTCTCATTGGGTTGGCGTCCATCCAACTAACGAAAATTTTGTCTTAGCTGGCGGCATTGATATTTGGAAATCTACAGATGGTGGAACTAACTTAGTTAAGAAAACTGATTGGGCTGCTTGGTATTTCGGTTCAACTCCAATTGGTGGTCCAGAAGGTCCACCAAATTATGTTCACGCTGATCAACATTCAATAACTTATCATCCAACAAATCCAAACATTATTTACTTTGGAACCGATGGAGGTGTATTTAGAACAACTGATGGTGGAGAGACATTTCAAGGTTGTAATGGAAGTTATCAAACAACTCAATTCTATAATGGATTTTCTTCTGCTGATAACAACGTTAATCTTGCAATAGGTGGAATGCAAGATAATGCTACTGCTATTTACCAAGGCTCATTTGCTTGGTATCGAGTAATTGGTGGAGATGGTTGTCAAACAGGAATAAATCAAAATAACACAAACATATTATATGGTTCTTCACAATATCTTAGTATATATCGCAGCACAAATCGAGGTATAAATTGGACAAATATTACACCATCAAGTGATAACCCAGCGTTTGTTGCTCCTTTTGTTGTTTGCAGATCAAACCCAAATGTCATCTATGCAGGAAGTAGAAAACTTCATAAATCAACAAATGGCGGGACAAACTGGACAGCTATGAATAATAATACCGCTATTGATGGTAATCCAATTTTATCAATTGGTGTTTCCGCAACTTCAACTGATACATTATATATTGCTACTGCCCCAATATCATCGCGAGCAAAAGTTTTTAGAAGTACTAACGGCGGAGTTTCATTTACAAACATAACAGGGAATTTACCTGATAGATATCCAGATGATATTGCTGTTGATCCAACAAATTCAAAAATTGTTTACATTGTTTTCAGTGGCTTTGGAACTTCTCATCTTTTCAAATCAACAAATGGTGGTGAAAGCTGGATTGATATTGGCTCGCAACTACCTGATGTTCCTTCAAGTGCAATAGCAATTAATCCTAATAACCCTAATCAATTATTCTTCGGCAATGATATTGGCGTTTATTTTTCACCAGATGCAGGCAATAATTGGTACAGTGTTAATAATGAACTTCCTTATGGTTGTTTGGTAATTGATATAAATATTCCGACGAGTGGAGATATTGTTAGAGTTGCGACACACGGAAACGGAGTTTATCAAGCTTCTTTAAGTCAAATAATCTCTGGGATTGATGAAGATGAAATCATAGTTAAAAGTTTTCATTTGGAACAAAACTATCCTAATCCATTCAATCCATTTACTACAATAAGATTTACTATACCAGATATTAATATTAGCTTTTCTAAAAATTCTGAAAACAATCTCGTTCAAAATGAAAAGAAAGTTACTCTAAAAATCTATGATGTAACCGGCAAAGAAATATCAACACTTGTAAACGAAACAAAACAAGCAGGCACTTATGAAGTAAAATTTGATGCATCCAATTTAACAAGTGGAGTTTACTTTTATCAGTTGAAAGTCGGAAATTATTCTGAAACTAAAAAGATGGTTTTGCTTAGATGAAAAAAATATTATTACAAATTTTTATTCTTCTTTTATTTTTTAGTTGTTCTGAAAAAAAAGAAATAAATAAAAAATCACAATTGGAAATTAAAATGAATTCAATTGCTGAAGATTACGTTCGTCTCGCGCTCAAAATCGATAAATACGATCCCGATTTTGTTGATGCATACTTCGGACCTAATAATTTAAAACCAGATACAGTTCATTCAACTTTTAATCAAACTGTTTTTGAAGAATTAAATCAACAAGTTAATAAGCTGCTGGATGAAATGGAGTCGTTGTCTGAATTTCCTGCAAACAAGATTGAAAGACAAAGATATACTTTCTTATATAAACAACTTCTTGCTTGTAAAACAAGAATCTTTATGTTAAATGGAATGTCTTTAACTTTCGAAGAAGAATTAAATGCTCTCTATGATATCGAAATTGATTATAAAGATGAAAACTACTTTGATCAACTTTTAGAAGAACTTGATAAACTTTTGCCGGGTAATGGTAATATTTATGAAAGATACAATTCATTTAGAGAAAACTTTAAAGTTCCTGAAGAAAAATTAGAAAGTGTTTTTAGAAAAGCAATTGATGAGTGCAGAAATAGGACAAGAAAGTTTATCAATTTACCACCCAATGAAAAATTTGATCTTAAATTTGTAAAAAACAAACCTTGGAGCGCTTATAACTGGTTCAAGGGAAATTCATTCAGCTTAATTGAAATCAACACCGACTTACCAATTTATGTTGATCGAATAATTGATTTGGCTGCGCACGAAGGATATCCCGGACATCACGTGCATCATACAATGATGGAGTGGAACCTTTATAAGAGAAAAAATTGGATAGAATTTTCAATTTATATTCTTTTCTCTCCACAGTCATTGATTGCAGAAGGCGTTGCCAATTACGGCCTTGAATTATTATTCCCTGAAGAAGATAGAATTAAATTTGAAAAAGAGAATATATTCCAGTTAAGTGGATTAGATTCATCAAAAGCAGAATTATATTATCACGTTATGACTATCATTAACAAATTGAATTATAGTATAAACCTTGCAGCAAAGAATTTCCTCGATGGTAAGTGGGATGAAAACAAAACTATTGATTGGTTAAAAAAATATAACCTAAGAACAGATGAATCTGCTAAGAAACTCATTTCATTTATTAAAAGATATAGAGCTTACGTTGTCAATTACTCTGCAGGATATGATTTGATAAAATCTTATATTGAAAATGCAGATTCAAAAGAAGGGAAATGGAAATTATTTAATGAAATCATATCTAATCCCATTGTTCCCAGTCATTTAGAAAAAACTGTTTATGAAAAAAGAGAATAACGGTTTTATAAAATTTTTTATAACAACTATCGGGATAACGATAATTGCAATTGTGCTAAGAGAACTTAGTCACATATTTATCCCATTAATAATAGCTTTCTTTCTCTACTTCTTCTTTGAACCACTAAATAATTTCCTCGAATCTAAGAAAATTCCCGGCTTATTCATTACTCTTTTAGATATAGCAATAACAATTTTAATTTTGTATACAGTTGGAAGAGTAATATTTGATTCTTTTGTTCAATTTTCTGAAGGCTTTCCAGAATATTCTAAAAAACTTTCTGAAATAGTTAGAAACGTTTCAAAAGATCTCGGAATAAAAGATCCTTTTTTCAGATATTTTTCTTTTGAAAAACTAGTTAAATCAATAGATCTTCAAAGTTTGGCTGGTGGACTTTTTACCTCAACAATGGATTTACTTGGTAGTGTTTTGTTTGTTTTATTCTTTTTTGTTTTTGTTTTATCTGGTGAAAAAAACATTTATGAAGCAATTAAGAGTTATTATATCAAAAAAAAAGTTAAACCAGAGTTAAAGAAAATTTTGGAAGAGAAATCAGGTGATACTGAAAATAACATTCAGAATGAACTGAAAGTTGAATTAAATCAAATTAAAATCCAAAAAGAAACAGAGCTTGAAAACACATTCAAAGAAATTACCATTCAGATACAAAAATATATCATAACAAAATTTCTGATAAATCTTCTTGCCGGTGGAATTACAACATTATCACTTCATCTTTATGGTTTAGATTACCCGGTAATTTGGGGATTATTTGTTTTCCTTTTCAATTTTATTCCAACCATTGGCTCTGCAGCAGCTTTGATACTCCCAGTTTTATTCTCTGCAGTTCAATTTGATTCTTTGAGTTCAACACTATTTGTCTTAATTATTATGATAATCATTCAAACAGTAGCTTTCAATGTTGCAGAGCCGATGGTGATAGGAAATAGGCTTAATTTAAATCCACTTATAATTTTGTTGTCCGTTTTGATTTGGGGTTATATTTGGGGAATTGTTGGTATGCTTCTATCCGTACCAATTACTGCAATTATTAAAATAATAATTTCAAATTCTAAATCTGAAAATCTTGTTTTCTTAAGTGATATAATGAGTCAAAAGAGGGGCACGAGAGTTTAAAAAAAAGACGCTCGCACAAAAGGGAGCGTCCATCAATTAGCATTAAACTAACATTAGTTTTTAGGCTTTGCTTCACTAACGATAATTTTTCTTCCTTTAACCTCTGTGTCATTTAATGCATTGATTGCTGCAGATGCTTCGGCTGCTGTTTCAAATTCGACGAAACCGTAACCTTTCGATCTGCGTGTCTGCTTGTCGGTTATAACCTTTGCTGATTGAACATTACCGTATGGTTCAAATAATGTTTTTAATTCAGCATCGTTAACCGACCAGGGAAGACTCCCAATGAACAATTTAGTACTCACAAAAGAACCTTTTAATTAATTGAACAAATAATGCCTTTCGGCTATGTGAAATATAATGGTCATTTAATTAGAAACAAAATTAAATTTCCGATAAAAGTTTTTCTATCGCTTCTGAAAGGTCTTCAATTGAGACAATTTTTATTTTATTTGATTGGATCAAACTTTTACTGTTATTAGAAGGAACTAATGCAGTTATAAATCCTAATTTTTCTGCTTCGGCTATTCTCTTTTCTAAATACGGTACGCTTCTCAACTCACCACCTAAACCAACTTCTCCAATAAGAATAGTTTGAGAATCTATTGATTGCTCACGAATACTTGAGATTATACTCAGACAAACTGCAAGATCTGCTGCTGGTTCTTTAATTTTAATCCCACCGACAATATTCAAAAACACATTTGCTGCGGAAAGCTTAACCCCCACTCTTTTTTCAAGTACAGCAAGTAAAATTGACAATCTTCTTTGATCAAATCCATTTGAAACTCTTTGAGGATACCCATAATTTGAAGGAGTGACCAAAGCTTGAACTTCAATTAGTATTGGTCTGGAGCCTTCTATAATTGCAGTAACTGAAGAACCAGCTGTTGCTTTGTCTCTTTCACTCAAAAATAATTCACTTGGATTTGTAACTTCAACTAAACCGTTTTCTCTCATCTCAAAAACACCTATTTCATTTGTGCTTCCATATCTATTTTTTTTAGCTCTAAGGATTCTGAAAGAATGATTTAATTCACCTTCGAAATGAATAACCGTATCAACCATATGCTCCAATATTTTGGGACCTGCAATATTACCTTCTTTAGTTACGTGACCAATTAAAATTACCACAACATTTTTCGTTTTGGCATATTCGATCAAACTAACAGTGCATTCTCTTATTTGAGTTATAGTCCCCGGAGAACTTTCAATTTCACTTTTGAAAATTGTTTGTATAGAATCAATGAAAACAATCTTTGGTTTTAATTTTTCAGCTAATGATATTATTTGCTCTAATTCAGTTTCAGATAAAATAAATAATGAATCAGAAGAGATATTTAATCTTGTTGCACGAAGTTTAATCTGTTTTTCAGATTCCTCTCCTGATACGTAAAGAATTGGCTCATTAATTAGTGCAGTTGATTGAAGAGCTAATGTAGATTTTCCAATTCCCGGATCACCAGCCACAAGAATAACGCTACCCGGGATCAAACCTCCACCAAGCACTCTATCAAATTCAGAGATGTTTGTTAGAATTCTCTCTTCTTCTTTTGCAGAAATATCAATGAGTTTATAGTAATTCGATGTTACTTTTTTATTAAGATTTACTTTCTTAGATGGTTCAAAAATTTCCTCTACAAAAGTATTCCAAGAATCACACTCTGGACATTTACCTATCCATTTGAGACTTTCATATCCACAATTACTGCAAACATATTTGGTTTTAGATTTTGACATTATCCTACTTGAAAATTCAATTCGATTATGAAATTAGAGTTAATCATTTTTCTATTCTGAAAATTATGATAGTTTTATTTGAAATAATAAATTTGAGTAGCAAAAAGGAGAAATAATTGCTTAAAATTAAACCCTCCGATGATGTTGCGCTTGAAATTTTAATGCCTAATTTTTTGTTCGAAATTAAATACGCTTTCTATTCAATAATTACGTCAAATTTTTTTAGCAAAAAAGAATTAATTAAATCCATCCTCAAAAATTTTATAACTAAGAAAAGATAGGAGGTCTTTATGCATCACTTTGATCCAAGTACTGAAATACAAGATTATTTAGTTTTCGGTGAGTATGGCGATGTTAATCCTTCAATAACTGATTCTTCAACTTATACTTTTCTGAATCCCAAAACTATGGAAGAGCTTTTCGCAGGGGAAAAGGAAGGATGTTTTCTATATTCAAGACATTGGAATCCTACTAATAAATATCTCGCCGACGCATTAGCAAAACTTGAAGATACTGAAGCCGCAATTGTAACAGCCTCAGGAATGGGTGCAATCAGCGCTACTATTTTGCAGATTTGCCAAAGTGGAGATGAAATAATTTCAAGTAGAACAATTTACGGTGGGACTTATGCTTTATTTAAAAACTTTTTGCCAAAGTTTGGTATAAAAGTAAACTTTGTAAATATATCTGACTTTAATTCAATTGAAGAAATTATTTCCGATAAAACAAAAATTATTTATACTGAATCAATCAGCAATCCATTACTCGAAATAGCTGATATTCCTAATCTAGCAAAAATCTCTTCAAAGTATAATCTAAAATTAGTTGTAGATAACACTTTTAGCCCAATTTTTCTGACTCCAAAACATCTTGGAGCTGATATAATTATTCATAGTTTGACTAAATTCATTAATGGAACAAGTGATTGTGTCGCTGGTTGCGTTTGTAGTTCAAAAGAATTTATCAATCAACTTACAGATATAAACAATGGTGCAAGTATGTTACTTGGTCCTGTTTTGGATAGTTACCGAGCTGCAAGTATTTTAAAAAACTTACATTCACTTCACATTAGAATGAAAAAGCACGGAGAAAATGCTCAATTCCTTGCAGAGAAATTAACAGAGCTTGGTATTAAGGTTTTTTATCCCGGATTAAAAACTCACAAAGGTCATCAACTACTAAACGAAATGATCAATGAAGGTTTCGGTTACGGCGGTATGATGGTAATCGATGCACAAACTAAAGATAAAGCCGATGAGTTAATGATGATAATGCAACAAGAAAAAGTGGGATATTTAGCTGTTAGTTTGGGTTACTTTAAAACTTTATTCTCTGCACCAGGACACAGTACATCTTCAGAAATACCAGAAGAAGAAAGAATCCAAATGGGTTTAACTGATGGACTTGTAAGATTTTCTATTGGCTTAGATAATAATATTGAAAAAACTTTTGAGCGTATAAAAAAATGTTTATTTACTGTCGGATTGATTAAATAATTTTTTAAAATTTGTATAAAAAATTACCATTAACTGAAAAATCATTAAATAAACAAGACAGCAAAAAATGAAATTACTTAAAGCCCCAAAACATCGCGAACTAAAACCCTCAGAACTAAGATGGAAATGTAACCCCGAAATATTGGAATTTGATTCAACTGAACAAATAGAACCAATAGAGGGAATTCTTGGACAAGATAGAGCTCTCAAAGCTATCCGACTTGGAGTTGATATAAAAAGTCCTGGTTACAACATTTTTATCGCCGGATTATCTGGTTCCGGAAAAGCAACTACTATAAAAAAAATGTTGGAACATTTCTCTCAAAAATCTCCTGAACTTTTTGATTATGCTTATGTCAATAACTTCAAAGATCCTGATAAACCCATATTACTAAAATTTCCCAAAGGTAAAGCAAAAGAGTTCAAACAAGATATTAAATCGGCCATCGAGTTATTAAAACAAAAAGTACCATTGGCTCTTGAAAGTGAGATCTACCTCGAACGAAAGAAAAATTTAATCAATGAGTTTAATCTCAAAGAACAAGAATTAATGGAAGAATTCGATAAAGAATTAAGATATCGTGGATTTGCTTTAGGACAGATAAAAATTGGAGAGACTATTCGTCCTGATATTCTTCCAATTATCGACAATCAGCCTGTTCCAATTTCACAACTCGATGATTTGTTAAATGAAAATAAAATCACAAAAGAACAAGCAAAAAAAATTTTTTCAGATTATCAAAACAATCTTCAAGATTTACAACTTCTTTATAAAAAAGCTACCAAATTAAGTCAAGATTTTCAGGAACGCATTAAAACTTTAGAAAGAGAAAATATCGAAATAATTGTTCGAGGAGTTTTTGAGCTACTTAAAGAAAAATACAATGATAGTTCAATTCACAATTATTTAATACAAGTCGAAGAGGATATTTTAGAAAACATATACATTTTCAAAACAGTCAAATCTGAAGAGGTACCACAATCTGCAGAAGGCGAAATAGACTATTTTTATGATTATCAAGTAAATATAATTTTAGATAACTCTGATACTCAAGGTTGCCCAGTTATAATAGAAACTAATCCTACTTATGTCAATCTATTTGGGACTATTGAAAAAGTCACCGATGGTCAAGGTGGTTTTTATACTGATTTTACAAAAATAAAGGCTGGTTCACTCCTTAGAGCAAACGGTGGATATCTTGTTTTAAATGTAATTCACTTATTTGAAGAACCGGGTGTTTGGCGAACTCTAAAACGTATTCTTACTTATAACAAATTAGAAATTCAAGAATCGCAATTTTCATTTATTTCATCATCTGTATCACTTAAACCTCAACCAATTGACATAGATACAAAAGTAATTCTGATAGGAAATTACTTATTCTATGCTTACTTAAGTGAGAGAGAATACGACTTCAAAAAAATGTTTAAAGTATTGGCTGATTTTGATTACGAAATTTCTATTGATGAAAATGTTATCCGTGATTATGTAAGAGTAATCAAAAAACTCATTAAAGAAGAAAATCTTCTTGAGTTTGATAAAAATGCTATTGCATACATTCTCGAGCTTGCTGCAATGTTCGCTGGAAGACAAGATAAATTAACTTTACGATTTTCTAAAATTGCAGATATACTCAGGGAAGCAAATTACTGGGCTTTAGAGGATGGAATGAAAACAGTCTCAACCAAATATGTCGAAAAAGCCTATCGCTCAATAAAGGAAAGACACTCAATGCTCGAAACCAAAATTACTGAAATGTATAAAGATGGCTATATGTTAATAGATACAACTGGAGAACGAGTCGGACAGATTAATGGATTAGCTGTTTATGATGCTAATTTCTATACTTTTGGAAGACCAATAAGAATAACTGCCACTGTTTCCTTGGGAAGCGGTACGATAATAAATGTCGAACGTGAAGCTGGGATGAGTGGTAAACATTATAACAAAGGTGTTTTAATTATTTCTGGATATTTTAGAGAAACTTTTGGACAGGATTTACCACTATCTTTCAATGCTAATTTAGTTTTTGAACAATCTTATGGGATGGTTGAAGGGGATAGTGCATCTTGCACGGAAATTTTTGCATTGTTGTCAGTGCTTTCCGGATTACCAATAAAGCAATCAATTGCAGTTACAGGCTCCTTGAATCAGAAAGGAGATGTTCAACCAATTGGCGGAGTGAATGAAAAAATAGAAGGTTTCTTTGATATCTGTCAAATCAAAGGTCTTGATGGAAAACAGGGAGTAATTTTCCCAGTTCAAAACATAAGAGACCTTATGCTTAAAGAAGAAGTTATTGAAGCAGTAAGGAAAAACAAATTTCATCTCTATCCAATTTCAAGGGTTGAAGAAGGAATTGAAATATTAACTGGTGTAAAAGCAGGTAAAAAATTAAAGGATGGTTTCGAAGAGGGAACAGTTTTTTATTTAGTTCAAGAAAAAATTAAAGAACTATACGCCAAATCAAGGCAAATTAAACAAAGTCAAAAGGGAGACAATAGTAAAAAGAAAAAGTAATGGCAGAAAAAATCGAACATTTTGCAAAGACTAAAATTCTTGCAACTTTAGGTCCATCAACCTACGATTCAGAACAAATAAAAAAGCTTATCGTCTCAGGTATTGATGGTGTAAGATTAAACTTTTCTCACGGCAATTATGAATTCTTTGAGAAACTTTATCAAAACATCTATAAAGCTTGTGTAGATGAAAAAACACCGCTTGCTGTTTTAATCGATTTACAGGGACCTAAAATCAGAATTGGTGAATTGGTTGAGCCAGAATATTTAATAGAAAAAGATGAAATTTTGGAAATCACAACACAAAGTATAATTGGAACAAAAGATAAAATCTCAACCACTTATAAAAATTTAGTTGAAGATGCCGAACTCGGAAATTTAATATTAATTGATGATGGATTATTAAAACTTCAAATAATTGATAAAACGAAAGACTCTGTAGTTTGTAAGGCAATGAATAATGGAAAGATTAAACCAAGAAAAGGAATGAACTTACCAGGTATGAAATTAAGCACTCCATCAATAACTGAAAAAGATTATTCAGATATCGAATTTGCAGTAAAAAATCGAGTTGATTTTATTGCACTATCTTTTGTAAGAAGCCCTGAAGATGTTGTTGAATTGAAAAATTGGTTAGTGATGAAAGGACTTGATATTCCAGTTATTGCTAAAATAGAAAAAAAGGAAGCTGTAGATTTATTCGATGATATTTTATCAGTTTCAGATGGAATTATGATTGCTCGAGGAGATTTGGGAGTTGAACTTCCACCTCAGGAATTACCGGTTTTACAAAAGTCTATTATTAAAAAATGTAACTCTGTTGGAAAGTTGGTCATCACTGCAACTCAAATGCTTGAGTCTATGATTAACTCTCCAATTCCAACACGCGCTGAAGCTTCAGATGTTGCAAATGCAGTCTGGGATGGAACTGACGTTGTAATGCTTAGTGGCGAAACTTCTGTTGGAGCCTATCCAATCCAAACAGTTGAAACAATGAACGACATCCTTAAAAAAGCTGAAACTAATTTCCCATTCCAAAAACATATAGATTATTTCATCCCAGAAAATTTACAAGACAAACTTTTTGATTCCGTTGGAAAAGCTATCGTTGAGATAAGTAAAAGAATCAATGCTGAGGCAATCGTTGTTTTCACTGAATTAGGTAGAACGGCTAAGTTAATTTCAAAATATAAACCCAACTGTAAAATCATAGCTATCTCTAATAAGTTTGACACAATGAATAAACTTTCACTCTATTGGGGAGTTATTCCTATTTTTAGTGAAAAAATTGATAAAGAAAAAATTTACATTGATGATGCAAAAGCAAAAATCTTAGAACTCGGATTAGCAAAAAAAGGAGATTTATTAATTTTTACTGCTGGAACTCCTTACTCTGAAAAAAGAAGAATAAATTGGTTAGACTTTGAAATAATATGAATACTATCCATTACAAAGAAGCGAAATGGTGGTATACAAACAGCAATGGCAGGATAGTTTGCACTTTATGTCCTCGCTATTGTGAATTGAGTGATGGTCAATCAGGATTTTGTTATATCAGACAAAACATCGGTGGAAAACTCTATAACACAGGATATGGAAGACCAACTGGTTTCGCAATTGATCCAATTGAAAAAAAACCTTTGAATCATTTTTTACCAGGGACGCAAATTTTATCTTTTGGGACTGCAGGATGCAATCTTGGATGTAAGTTTTGTCAGAACTGGTCAATTAGTAAAGCTAAACTTGATGAAACTTACTCTCTAAATGCTTCTCCTGAAGATGTCGTTCACTTAGCAAAAAAATATCGAACCCCTTCAATTGCTTATACATATAATGATCCAACAATCTTTGGGGAATATGTTATTGATATTTCAAAACTTGCAAGAGAAGAAGGTATTAAATCAGTAATGGTTACTGCAGGATATATTGATAAAGAAGCTCGAAAAGAAGTTTATAAATATATCGATGCAGCCAATGTTGATTTGAAAGGATTTACAGAAAGATTTTATTTCAAAAATACACTTTCTCATCTTGATCCTGTTTTAGATACAATCATTTGGCTAAAAAAAGAAACAGAAGTTTGGATTGAATTAACAACTTTACTTATTCCCGAAGAAAACGATGATGATGAACAAATTAAAAATGAATGTGATTGGATAATTGAAAATTTAGGAGATACCGTTCCGCTTCATTTTACAGCATTTCATCCTGATTTCAAAATGATGAATAAAGAAAGAACTCCTCATTCTACACTACTAAAAGCAAAACAAATAGCTGAAGAAATTGGGCTTAAATATGTTTACATCGGGAATGTCTTTGATAGTAAAAATCAATCAACATATTGTATAAACTGTGGTTCACTGCTGATTGAACGTAATTGGCATAGCGTAAAATTTCATAAATTTGAAAACGGAAAATGTAAAAAATGTAATTTCGAAATACCTGGAGTTTTCAACTAATCAGAGTTGTTTATGCAGTCACTTGAAAATAAAATTGTTCTTATCACTGGCGCCTCTTCAGGAATTGGAAAGTCTTGCGCAAAAGAATTTGCAAAACTCAAATGCAATCTCATACTAATTGCAAGACGAAAAGAAAAACTTGATTTAATAGCAAATGAACTTAAAAATGAATTCAAAGTAGAAGTTTTAACCTTCAAAGTTGATGTTAGAAATTTTAATGAAGTTAAAAACTTTTATAACAACCTTCCTAACGATTGGAAACAAATTGAAATATTAGTCAATAATGCCGGCTTGGCTCGTGGATTAGAAAAATTCTATGAAGGTAAAGTTGAGAACTGGGATGAGATGATTGACACTAATATCAAAGGTCTGATTTATGTTTCTAGAGTCGTTGTCCCACAAATGGTTGAAAGAGAAAGTGGACATATAATCAATATTGGATCAACTGCTGGACACGATACTTATCCAATGGGTAATGTCTATGCTGCAACTAAATTCGCTGTTAAAGCATTAAGTCAATCTTTTAGAATAGATCTTCTTGATAAAGGAATAAAAGTTTCAAGCATTGATCCTGGAATGGTTGAAACAGAATTCAGTATTGTTCGCTTTTCAGGTGATGAAGAAAGAGCAAAAAAAGTTTATCAAGGACTAACACCCCTAACACCTGATGATGTTGCAGATGCTGTTATTTTCTGTGTAACAAGACCTAAACACGTAAACATCAATCAAATTATCCTAACTCCTCTTGCTCAAGCTTCATCAAATTTTGTGATAAGGAAATAACTAATGTTTAATTTTTTAATACCAGCTGGGAATAATTATGAAAAAAATTTTTATACTGTTGCCAATTTTTCTTTTTACAATTTCTTTTCCACAACAATTATTTAAACCTCATCCATTCTCAAAAACAATGGTTATTGGATTTGAAGGAGGAGCAACATATTCAGCCACAGATTATTCAACTCAAGTTTTTGACTATGCCGGAAAATTTTTTATTGAATACTTTCTTAGATCAGAATCAAAAAGTTCTTTTGGAATAAGAGCCTTATTCAATACAGGATTCATTACAGGAGAATCAAAAAGTCTAACAAATAAAAAATTCCGAACACAATTTTATTCAACTGGACTTGGTTTAATTTACTTATTATCAGCATCAGATATTTTTTATCCTTACATTTCTGTTGGAGTTTGTCATCTGTGGTTTCAACCAAGAGGAGAAGATGGTAGCTCACTAACAAATTATAAAAACAAAGTTTACACTCCTAAAGAAATTAATTTTAATAGTGAATTGGGTTTTAGATTAATGTTAGCGGATAACTTATCAATGATCTTAAATGGAGGAGTTCAGATAAGTCCTAATGATTACCTTGATGATCTGAGAAGAGGAACAAGCAATGATCTATTCTTCGCTGCGAATTTAGGTCTATCTTATTCTCTATTTACAGAAGCAGACTCTGATAAAGATGGAATACCAGATTCAAAAGATAAATGTGCCAATACTCCGTTAGGTGTTAAAGTAGATGATTTTGGATGTCCGTTTGATTCCGATAATGATGGAATCCCTGATTATCTTGACAAATGTCCAAACACTCCAAGAAATGTTAGTGTTGATGCAGATGGTTGTCCATTCGATACAGATGGTGATGGAGTCCCTGACTATAGAGATTTATGTCCAGATACTCCTAAAAGAATTAAAGTGGATGACTTTGGATGTCCATTTGATTCTGACAATGATGGAATTCCTGATTATCTTGACAAATGTCCAAATACACCTTTGGGAGTTGATGTTGATGCTAAAGGATGCCCTGTTGATTCCGATTTAGATGGAATCCCTGATTATTTAGATAAATGTCCAGATTCAGCCCCTGGTGAAATAGTTGATGAGAAAGGTTGTAAGAAAATTATTGAATTACCTAAAATTGAAACAGATACAGTAAAAGTAGAACCTATCAGAGAGGTTTCTTTAAGAGTCTCTGATATTTTTGAGAAAAATGGTATTACACTAAAGCAATCAGCTTTCGTTGAATTAGACAAAATACTTGAAGAGATGAAAAGAGAGCCTCTTTCAAGATGGCGTATTGAAAGTTACACAGATAACATTGGCTCAGCTGAAGCTAATTTGAGAACATCACAAAAGAGAGCTGAAATAATTCAAAATCATTTCTTAAGCAAAGGTATATCTAAGATTAGAGTAGAAGCTGTTGGATTTGGCAACAAATCACCAATAGCTGACAATAAAACAGAAGAAGGAAGAGATAAAAACAGAAGAATTATTATCAGGAGAATAAATTAAAAAAGTAAAATTAATTTTTAAGTTTAACCTAAACTTTACTGACTTTAGAACGCTCAAAAAAATTTAACTTTGTTTGATTACTTATATTTGCTATTGATAAAAACTTATCTTAAGCAGGCGGATTCCAAGTTGTAGAATCTAATTTACTGTCTCTTGTCAATGAATTTTTTATTTCATTTATTCGGAAAATTGTTCTATTAAAAATTCTAAATGAATTTTCTATATAAACTCTCATTGATTCGATATCATTCAAATCAGGCTCATTGTGAGATGCTTCAATCATATCTTTATAGATTTGGTCAAGAATTGCAATTTCTTTTTGAAAGTTTTGATTTGACATAATATTTCCTCAATACTTTTTTATTTATTTATTGATCACTTACAAACTTAACATTTCTTTGAATTTAATTGATTGCCGTCTTGATACCTCAACTTTTTGTCCACCCTTCAATTTCACCAATAGTCCACCATTCAACCAAGGCTCGATGCTTTCGATCCATTTAAGATTAACAATGTGTTTTCTACTCGCTCTAAAAAATGTCTTGGGATCTAATCTTTCATCTAAATAATTAAGTGTTCTGAGAATCAGAGGTTTATTATCATCAAAATAAAGTCGGACGTAATTTCCTTCAGATTCAAAGAGACGAATTTTTTCAAGCTTTACAAACCAACACTTATCCCCATCTTTTACAAAAACTTGATCTTCTGCCGTTAAAATATTTTTAATTTCTTTAAGGTTTGTAGATGACTTTTTGTTTACTTCTGTAAGTTTTCTTATCGCATCTTCAAGACGCTTTGGTTCAATTGGTTTTAGAAGATAATCAAGAGCATTATATTCAAAGGCTTTTAGTGCATACTCGTCGTAAGCTGTTGTAAAAATTACTTTAGGGACTTTGTCCAAAATCTCAAGTAAATCAAAACCTGATTTACCTGGCATTTGAATATCAAGAAAAATAAGTTCAGGATCAAATTGATTTATTTTTTCTATTGCTTCATCAACATTTTTTGCTTCTGCTACTATCTCCAAATCTTTGAATGGTTCTAAAAGTCTACGAAGTTCTGTGCGTGCTAATCTTTCATCATCAATTATTATTGTTTTCATCTTTAATTACTCCAATTGGTATTTTTAGTTGTGTGTGAACAAAATTATCATCTAAATTTTCTAACTTGAAATTTGCTTTATCATCATATATCAGACTTAATCTTTGTTTTGTATTTTTTATTCCGAAACCTTTTGAATTTTCTAATGAGACAATGTCAACTTTACCGGGATTTAAGATATCAATCACTAAATGACCATTATTTAGATGAGTTTTAATTTTTAACTTACCACCGTTGGTAGCTTTTGAAATACCGTGTTTTATTCCATTTTCAACTAAAGTTTGTATCATCATTGGAGGAATTTCAATTCGTTCAGAATTTTTATCAATATCAATTTCATAATCTAATCTCTCTTCAAATCTGATCTTTTCAAGTTCAAGATAGTCTTTTATTGTTTCAATTTCTTCAAGAAGAGGAACTTTCTCTGTTCTTTCTATTTTTAGAGTGTATCTCATTAAATTAGAAAGTTTAGTTATAGCATCCTTAGCTTTAATTGGATTTTCTTCAATTAACGATCGAATGCTATTCATTGCATTGAAAATGAAATGAGGATTTAATTGAGATTTTAGAGATTTTAGTTCAAAATCTTTAACAGCAGATTCATAAAGAAGAGTTTCTATCTGAGCTTTTTTATAATTTTCAAAAAAATGAATTGAGAAGTAAACAACTGACCACATAAAAAATAGCAAAGTTGCATTCAGTGTAAAGAAAAATAAATTGAATAAATTATAGTCTTCTTTATGTCCAACATTGAATGAAATATTAAAAGCAGTTATGACTAATATCAAAATAATTCCCTTGATAAAATTTGCTATTATCACTTTGTGCAAAAGTTTTTGAATTGGGAGTTTATACCATTGATACTTATGAATTACATTTCTAAATATTGTAGAAAGCAAAAATCCGAGTAAACCAGTGAGAGAAAAACTTACGATATAAATTGGTTTAAAGTTTTTTTGACCTGAGATAAAGATGGAGTTTAGTAATATATAAGCTCCCCATCCAACAATCTGACAAACCCAAAATATTTTATTTCTATTTAGATTCTCTAATTTCATATACATTGTTTAGTTTAATGACAAACTTATTAGTTTATCAAACAGAATTGAATAAAAATAAATAAGAGGCTTTATCAAATGATAAATGGATTTGATATCAGTCTTTTAACCACATATTTAACCATTCTTTTCTCAATTCATCTACTTTTTTTCTATGGCTTTTAAGGAAATGATCTCCGTCTTCCAATAATATTAGTCTAAATTTTCTTTTTAGTTCTAAGAGTTTATATGACAAATCAATTGAATCGTGCGGAAGCACTCTATCATCATTATTACCGTGAATAATCATTATCGGTGTTTTTTCAGAAAGTTTCTCAGGGAAATTAATTATTGAACGAGATTCACAATTCCTGAAAAATTCTTCAGTATTATACCTTCCCATAGTATGTTCATAAAGTCTCCTCATAAATTTACTTTCATTTGAATTGCATCGTAGATTTGCAATTCCACCAATCACAGTGGCACAATTGAATAAATCAGTTTTTGTTAAAGTCAAATAAGTCATCATACCACCACGTGACCAGCCTTCGATTCCCCATTTAGATGTGTCTGCTGAGGGTATTTCATTTGCTAAAGGGATAAGATTTAATATATCATTGAGATCATCACCTCCAAAGTTATCATATCCTTCTCCTCCATCATTTCCTCTATATTGAGAAGCAAAGACACAATAACCCCAACTTGCTAATTGTCCAAATATTCCTCTTGCATTGAAAAAATCGATTGCACCTGCATTTCCAATTCCACCTCTGCACCAAATAACACAAGGATATTTTTTTTCAACATCTTTAGGATAAGCTATATATCCTTTAACTTTAAGACCATCAGATAAATAAGTTATTTTTTCAACTGTAGAATTTTCAATAACATCCTCTCCCCACCCACTCTTGATCATTTTTTCTTGAGAGTTGGTCATATTAATAATTTCTCTTTCAAGAATCATTGCTTGCTAATTTGATTTAATCTATTCAAAGCGGAGTAATATTCTTCCAATAATCTTTTGAAAAGAACTTCAACTGTTGGAATATCTTTAATAAGCCCAACTCCCTGTCCTGCCTCCATAGCACCTTCAATTTCATCGCCTTCAAATATTCCTAATCTTTCTCTTTTAGTAGCTAATAATTCCTTTAATTTTTCTTCATCCCAACCATCTCTTTCTGCTTTAACAGCTCGCTCTGCAAAGTCGTTTTTAATCATTCTCATCAAACCGATTTTAGCAAAGGCTAAGACGGTATCATTATCTTGAGCTTGAAGAATTCTTTTCTTATAATTTTCGTGTGCAGAAGATTCTACAGTCGCTGCAAATCTTGTCCCCATTTGAACTCCCGATGCACCAAGTGAGAGTGCAGCGAGAATTCCTCTCCCATCAGCAATTCCACCTGCTGCAATCACTGGAATCTCTAAAGCATCTACTAATTGAGGGATAAGCGCCATCGTAGTAATTTGATCTGCACCATTATGTCCTCCTGCTTCAACCCCTTCACCAACGACTGCATCACAACCTGCTTCCTGAGCCTTTAAGGCAAATTTTACATTTGGGACAACGTGTATCAGTTTAACTCCATTCTCCTTCAAAACTTGAGAATATTTTCTCGGATGACCTGCTGAAGTGAAAACAATCTTTACTCCTTCCTCAATTGTAACCTTAACTAATTCATCAGCATCACCTCTTAAGAGAGGAATGTTAACACCGAATGGTTTTGTAGTTGCATTTTTGCATTTAATGATATGTTCTCTCAGTAATTCAGGTTTCATTGAACCCGACCCAATCAATCCTAAGCCTCCTGAGTTTGAAACTGCAGAAGCTAATTTCCAACCACTTACCCAAACCATTCCAGCTTGAATAATTGGATACTGAATACCTAAAAGTTTTGTAATTTGAGTTTCCATAATTAATAAGAACTATGTTTGTTTCTTATTTGTTTTAATAAATAGTTTTACCGCTAAAATTTTCCAGAAAATAAATTTTTGAACTAATAAAAATAATCTCATAATATTTTAGTTCAATAAGTTATTATTTTATATGGTTGAACATAAAGCAATTAATATTAACTTGATTTTTGATTTTTTTATTTTTTGACAAAAAACTAAATGAAAAAGGTTTTAATACTTGGCTCTACAGGCTCGATTGGGGTTAATTCACTTAACGTAATAAGAGAACATCCTGATAAATTTCAAGTAGTGGGAATAACAACTAATTCGAATATTGAATTACTTGAACAACAAATTAATGAATTTAATCCTAAAATCGTAGCAGTTAAAGATGTTTCTCAAGCAAAAGCTCTTAAGAAAAGATTAAATAGTTCAATTGAAATTTTATCTGGCGAGGATGGAATTATAAATGCAGCACTGAATTCTGATTATGATATTTTAATTGGAGCTATGGTTGGATTTTCGGGGTTATTACCAACAATTGAGGCAATCAAAAAAGGTAAACGTATAGCCTTAGCAAACAAAGAAACTTTAGTCGTTGCCGGAGAAATTGTAACTGGATTAGTAGCAGAGTTTAGTGCGGAAATTATACCTGTTGATTCCGAGCATTCAGCAATATATCAATGTTTGGTAGGAGAAAATTTAGAAGAAGTTGAAAAGATAATACTTACAGCTTCAGGAGGACCATTCTTAAACAAAGACAAATCTTTTTTTGAGAATGCAACAGTTGAAGAAGCTCTAAATCATCCCAATTGGAAGATGGGCAATAAAATTACAATTGATTCTGCCACAATGATGAACAAAGGACTTGAAGTAATCGAAGCACATTGGCTCTTTGGATTACCTGCGGAAAAAATTGAAGTAGTGGTTCATCCTCAATCTATAATTCACTCAATGGTTCAATTTCAAGATGGTTCAATTAAAGCTCAATTGGGTTTACCAGATATGAAGTTACCAATTCAATATGCTTTAAGTTTTCCGGAAAGATTGAATAATAATTTTACGAGAACAAATCTTCCATCTATTAAAACTTTTACCTTTTTTGAACCAGATTTTGATAAATTTGAATGCTTATCTTTAGCTTATCAAGCATTAAGATCGGGCGGAAATGCACCTTGCATCTTGAATGCAGCAAATGAAATAGCAGTTGAAAAGTTTTTATTAGGCAAAATAAAATTTTCAGAGATTTCTAAAATAATTTATGAAGCTTTAAGCAAGATTGAACATCAAAAATCGCCATCACTCGATGATATAATTGAATGTGATAAAATTACACGAGATTTTGTAACAAATAGTTTTTAATTATCTTTGAAAAAAGGAGAACATTGATATATGGACTATATCTTTTATTTTATAATTACTATAGGAATTCTGGTATTCATTCACGAATTTGGACACTTCGCTGCGGCAAAACTAACTGGGATGAGAGCAGAAATTTTTGCTATTGGTTTTGGCAAACGATTATTTGGATGGAATAAAAAAACTGGCTTCACTTTTGGCGAACTTCCGAAAGATTTTGATGGCGAAGGGAATACTGATTATAGGATATGTTTACTTCCCCTTGGTGGTTATGTAAAAGTTACAGGTATGGTCGATGAAAGTCTTGATACAAATAATCTCTCATCCGAGCCAAAGCCTTATGAATTCAGAGCAAAACCTCTATGGGCAAAAGTTTTTGTCATTACCGCCGGTGTTTTAATGAATTTAATTTTAGCTTGGCTTATTTTCTGGGGAGCAAATTATTTTCAAGGGAAACCTTCAACAAAAACTACTACTATCGGATTTGTTGAAGAAAATTCAAAAGCTGATTCACTCGGATTTAAACAAGGCGACAAGATAGTTTCAGTAAATGGGAAAAAAGTAAATAATTGGGAAGAACTTAGAACAGAAATTTTTGTGAACACTTTAGGAGAAGATTTAACTTTACAAATTCAAAGAAATAATTCTTTAATAAACATCAATATCCCTCGAACCTCAATTCCTGAAGATGAAACTCAAGGCTTATTTTTAATTCCTGAAGGTATAAGACCTGTAGTAGGTGATGTAATGAAAAATTCACCAGCGGAAAAATCAGGATTTAAAGCTGGTGATATTTTCATCTCAATAAATGAAAAACAAGTTTTCCTTCCTAAAGATGTAACAGAAATTGTATCTAATAACAAAGGAAAAAATATTGATATTAAATTAGTTCGTAATAAAGACACAATGTATTTATCGGTTACTCCTACCTCCGAAGGCAAAATAGGTGTTGCAATATCTCCATCGTTCACTGGAGAGGTTGAGTATGTAACCTACGGTTTCTTTGAATCTTTTTACTATGGTTGGTTAGACATAATTAGAATGACAGAGCTAACTTTCAATATGTTGAGCAAAGTTATTAGTGGTAATGTTGAATTTAAAAAAGCATTCGGAGGCCCAATTAGAATTGCTCAGTTCGCAGCAAAATCAGCAGACAGTGGAATCTCCAGTTTTATTTATTTCTTAGCTCTTTTGAGTTTGAGTTTAGCAATTCTTAATATTTTACCATTCCCAGTTTTAGATGGTGGACATTTAGTCATAATTCTAATAGAAGGAATCATAAGAAAAGAAATACCACTTAAAGTAAAACTTGGAATTCAGAAAGTTGGAATGGCTTTATTGTTATTGTTAATGGCATTCATTCTTTACAATGACATATTATCATTAAAAATTTGGTAGAATATGTTCAAAGTAGTATTAATTAAAGGAGACGGAATAGGACCTGAGATATCGGATGCAGTTGTCGAAATTTTTGATGCAGCAAAAGTCCCTATTCAATGGATTGAAAAAAAAGCTGGTTTAAATGCAATTGATATTGCGCCAAATGGAATTCCAGATGATACACTTGAAGCAATTAAAACTTATCAAGTAGCTTTAAAAGGTCCTACCACAACTCCAGTTGGCTCAGGACACAAATCCGTTAACGTGACTTTAAGAAAAGCATTGGAGCTTTATGCAAATGTTCGTCCTGCTAAATCTTTACCGGGTGTAAGGTCGAGATTTGACAATGTTGACTTAATAATTATCAGAGAAAATATCGAAGATACTTATGGTGGAATTGAACATCATCAAACTTCTGATGTTGCTCAATGCTTAAAACTAATAACTCGCCCTGGCTCAATAAGAATTGCTAAATACGCTTTTGAAATGGCAAAACTCTATGGAAGGAAAAAAGTTTTAGCAGTTCATAAGGCTAATATTCATAAAATCACTGATGGATTATTCTTAAAATGTTTTTATGAAGTAGCTCAAGAATATCCGGAAATTCAAGCATCAGATCTTATTGTTGATAATACTTGTATGCAACTTGTTGTTCACCCTGAAAGATTTGATGTGTTAGTTTTACCAAATTTATATGGAGATATTGTAAGCGATTTATGTGCTGGTTTAGTTGGCGGATTGGGAGTTGCTCCCGGTGGAAATATTGGAGATTCTGTTGCAATTTTTGAAGCAGTTCACGGTTCAGCGCCTGATATCGCTGGTCAAGGTATTGCAAATCCCACTGCCCTTTTACTTTCATCCTTTCAAATGCTTCAGCATATTGGACTTCATAAAACCAAACAGAGAATTGAAAATGCTCTTATTCAAACTTTAAAGGATGGAATCGCTACAAGAGACTTAGGTGGAAATGAAAATACAAAAGAATTTGTCTCTGCTATAATAAAAAGATTAGAACCACCTTTTGAAAATGAATTTATAGAACCAGCTCCATTGAGAATTAAAAGTGAATTATTAAAAACTCATAAAGATGTTGTTGAATACTGTCACGGTGTAGATATATTTGTTGAAAATCCAACTGGTGTTCCAAATATGCCTCAACAAGTTGGAAAACTAAAATTAAAAATGATCTCAAATAGAGGGACAAAAGTTTTCCCAGGCCCTCAACCAAACATTTGGTTGGTTGACCATCATAGATGCAGATATATCGCTACAGATGAAGATGATAACTTCATAAATATCGGTGATGATGAAATTTTCAATTTAATTAGAGAGGTATCTGCTTCGGGAATCAAATGGATGCACATTGAAAAACTTCAACTCTTTGATGGAGAAATTGGCTATTCGAAAGCTCAGGGAGAATAAATTAAAAGTTCACTTATAATATCTTTTTGAATAATTTATCTGCCACAAAGACACCAAGACACAAAAATTCTTTGTGACTTAGTGCCTTTGTGGCACTTGAAATATTTAAGCAAGAGTTAGATTTTATAAAATTTATAAAAACAAAGAGGATTAAAAGTTTCTGGGAGCAATAAAAATGAAAAAATATCTTTCAATAATAATTTTCACAATAATGATTATCTCTTGTGGAAAGAAAGAAGAAAACTTTGAAGCTTTTAACGCAGAAGCTTTTGCTTATGACTTAGATAACTATTGGGAAGTTAATATCTCAACAAGAATCAAAGGAGCAAAAGAGTATTTAGATGAAGAAAACAAAAAATACTTGTATGCACTTTCCTTTTCAGTTGATTTAGTACATCCAGATAGCACTATTGAAAAAAATAAATTTTCTTTCGCTCACTCTCAACAAAGTGATGAGAAATTAAGAGACTTAGGATTAGAAGCCCAATTCGAACTTGATTCAACGTACAGAGCAGGTAACTACAAAATAATCATAAATATTAAGGACGAGCATTCTCAGAAACAAACTTCAATAGAAGAAGAATTAGTATTATCGAAATAAATTCATTCAGAAAAATATTGCGGCGGTATTAATTTTCTACCTAAGTAGCCAGCGTCTATTTCGTGATAATATAGAATATCATCTTCATCACTTCTCCAACATAGATAAACTTCGCGATTGTCTATGATTGAAGGAAAATCTACTAACCCAATTGAGAAGTTAGGATCTTTATAATAGCATCCTATCTCTTCAAGCTCTTTCAAGAAAGATTTGATATCATTGTATAATTTTATAAAATCAGGATTTTTCTCTATATCTCCATCAAAATCTTCAGCTAACAATTTTATTTCTTTTGCTGTTGAAAGAATATCTGCAACTATTTTTTTAACTAAAGGTAAGGTTCTTTTAGCTTCTGCTGGAGTAAAATATTTAATTTCAGTGTTCATTTAATATTAAAACGTTTTTATTTCTTAATTAATAGTGAACAAAAAAAGTTCAAAATTTCTTAGAACTAAAATCTATATTTGTAATAAAACAAATAGTCAAAAATTATTATACAATATGGATAAGAAAGAACTATTAAAAAATAAAATAAACTCTGCTCTAAGTTATTCTGAATATCAAAAATACGCTGAAGATATTGTCTATTCACTCAAAGATAAAGAATTAAATGAAGAAGAAAAATTTTTATATGAATATAGAAAACTAAATCTCGCAAGAGTGAGCCGAGTTGAAAAAACATATTCACCATCAGAAAGAATAAAAACTTTAATTGAATCAATACAAAGTAAACAGATTTGGTTAGTTATTACAGAGGACTGGTGTGGAGATTCAGCTCAAAATTTGCCAGCTATCGCTAAGATCGCATCCTTAAACGAAAAGATTGATTTAAAGATTGTTTTACGTGATCAAAACCTTGATTTAATGGATTTATATCTTACAGACGGTAAAAGAAGCATCCCTAAGCTGATTGGATTGAATGAAAATTATGAAGAACTTTTTATTTGGGGTTCGCGCCCTAAAAATGCCCAAGATTTTTTTGATGAGCTAAAAAACAAAGGTTTTGAAAAAGAATATATAATTAAAGAAATTCACTCGTGGTATGCTAAGGATAGATGCCAATCTTTAGAATCAGAGTTTGTTGAAATATTAACAAATCTTAAAAATTACTGAAATATTTTGTTTATAAATTTTCTAAAAATATTATTTAGTTTGGGTAAAAGAATTTATATCAAAAATACTTGAAAGGCATATTATGAAAAATTCTTACATCAAAAATTTAACAATCTTATTATTAATATTTTCTTCATTAGCATTTGCTCAGAACTCAATAGTTCAGCAGATAATTAACTCAGTCAATCAGGATTCCTTAGTTTATTTTGCAAGAGAGTTATCAGGAAATGTTCAAACAGTAGTAAATGGCCAAAATGTAACTATAGTTTCCCGTCATAAAAATAATCCAGCAAATGAATTAGCCAAAGATTACATTCGACAAAAGCTACAACAATATGGTTTGAATGTTACAATTCAGAATTTCAGTTCAACGGGAAATAATGTTTTAGGAATTAAGGTTGGGACACAATACCCAAACAGAAAATATATAATTTGTGCACATTATGATGATATGCCTTCAGGTAGTGTTGCTCCCGGAGCTGATGATAATGCAAGCGGAACAGCAGCAGTAATTGAAGCTGCACGAGTTCTTTCGCAATATTCTTTTCCTTATACTTTGATATTTGCTCTGTGGGATGAAGAAGAACAAGGACTTGTTGGTGCTACATATTATGCTACTCAAGCTCGTAACGCAAATGATTCAATACTTGGAGTGATCAATATGGATATGATTGCTTATGATTCAAATAATGATAATAAAGCAGAAATTCATAATCGAGCGGTTGCCAATAGCGTGGAAATTTATCAAAAAATGGTTGAAGTTAATTCTACCTATGGAATTGGAATAAATATCGTAAACAAAAATCCCGGTATCACAGCAAGTGATCACGCAGCATTTTGGAATCGAAACTACGGAGCAATTTTGTTAATTGAAGATAATACTAGTGATTTTAATGCTTATTATCATACAGTGAATGATTTAGTTCAATATTATAACATTCCATACTTTGTAAAGATGAGTAAACTTGCAATTGGTACATTTGCAACTTTAGCACTCAATCTTAATATGCTAATTGAACATCAACAAATTGCATCAACAAATATTTCAGCACCTATTACCACTACAGCTCAAATAGTGACAAATCTTATGATTGGGACAGGTATAAATTCACCAAGACTATATTACAGAACAAAAACAGGGTCAGGAAACTTTTCAGCATTTCAACAGGTTGTCGGAGTAAATATATCTTCAAACAACTATTCATTTACAATACCTCAACAACCTTTAGGAACAATTGTTCAATACTATATTGCGGCTCAAGATGTTAATTCACAAATGGTAGTAACATTACCTCAAGGTGGTAGTGGCTATAATCCTCCCGGAAACGTGCCTCCATCAACATTATTTCAGTTTTTTGTAGCAGAAAAAACTATAATATTGAATGATAATGCAAGCAATTTGAGTAATTGGACTTCAAGCGGTCAATGGGGAATCACTACAACTAAATTCGTATCATCACCATCATCCTTTACTGATTCACCTTCGGGATATTATGCTAATAGTACAACAGCAACTTTAACACTCAACAATAATATTGCCCTAACTGGTGCACTTGGCGCAGAGCTTGAATTCTCTACTCAATGGGATATAGAAAATAACTGGGATTACGGGCAAGTTCTAATATCTACTAATAATGGTTCAACTTGGATTCCTCTTGCAGGTCAATATACTAATGCCGGTACAGGTTCTTTTCAACCCAACGGAGAACCTCTTTATGACGGCACCCAATTAACCTGGGTTAATGAAAGAATGGATATAAGCCAATATGTTGGTAATAACATTAAATTAAGATTCCTTTTAAGATCTGATGGAGCTGTAAATGCTGATGGTTGGTATGTTGATGACATAAAAATTTCCATATATAGTTCACTAGTCCCTGTTGAGCTTACCTCTTTTACTGCATCAGCAAATAACAATAATGTTGTATTAAATTGGTCAACTGCAACTGAATTAAATAATAAAGGTTTTGAAATCGAAAGAGCTTCATTGAGAAATAGTTTGGAATCATCCCAGACTCTAAAAAACTGGGAGAAAATTGGCTTTGTTGAAGGTAATGGTACTACATCAGAAATTAAAGAGTATTCATTTACTGACAAAAATTTAAATATTGGAACTCACTATTATAGACTTAAACAAATTGATTTTGACGGTTCATTTGTTTACAGTCAAGAAATAAAAGTTGATTTAACATCTCCAATTAATTATAATTTAAGTCAGAACTATCCAAATCCTTTCAATCCAAACACGATGATTAAATTCCAAATTCCTGTTGATGCCTTTGTTTCAATAAAAGTGTTTGATGTACTTGGTAATGAAGTCAAAACTTTAGTTAATGAATTTAAACAAGCAGGTTTCTACGAAATTGAATTTGATGGTTCTGAGCTATCAAGTGGAATATATTTCTACAAGCTAAAAACAGAGAATTTCAATGATGTCAAAAAAATGATTTTGATAAAGTAAAATTCAATTAAAGGGCAGTTTGACAATACTTCTCAACTGCCCTTTTGATTCCAACCTATCTCTCTGTAAAAAAATAATATTCCTTGATTATTTTGCCCATCAAAAGTGAAAAATTTTTAAGATATATAATTTTATCATAATGAATACTTGTTCGTCTTTAATTTTGAAAATAATAAAAAGCACTACTAATTTTTTGGTTCAATATTATTTGAAAAAAATTTTATGAGAATAATAATTAAAAAACTCTTTTTTCTGATTTTTGTCTTTTTTTCAATAGTAATATTTTTATCCTGTAAAACGATGTCACCTGTGAAAGAAAAAAATATTAAATCTATAAATGAAGCATCTATAGAATATTTGATTCCAATTCCTGCTTCAATAATTCCAACTGGAAATAAGTTTAAACTCTCAAAAACTTCAAAAATTTATTTTGATCAATCATCTGATGAAAATGAATCTATTTCCATTTATCTGAAAAATAATGTTAACTCAATCACGGGATTTGATCTGAGTGTTTTACCATTAGAAAAAATATTAGAAAAAGGAAACATTTATTTACTACTTCAGGATGGTATAAACTCATTAGGTAAAGAAGGTTATGAATTAAATATTTCAGAGCATTCAATTGAAATTAAAGCAAATTCTCCTGAAGGTTTATTCAGAGGAGTTCAAACGTTAGTTCAAATGCTTTTTCCATTAAAAGGAAATATTAATGAATCATCCAATGATATATATTTTCCTACTGTTCAAATTAAAGATTTTCCGAGATTTAGTTGGCGAGGTGTGATGTTAGATGTAGCAAGGCATTTTTTCTCAGTAAATGATGTTAAAAAATTAATTGACTTAATTTCATTGTATAAATTCAATCATTTGCATCTACATTTAACTGATGATCAAGGTTGGAGAATTGAAATTAAATCTTGGCCCAAATTAACAGAAATTGGTGGAAGCACACAAGTTGGCGGAGGTAAAGGTGGTTTTTATACTCAAAAAGAATATCTCGAAATAGTTGAACACGCCAAGAAAAGATATATAACTATTGTTCCTGAAATTGATATGCCAGGACATACCAATGCTGCTTTGGCATCTTATCCAGAACTAAATTGTGATGGAAAAGCCCCTGAATTATACACTGGAATAAAAGTTGGCTTTAGTTCATTATGTTTAGATAAAGAATTGACTTATGTTTTTATCGAGGATGTAATTAAGGAGTTATCTGCTTTAACACCAGGGGAATATATTCACATTGGAGGAGATGAAGCATACGCAACAGATTCTATTAAATACATTAATTTTATTGAACGTGTTCAAAGAATCGTTGAATCCAATAATAAAAAAATGATTGGCTGGGAAGAAATTGCTCAAGCTAAACTTACTCAAAATTCCATCATTCAATTTTGGAGAAAATCTGATTATGTTAAATTAGGTTTGAAGCAAGGCAATAAGATTATTTTTTCACCTGCTTCTAAAGTTTATATGGATATGAAATACAATCCTGAAACTGTTTTGGGACTTAATTGGGCAGGTTACATTGAAATAAGCGACTCATATAATTGGGATCCATTAGATCAAATAACTGATTTAAGTGAAGAAAGCATATTAGGTATTGAAGCTCCTCTTTGGACTGAGACAATATTAAATTTCTCTGATATTGAATTTATGTTATTTCCAAGATTAACAGCAGTTTCAGAAATTGGATGGTCTATTAAACATAGAAGGAATTGGGATTACTTTAAAGTTCGACTCTCAAATCAAGGCAAATATTGGGATAAAATTGGTTTGAACTTTTATCGATCTAATCAAGTAAATTGGTAATATAAATATCCGATTAAATAATTTTTCAATTAATTTTTCAATTAACAAAATTTTATTATCTATCTAACAGATAAAAATTAATGTAAACCAACAATGGAGTATAAAGTTTAATGAGTAGCAAAGTATATATTGAAACTTACGGTTGTCAGATGAATTTTGCAGATACAGAAATTGTTCTCGGCATTCTAAAAAACAATGGCTATTCTGTTGCTAAATCACTTGAAGAGGCTGATGTTGTTTTATTAAACACCTGTAGTATTCGAGACAATGCTGAACAAAGAATTTATGGTAGATTAGGAAATCTTAAGAATTATAAAAATCAAAAACCGGATCTACTACTTGGAATTCTCGGCTGTATGGCAGAACGATTAAGAAAAGATTTAATTGAAGAAAAGAAAATTGTTGATTTAGTCGTTGGACCTGATGAATACAGGAGATTACCTGAATACTTAGATATCGCTTTTAGTGGTGATAAGGGGATTGGAGTTAGACTCTCAAGAACAGAAACCTATGATGATATAGAACCTTATCGTGAAGATGGACTTTCAGCTTGGATATCAGTAATGAGAGGATGTGATAAGTTTTGTACTTTCTGCGTCGTTCCTTTTACCCGTGGCAGAGAAAGAAGTCGCTCACTTCAATCTATAGTTCAAGAAGTTGAAAATCTATCTTTGCGCGGCTTCAAAGAAGTAACATTATTAGGTCAAAACGTGAATTCATATCGTGATGGAGAAAATGATTTCGCAGATCTTCTTGAAGCAGTAGCCAAAGTAGATAGAAATATGAGAATCAGATTCACTACATCTCATCCGCAAGATATGTCAGATAAACTTTTATTCACAATCGCTGAGAATCCAAATGTTTGTAACTATATACATCTTCCAGTGCAATCAGGTTCTAACAGGATACTCGAACTTATGAACAGGACTTATACGGTTGAACATTATCTTAACTTAATTGAGAAAGCAAGAAAGATTATTCCGGGCGTTAGCTTTTCAACCGATATAATCGCCGGATTTCCTACAGAGACTTGGGAAGATCACCTTGCTACTCTTGAAGTTATGAAAACAGTAAGATATGATGGCGCATATATGTTTAAATACTCTCCTCGTGAAGGAACAAAAGCGTATAAAATGCGAGATGATGTGCCTGATGATATTAAGACTAAAAGACTTCAAGAGATTATAGATTTACAACAAACTATTTCTTATGAAAAAAATCAAGAATTAATTGGTAAAGAAGAAATTGTATTAGTTGAAGGTTTTAGCAGAAAATCAGAAAAGTTCTTCTCTGGTCGAACAGATACAAATAAAGTAGTTGTATTTCCTATCAACGATTCAGTTTCGGTTGGAGATTATGTAAAGATTAAAATCAACAGAGCTACTTCCGCAACTTTGTTTGGTGATTACATTGAGCAATATCAACAAAAAGATTCATTAGTCCTTAAATGTTTATAAGTAGAACGAAAATATATTTTTATTTTTTTATCATCTCCACCATTTACATTCAAGCTCAAAACTATGATATTGTTCCATATTTGATACAAATTGAAAAGGGTAAATTAGACTCGATAAAACAAGATATTGAAAATCTTAAGCTAAAATATTCAAATGATCCTAATATAATTTTCTTAGATGCTGTTACAACTGATAATACTCAAGAAGCTTATGGAAAATTCAAGTTAATAATAGATAAATATCCAAGTAGTAAATATGCTGATGCTTCTGTTTATAGATTGATTAATTTATTTATCATTGAAGGAGAAAAAGATTCTGCAGAAAAATATTTAAACGTATTAAAATCAAAATATGCAGAATCACCTTATATTCGTTTAGCTCAGATTCAATTTGATAGCATCAGTTTTTCAGAGAATAAAACTGAATTGGAGGTAGTTAATTCCAATCAGACGAAAAAAGACAATTATAAATACTCTATTCAAGCTGGAGCATTTATCAAAAAAGAAAATGCTCTATCATTAAAATCACAATTGGAAAAATCAGGTATTTACTCAGAGATAAAAGAAAAAAACGTTGCTGGAACAATCTTTAATGTTGTTTACGTCGGAAAATTTGAAACAAAAGAAGATGCCGAAAGTTTTTTGATTATTCTTAATTCACAATTTAATTTGGAAGGAAGAGTAATAGAATTTGTTAGGTGATTCAAAAGTTAAGATCTTTTTCATTGGGACTGGATCAGCCAAAACAAATCTTAAAAGATTTTACACATCATTTATCCTATCTAAAAATGAAGAAAACCTTTTAGTTGACTGCGGTGATGGAATATCTCTTCAATTTCTAAAATTGAATATAGACCTCAACTCTATTGATAATATTTTAATTACTCATTTACATCCAGATCATTTCACTGGAATTTACTCTCTACTTGTTCAGATGAAATTATCGAATAGAACTAAAAAACTAAATATTATTTTTCACAATGATCTAATTGATTTTATTGAAAAATCTTTAATGCAACATTATCTATTTAAAGAACGATTCAATTTTGAAATAAGCCTTTCAACTTTTAATTATAATACATCATTCAAAATCTCACAAAATTTTTATTTTATTTCTAAACCAAATTCTCATTTGGATAAATACCTTATAAATAGAGTAAATGATAATATAAAATTTATCTCGTCATCATTTTTATTCATTATAAATGGGAAAGGAATTTATTATAGTGCTGATATAGGCAAAGAGGAAGACTTGTATTTGTTCAACGATATAAACCAATGCTCAATAATTGATACTACTCATATTGATTTAGAGTCGATAAAAAATTTTATAGAAAGAACTACATCAAATTGTATTTTTCTTGTGCATATTGATGAATCTAAGGAAAACCTATTATACGAAAACTTTTCTAATAATAAATTTGAAGAGAAAGTATTCATCCCAAGTGATGGTGATGAATACTTTCTGTAAAATTATTTAGCTTTACCTTGAGCGGCCACTGCTTCAGCGGCTTTCTTTACAGTTTCTTCATCACCTAAATAATAGTTTTTTAATGGTTTCAAATTTTCATCAAGTTCATAGACGAGGGGAATTCCTGTAGGGATATTTAATTCAACAAGTTCTTCGTCAGGAATGTTATCTAAATATTTTACTAAAGCTCTTAAGCTATTGCCGTGTGCAACAATCAAAACTTTTTTACCAGATTTAATAACTGGTGAGATTGTGTTTTCCCAATATGGAACAAATCTCGCAACTGTATCTTTAAGACATTCAGTTAAAGGCAATTCATTTTCAGATAATTCTTTATATCTAGGATCAAATCCGGGGTAGCGTGGATCTGATTTTTCAAGTGCTGGTGGTTGAATATCATAACTTCTTCTCCAAATTTTAACTTGTTCTTCTCCATATTTCTGAGCAGTTTCGGATTTGTTTAATCCTTGAAGTGCACCGTAATGTCTTTCATTTAGTCTCCAGCTTCTTACTACTGGAATCCACATCAAGTCCATCTCATCAAGGACAATCCATAATGTTCTTATCGCACGTTTAAGAACAGAAGTGTAAGCTATATCAAAAGTAAAGCCTTCTTTTTTCAAAATTTGACCAGCACTTTTAGCTTCCTGAATTCCTTTCTCTGAAAGATCAACATCTGTCCAGCCAGTAAATCTATTTTCTTTGTTCCAAATGCTTTCTCCGTGCCTTAATAATACTACTTTATGCATTTTGAATCTCCTAAATTTATTTATTTAACTATTCAAAAATATCAATTAGAAGTGGCTTAAAAAATTAATAGTTATTACATTAAAATCTTTCTCAATGATTATTTTTGAAATGATTAATTAATAAAAGAAGAGATTATGAAAAAACTTATTATAATTTTGTTTTTGATTTTTATTCCTCAAATTCTATCTCAAAATGAATTTCAAAATTTTATAAACTACGTTAACTCACTTCCGTCTCAAACTCTCAAAACTGCAGCCATTGATAGTTTTATTGTCTATGCAAGAACCCGTGGAATTCCATTTATAACGGGGGACTCTGCAAATTTTATTTATCGTGGCGGAGTAAATTCAATTTCAATTGCAGGAGACTTTAACAGCTGGAATCCTAACTGGAATATGGTCAATCTTCCGCAGACAAATTTTTGGTATTACTCAAGAGTCTTTGAATCAGATGCAAGATTAGATTATAAATTTGTTACTAACGGTAGTAACTGGATTTTAGATCCCGAAAATCCAAAACAAGTTATGGGAGGATTTGGCCCAAATTCAGAGCTTGCAATGCCAATGTATGTCCAGCCTTGGGAAATAAATTATCGCGCTAATATTCCTCACGGAACTGTAATCGATAGAACTATTTTCAGTGTCAATGTTAATACAACTTACCAACTAAAAATATATTTGCCCCCAGATTATAATTCATCCCCATCCAAAAGATATCCAACAGTATATTTTCAAGATGGATTTGAGTATATATCACTTGGATATGCTGTCAATGTAATTGATAATTTATTGGATAGTAATAAAATTCAACCTGTGATTGCAGTTTTTGTAAGACCTAATAATCGTAACGACGAATATGCTGGAAGTAAAAGAAATCAATATCGTTTGTTTTTTGTAAATGAATTAGTTCCATACATTGATTCGACATTCAGAACTATAGCACAAGCTAACAAGAGATTAGTTCTTGGCGATTCGTTTGGTGGAAATATTTCAGCAATAATTTCTTACAATCATCCTGATGTTTTTGGTTTATGTGGATTACATTCAGCTGCGTTCTGGCCAAATAATTATGAAATCTATAATCAAATCATTAATGGCCCATATAAAAACATCAAATGGTGCTCTATTTGGGGAACTTATGAAGGTTCTTTAGTTACGAATATGAGAAACTTTAGAGACTTTTTATTGAACAATAACTATCAACTAAGATGGAAGGAAAGACCAGAGGGACATAGTTGGGGTCTATGGCGTGCAACAATTGATGATATCTTAATTTATTTCTTCCCACCAGATGCATCCTCTAATGAAGAAAAATCTGAGATTTTAGAAGGATTTAAACTTTATCAAAATTATCCAAATCCTTTTGGTGAATCTTCCTCTTCAAATTTATCTTCTACAAAGATATCTTGGCAATCGCCAATTAGCGGTAACTATAGGTTAAAAATTTATGACATACTTGGAAATGAAGTCGCAACATTATTGGATGATTACAGAGATGCTGGGAAAAACGAAGTAGAAATTAATTTAATTAAAACACCAAAAGGATTAACTCTTCCAAGTGGAATTTATTTTTATCAATTGACAGTTGGTAATTATTCTATAACTAAGAAAATGATTTATTTGAAATAATTATTTATTGAACTCTGTAAGAGATTTTTTAATTATTTCTTCAAGTGAAAGGTTAGGGCTATTGGCCATCAATTCTCGAACAATCTTCTCAGAACTTTTTTGATTATAACCGAGAGTAACTAGTGCAGAGATCGCTTGTTGTTTAATTGAATAATCTTTTGAAGAATAGGAACTTGATATTAAATCTGATACTTTTGATTTAAGTTCCAAAACTATTCGCTCTGCAGTTTTTCTCCCTACACCAGGAATTGATAATAATCTATTTAAATCTGCGTGTAAAATTGCATTACTCAAATCTTCAACAGAGATACCAGATAAAATACTTAGTGCTACCTTAGGTCCAATTCCGCTTACAGATATTAACAATTCAAACATCTCTTTTTCTTGCTCTGAGTAAAAACCATATAAACTTAAAGAGTCTTCTCTAAAATGAGTATGAATGTATAATGAAATTAAATTATTTTCAGATATCTTTTCGAAAGTTGAAATTGAAATAAAAATTTGATAGCCAACTCCATTCACGTCAAGAATTAGTTGAGTAGGTTTAATTGAGATAACTTTACCCGATAAATATCCAATCATATCTAACCTATTACTCTTTCTGGAAAAGCTTCAATAAAATCTTTCCAGCTGCTTTTAGTTAATTTTGATTTTTTTAATCTCAACGAATGACAAACTGCAATAGCTAATGCGTCACTTTCATCGGTTTTTAAAGAGATTTTGTTTAATGAAAGTAGATTAGATATCATATATGAAACTTGTTGTTTTGAAGCTGATCCCAGTCCAACAACAGATTTTTTAACTTCTCTAGGTGAGTATTCATTGACGCTAAGATTATTATGAATAGCTGCAAGAATGGAAACCCCTCTTGCATAACCAATTTTCATAGCTGATTGGACATTTTTACCGTAAAAAGCAGTTTCAATAGCGAATTCGTTAGGTTTATATTTTTTTATTATATAAGATATTTCTCTATAAATTATCTCAAGCCTTTGAGAAATTGGTTTATTAGTTGGAAGTTTAATAACTCCGCTGTAAACCCTCTTTATGCTATTACCATAAACTTTTATAACACCAACACCAGTGAAAATTGTACCAGGATCAACTCCGATTATAACCATTTATTATACTTCTAATCAGCGAAATCAGCACTTGTATAAACGTTTTGGACATCATCACAATCTTCAATTGCTTCAATTAGTTTCATAACTTTCTCAGCTTCTTCGCCTGAAACTTTAATTAAATTTTTTGCAACCCATTGTAATGATGCATTTTCAATTTGAATATTGTTGTTAATCAAAGCTCTTCGAACAGGCTCAAAATTTTCAACTGAGGTGGTTATTTCATAAAAATCTTCTTCAGTTTGTAAGTCATCAGCACCGGCATCTAAAACAATTGCTAAAATATCGTCTTCGGTTTTTCCTTGTTTTGGAATTGTTATAATGCCTTTTCTATCAAACATCCAAGCAACCGAACCTGTTTCACCTAAAGAGCCTCCGTGTTTACTAAAAATATGTCTTACTTCAGCTACTGTTCTATTCTTATTATCTGTAGCAACCTCAACCATTATCGCAACTCCACCAGGTCCGTATCCTTCATAGGTTAATTCATAGTATGCAACGCCTTCAAGTTCGCCGGTAGCTTTTTTAATTGCTCTTTCAATATTCTCAGCAGGCATATTTTGAGACTTTGCATTATCGATCGCTAATCGCAGTCTTGGATTTCCATCTGGGTCTCCGCCACCTTGTTTAGCAGCAATGGTGATTTCTTTAATAAGTTTAGTGAAAATTTTTCCTCTTTTTGCATCTAATGCTGCTTTTTTTCTTTTAATTGTAGACCATTTTGAATGACCTGACATTATTTATTCTCCTGTGAATTTAATGTTTGGCTAATTCTTAAATCTCTTAATCTTAATTGAGGAAATATTCTTCCATCTTTTTCAAATTTATCTATTACATAAACGATATCGAATTCTGAATTTTTATTTTCTTTAAGCAAATCTAAATATTCACCCAGATTAAAGCCAATAGAATCTATTACTTTTTGATTTGTTTTATGTTTAAACGTTACATATAAATGATTATTCCCCACTACTCTTGGAGTGTTAAGAACATTAACACCTCTGGTCAAAAAAACAGGACGCATATTACCCGGACCAAACGGGGAGAACTGTTCGATTATCCTTAAGAATTTAGGAGTTATTTCACTAAATTTTACTTCAGTATCAATTTCAATTTCTGGTATGAGGTCTTCTTCTGAAAGACTTTCTCTTACAATTTGATTAAATCGTAAACGAAACTCTTCAATTTTATCCAATTCAATAGCTAAACCAGCAGCAGCTTTATGTCCTCCAAAGTGAAGTAAAACATCTTCACATTTTTTCAATGCTTCATAAATATTAAAATTGTTTATACTTCTCGCTGAACCCTTTGCTACACCATCAACAGTTGTCAACATAATTGTTGGGCGATAGTATTTTTCAACAAGTCTTGAAGCTACAATTCCAATTACTCCAGGATGCCACTCTTCTTGATGAAGTATAATTGCAAGTTCTTTCTTTAAATCAAGAGAGTTTTCAACAAGGCTGCTTGCATAATCAAAAGTATCGCCATCAATTTTTCTTCTTTCATAATTCTCGCTTTCAAGGATCTCTGCTAATCTTGCAGCTTCATTGATATTGTCTGTGATAAGAAGTTCAACAGCTCTTCTTGCATCTCCCAATCTTCCAACAGCATTTATTCTTGGAGCCAGAGTAAATACAATTTGCCCAGATGTTAAACTTCCTTTTTGAATTCCTGCACTTTGGATTAATGCTTCAATACCAGGTCTTGGATTTTTATTTATTTGGTCTAAGCCTTCTTTAACTAAGATTCTATTTTCTCCTGTTAAAGGCACAATATCTGCAGCTCCGGCAAGAGCAACTAAATCTAAATATTTCAATGGTAGATCACGTTTTCCAACCCTTCCGGATATTCCCTGAGCTAATTTAAAGGCAATACCAGCACCTGATAAAAATTTATAAGGATAATTACATTGAGGTTTTATTGGATCTAAAACTGCAATTGCATCTGGAAGTTGTTCTTTAGGTTGGTGATGATCACAAATTATCAAATCGAGTCCTAACTGTTTTGCGTGTTCTGCTTCTTCAACAGCTGTAATTCCGCAATCGACAGCTATTACTAAACTTGCATTTTTTGACTTTATAAAATCGAGTCCTTCTTTAGAAATTCCATAACCCTCTTCAAGTCTTTTAGGAATGTAGAATTCAACATTAGCATTTAATTCTTTAAGAAATAGGACTAAAAGAGATGTTGCACAAGTTCCATCAACATCATAATCACCATAAACATAGATAAGATGATTATTCACAATTGCATTTATAACTCTTTTAGTGGCTATATCCATTCCATCCATCAAAAATGGATCATAGAGATTATCTATTGATGGTCGAAAGAAGTTTTTTGCTTGGTTGAAAGTTCTAATTCCACGTTGTACTAAAAGCTTTGCTAAAGTTTCGGAGATATTTAGCGATTCTGAAAGGGTTTTTATTGTGAATGTATCTTCTGTTTCTTTAATTTTCCAAACTTTGTTGATCATATATTCAATTTTCAAAAAATTTTTGAAGAATAGAACTAACAGAAAACCTATAAGCCGAATTCTGTATCCCAAAGGAAGGGATGGCAATTATTTATCTTGACTCAATGTTACCATTGAGCTCTAGCGGTCTACCCAAAAATCGCTATCCCAAAGGGATAATACGAGCGAACAACTCTCTTTCCTCAAATGAGGAAACGATTTTCCTACTTGACCTTGCTTCGGGTGTGGTTTGCCGCGTCTCAAATTGGAGGCTGTCCAAAAAATTTGGAATTAATGGTAAATTAATTTGGATGATTTATAAAAAATAAAACTTTTTAATAAGACAGCCACCAACTGAGATCCCAAAATGGGACCCCCAATATTACTATTGGGGCGGTGAGCTCTTACCTCACCTTTTCACCCTTGCCTGAGCCTCATAATGGGCCATCGGCGGTATTTTTTCTGTGGCACTTTCAGTTATCCCAATTGGGATACCCGGGAGTTACCCGGCACCCTGTTCTATGAAGTTCGGACTTTCCTCCTCCGATATAATCAGAGGCAATTGCCCAGTTTTCTGTTAGTTTATTCCTCGAATGATTTCCCGTTTAGGGATAATCCGTTAATTACTAAGTTAATTTTGTTTTAATTCAGATTCGATGTTTAATTTTGATCTGTTCTTTGCAAAAATAATTTATTTATATCTTTATCAAAACAGATTAATCTATTCATTAAATAAAATTACAATTCCTTCTCCGCTTCTTCGGCAATTTCCTGAGAGACTAAAATCCTACCACAATACTCGCAAGTTATAATTCTATTATTCCTTCTTATTTCTAATTGTCTTTGTGCTGGGACAATATTATGACAACCCGAACAAGCAGAACGTTTTATAGTAACAACTGCTTTACCTTTTTTTGCTTTTCTTATTTTTTGATATTGAGCGAGATCACTACTCTTTACTTGCTCTTCTATCTTCTTATGAATTTCCCTAAGCTTTTTTTCTTCTTTTTCATTTGCTTTAATTATCTCTTTTAACTCAGCTTCTTTTTCTTTAAGTTCTTTTTCAAGTTCCTTTATTTTAGGTATAATCTCCTCTATTTCATTTGATAGAGCTTTACTTCTATCTGCAAGAGCATCATTTTCTGATTCCATCTTTTTAATTGTTTCTTCTGTGTAATCAATTTCTTTTGTTAAAGCATCATATTCTTTATTATTTCTAACTTGATAAAGCTGAGATTTGAATTTTTTAAGTGACTCTTTTAGCTTTTCAATTTCTTCATCATTTGATTCTCGCTTCTCTAAAGATTCCTGTTTTTCTTTTTCTTTAAGCTTTATCTGTTCTTTTAATTCTGATATTTTAGAATTAAGACTATTCACATTGTTCGGTAAATCACCTCTTAATTCCTCTAATTCATCCAATTGACTGTCAATTATTTGAAGTTGATATAATATTTTTAATCTGTTATGCAATTTTATCTCCTTAATTATTAAAGAAATTTATCGGATTTGTTGAACCATTAAATTTATAAACTTTTATTTTCTTTTTATTTAAGAAATTTAGTATTCTTTTTTCCAGCTCATCAATTATAGGAATTTCTGTCTCATAATGACCAGCATCAATTAATAAAATATTACCCAAGGCATCCTGAAATTTATGATAATTCACATCTGCGGTAATAAACGCATCTGCACCTTGTCTAATTGCCTCATCTAATAATTCACTACCTGAACCTCCGCAAACAGCTACATTTTTAATTTTATCATTTTTACCAATTGAATATCTCAAACCTTTAGCGCTTAATGATTTTTTTACTAAAGATAAAAATTCTTCAGTGGTCATTTCATTATTTAACTGCCCAATTGCGCCCATCCCAAAATTCACATTGTCATTTGATAATCTATAAACATCATAAGCAACTTCTTCATAGGGATGACTATTCTTCATCGCTTGAAGAACTTTATTCAAATCAAATGAATTTACTATCATCTCCAATCTTACTTCTTTAACAAATTCTAGTGTATCTTTAATTCCAATATAAGGATTTGAAGAAGCACTACCTTTAAAGGTTCCAATACCCTCAAGTCTAAAACTACAATTTGAGTATTCACCAATTATACCTCCACCGGCCTGATGCATTGCGTTTGCAACCTTTTCGATATGCTCTTCGGGTACGAAGACAACAACTTTGTATTGATTTGATGTTAGGTTCTTTAGAAATTTTATATTATTCAGACCTAATTTTTTCGCTAATTGAAAACTAACTCCATCTTTAACGAAATCCAGATTAGTATGAGCCGAATAAAGATTTATTTGATTTTTTATGAGTTTTTTTATTATTTCATAGTTGGTTTCAGAGTTGGAGATACTTTTAAGTGGCTTAAAAATGAGAGGGTGATGAGTTATTATTAGATTACACCTCTTCTTGATGGCATCATCCACCACGTTTAGGCTAACCTCCAAACTTAACATTATATTTTTTACTTTACTTTCAGAGTCACCTATCAGTAACCCAATATTATCTTTATCCCACGCAATTCCAGGAGGAGCCCATTTTTCAATATTTTTTATTAATTCTTTAACTAACATATACAAAAAATGCACTCCAAAAATGAAGTGCATTTAATAATTAATTTACTCGTTTTCTTAAATTCTTCGAAAAAATATTTATTAGTTTCAGTATTTTAGAACTCATTTTTTCCATATTTTCTGTTGCAATATAATATTTGTCTATGGAATATGCAATTCTTAGATTAATCCTAATAATAAATTTTCTCAATGCTAACAAAAAAGATATTAATAAACAAAGAGGTGAAATATGTCGAAAAAATATTGGTTGATGAAAACAGAGCCAAGTGTCTTCTCTTGGGAAGATCTAAAGAGAAGCAAAGACCAGACAACTTTTTGGGATGGTGTTAGAAATTATCAAGCCAGAAATTATCTCAGGGATGAAATAAAAATAGGTGATGAAGTACTTTTTTATCACAGTAATTCAGATCCTCTTGCAGTTATGGGAGTTTGTGAAGTAGTTAAAGAGGGCTACCCTGATCATACTCAATTTGATCCTCACAATATTCATTACGATGAAAAATCCGATCCCTCAAATCCGACTTGGTTTATGGTCGACATCAAGCTGAAAAAAGAGTTTAAAAATCCAGTTACTTTAGAACAAATTAAATCAAACCCAAAACTCAAGAATATGAAATTAGTTCAAAAAGGAAATCGTCTTTCAGTAATGCCTGTTACAAAAGAAGAGTTTAATGAAATCGTTAAGATGGGAACGAAATGAATTCTTTTTTAATAATTAATCTAAACTTTTACATATTTGAAATAATGTAAATGATTAAAAAAACTAAATCCTCATCTTTTGCTTCAAACGAAAGTATACGAACCACCATTATTGGAATAGTTGTAAGTATATTCTTAGCAATAATAAAAATAATAACAGGCATTTTAGGAAATTCATACGCTTTAATTGCTGATGGTATTGAATCTACAACAGATGTTTTTGTTTCAATTGTAGTTGTAACAGGATTAAGAATAGCTCAAATGCCGCCTGATGAAAAACATCCCTATGGTCACGGCAAAGCGGAGCCTTTTGCTGGATTAATAGTTTCATTAGCTTTGATCATAGCTGCAATAATAATTATAATTCAAAGTATCATCGAAATAATTACTCCTCACCACGCTCCAGCTCCATTTACTTTGATTGTATTATTACTTGTTGTGGTAATAAAAGAACTTTTGTTTCGTTTTATTCTTAAAGTTGGCAATCAATTTGGAAGTGTTGCTCTCAAAAATGATGCTTGGCACCATAGGAGCGATGCTATCACTTCAGCAGCAGCATTTGTTGGAATTTCAATTGCTTTGATTGGTGGACCTGGGTATGAGTCAGCAGATGATTTTGCAGCATTATTAGCTTCTGTTGTTATTATTTTCAATGCGTTCAAACTTCTTAAACCCGCTCTTGACGAAATTATGGATGCAACACCATCGCAATTACTTAGAGATGAAATTATTAAAGTAGCAAACTCTGTTGAAGGAGTGATTGCATCTGAAAAGTGCTTAGTCAGAAAGATGGGGTTTGATTATTTTATTGATATTCATATTATAGTTAATGGAAACTTATCTGTTTATGAAGGGCACGAGATATCTCATAAAGTGAAAGATAAATTAACTGAAACTTTCTCTCAGATTAATAACGTGTTAGTTCACGTTGAACCAGCTACTGAGGAGAGGCTAAATCGTGAACATATAAAAAAACAATTAAACAAATGAATCATATTTTTTGTTTTATCATCAAATAACAAAAAGGAGTAAAATTATGAAAGCCAACATTGGAGCAATTGACAAATATCTTAGAATTTTAATTGGTATATTAATCATTGGCTATGGATTTTTTGCCAAAAGTTGGTGGGGGCTAATAGGAATTGTACCTATTATTACAGCATTAACCAACTATTGTCCTGTCTATGGGTTATTTAAATTCTCCACAAATAAAGAAAAATAATATCATAAACAATTTATTAAAGAAAGAATAAGCGTAATCAATAAAATGATTGGCTTATTCTTCTTTTTAATATATTCCTCAATTATTCTTTTACAATCAAACTTTGTTTAATTTTACGTGAAAGAACAATTCTTTTTTATTGAACTTATAGTTGTATTATTGAATTAATAACCATAAAAACTCTTTAACGGAGAAATTATGTTCGAGAAAAAAATCTATATTGAAAGAAGAAATTATCTGAAGAATAAATTCAAATCTGGGTTAATAATTTTCCTTGGAAATGATGAATCACCGATAAACTATTCTGGAAATACCTACAACTTCAGACAGGACAGTTCATTTCTTTATTATTTTGGTTTGAATATTCCTAACTTAATTGGAGTAATTGATATTGATGAGAATAAAGAATATTTATTTGGATATGAATATACATTATCAGATATAGTTTGGATGGGAAAACAACCAACTCTCAAAGAGCTTGCCGACAGGGTAGGAGTTGAATTATCAGAATCCATTTCAAATGCTAAGAAATTTTTTCAGAAAAAAATTAAATCTAAAGCCAAGTTTCATTTTCTACCAACTTACAGAGCCGAACAAAATTTAAAGTTAGCTGAATTATTGAATGAAAATCCTTTCAAAATCAAAAGTAAATCCTCAAAAAAATTAGTTGAAATTGTAGTTGAACAAAGATCAGTCAAATCATCCGAAGAGATTTCAGAAATTGAATATGCATTGGAAATAGCATACCAAATGCATTTAACTGCTATGCAGATGGCAAAGCCTGGAATTATTGAACGTGATATTATGGCAGCGCTGCAAGGTATAGCTTATTCTATCGGAAATGGCTTCTCATTTCAACCAATTATTTCAAAGAACGGACAAATTCTCCATAATCATTACTACGAAAATCAACTTAAAGAAGGTGATTTACTAGTTTGTGACGCTGGAGCTGAATCTTATAGATTTTATGCAAGTGACATTACAAGAACAATTCCTGTGGGGGGGAAATTTTCTTCAATTCAAAAAGATATATATGAAATTGTTTTAACAGCTCAAAAGAATGCCATCAATGCAATAAAACCAGGAGCAAAGTATATAGATGTTCATCTAATAGCTGCCAAAATAATCGCAGCTGGATTAATTCAATTGGGAATAATGAAAGGTAATCCCTCAGATGCAGTTAAAAATGGTGCTCACGCTTTGTTTTTCCCGCACGGTTTAGGACATATGCTCGGACTTGATGTTCACGATATGGAAGCATTAGGTGAAGATTATGTGGGCTATGATAAAAACACTAAAAGAAGTAATCAATTTGGCTTGTCATACTTACGGTTCGCGAAAGAATTGAAACCAGGATATGTATTGACAGTTGAGCCTGGAATTTATTTCATTCCAGAATTGATTAACCAGTGGATGTCAAAAAATAAACTAAAGAATTTTATTAATTATGATAAGTTAGAAGCTTTTAAAGACTTTGGCGGAATTCGAATTGAAGATAATGTTCTTGTTACAGAAACTGGCCACAAAGTTCTTGGTAGATTAATTCCGAAAGAAGCGAAAGACGTTGAAGAAATCGTTAAAGGAGAAAGTGTTTGATTAAGTTCTTTATTATCAGTTTGACTTTAATTTCATATATTTATTCCCAAGAAAAAGTTTTACCAATCGCAAAAATTTCAAATGATGAGGTGAAAATATCACTGCTAAATTTACATTCGTTTAATAGTGATAACAATAAGGAAGAACATAAATTTATAGTTGCGGAAGTAATTATCGAGAATATCTCTGATAAATATATAAATATGGGCTCTGAATATTCAATGAGTTTAATAATTATTGATGCAGATGGTAAAGAATATAAATCAGGAATTAAGGGAGCAGCCATTGTATCTGAGTTTCTAACAAAATTTCCAAAGTTTCAACAAGATCAAAACGCATACAATTTATGTTTCAGTGATAAATTCCCTCCCAAAACAAAAGCCAGATCTTTTTTATGTGGTTACGAAGTGCCAGAAAATTCTCAAATAAAAAAATTTGGCGTCAAGAAGAAAAATATTTTTGCTTCGATAAACGTTAAATGAAAGAAAAAGAAATATTAAGATCCTCGTCTTTAATTTTTTATCTTCTTTTAAGTGGACAGATATTTTTTATGGTATTTGCCTTAATATTTGTTGAAAATAATTCTTATAAAGCAGATAATAATTTCACATTTTTGTTGACTATTTCCTTCCTTATAATTCTTGCCCCTATGCTTGTTATTGGACCTATTATTTACAGAAAAATTATCAGTAATAAATCTAATAATCTTGAGTCAATAGAAGAAAAGTTGTTCATTTATAGAAAAGGAATGATAATAAAATTAGCAATGATAGAATCATTATCATTGTTTTCAACTACAATTTTTATAATATCCGGTAGTTATTTATTTGTAGTAATAAATATTTTTTTGATTGTTTTGTTTTATTTACACAAACCATCTTTGGAAAAATTTGCATCAGATTTCAACCTTTCAATTTCTGATATAGAGAAATATTTCAGATAAAATTAGTTGAACAATTGATTTTGAAATTATGTTTGGGATAAAAAAAGATTAATATGAAAAAATTTGAAATTCCACCGTATTATAGAAGTTCATTTATAACACAGATAAAAAATCTTCGAAAAGATTTTGATCCTAAGAAGAAAGATTTTTCTCCAACAGTTTTAGATTTCGGAAGCGTAAGATTTTATTTGGCTCGCCACTTCGGATTTTGCTATGGAGTAGAAAATGCAATCGAAATAGCATATAAAACCATAGAAGAAAATAAAGGTAAAAGAATATTCTTATTAAGTGAAATGATCCATAATCCTGGTGTTAATAATGATTTAATCAATTTAGGTGTAAAATTTTTAATGGATACAAATGGAAATGAAATTTTTGATTGGTCAAATTTAACCTCAGAAGATATAGTTATCATTCCTGCCTTTGGAACAACGCTCGAGATTGAACATCGATTAAACAAAATTGGAATAAATCCTTACAGATATAACACAACCTGTCCATTTGTTGAAAAAGTTTGGAATAGAAGTGAAATTTTAGGTAAACAAAATTATACGATTATAATTCACGGTAAGCATTATCACGAAGAAACACGAGCGACTTTCTCTCATAGCATTGTAAACGGTCCTGCAGTTATCGTACGAAACATTCAAGAGGCAAAAGTTCTTTCTGATATAATCCTTGGAACAATAGATGATAGATTTTTTTATACTTATTTTGAAGGGAAATATTCACCTGGCTTTGATGTAAAAAAAGATTTGTCAAGAATAGGAGTTGTAAACCAAACCACGATGCTTGCATCAGAAACACAGGAGATAGCAGATTTATTTAGAGAAACAATGTTAAAAAAATATGGAGAAGAAAATCTTAAATATCACTTTGCTGACACACGAGATACTTTGTGTTATGCAACCTATGATAATCAACAAGCTACTTATGGTTTACTTCAAACGAAAGCTGATTTTGCTATAGTTGTTGGTGGTTATAACAGTTCAAATACATCTCATATAGTTGAACTTTGTTCTGAAAAACTTCAAACTTATTTTATTTCATCTGAAGAGAAAATAATTTCTCGTGATACAATTTTACATTACGATATTCATAAAAAAGCTGAAACTATTTCTCATAATTTCATACCTGAAAAAGAAACTGTAGATATAATATTAACAAGCGGAGCATCTTGTCCTGATGCGGTTGTAGAAGCAGTCTTAAGAAAAATTCATTCATTTTTTCCAAATGCAAAAGAAATTGAAGAAGTAATAAATAATCTCTTAGAAAACTGAATCTTTGAATCCTCTTTTTAATTTTATAATCTAACTAAGTAAGAAAAATGACAACAGAACAAATTTTTTTCTATGCAATTTTAACATTAATTATAGTTTACATAATTCGGAAAGTTTATTTGTTTAGAACTATTAAACAATATTCACCAATTGAACTGGCAAATAAACTAAAAAAAGATAATTCAATAATTTTATTAGATGTTAGAACACCCTTGGAAAGGAAACAAGAATACATTAAAGGTTCTTTTCATATTCCGTTATATGAAATTGATAAAGAGAACAAAGAGTTATTAAAATTTAAAGATAAAGAAATTGTTTGCTACTGCAGAACTGGAAACCGAAGTCTAAAAGCAGCATCTAAACTCAGAAAATTAGGTTTTAACTCTGCAAATCTCTCAGGGGGAATAATAAGATGGAATCTAGCAAAAGTAAAAAGATGATTAAGAAAATAAAGTTTATCATTCCAGTAACATTAGGAATCATAGGAGGTTATTTATACTATTATTTCATTGGATGTCAAAGGGGTTGTGCGATAACTAGTAATCCATATACGAGTATGATTTGGGGCGGTATAATTGGTATGCTTCTAACTAATTTTGGTAACTCAAAAAACTCAGAGGCAAATAAATGAATTATGGTTTTTCAAAAACAACAAATTATAATTTTGAAGAAGCAATAGAAAAAGTAACTGAAGAATTAAAGAAAGAAGGATTTGGAGTTCTCACAACCATTGATGTAAAAGAAACTCTGAAGAAAAAATTAGATGTAGATTTCAAAAAATATATAATTCTTGGTGCTTGTAATCCTCCGTTTGCATACAAAGCACTTCAGTCAGAAGAGGAATTAGGACTTCTATTACCTTGCAATGTAATAGTTTTTGAAAAAGAAGATAAAACAGTTGTCTCAATTTTTGATCCTATGGTTATGACTGAGATTATCAAAAATCCTGCTATTGGAGAAATAGCTAATGAAGTAAAAACAAAACTTCAAAAAGTTTTAGAATCAATATAATTTAGAAAGGGAATAAAATGACAGAACATTTAACCAAAGAAACTTTTTTAGAAAAAGTTTTTGATTACGAAAAAAACGATGAATGGAAGTTCAATGGCAATCTTCCTGCAATTGTTGATTTTTGGGCGCCTTGGTGTGGACCTTGCAGAATAATTGGACCAATTTTAGAAGAATTGTCCGAAGAATACGCTGGAAAGGTTAACATTTATAAAGTTAATACTGATGAAGAACAAGAATTAGGTGCGGTCTTTGGTATCAGAAGCATTCCATCATTACTCTTCATTCCTTTAGAAGGTCAGCCCAAAATGGCAGTTGGTGCATTACCTAAAGAATCTCTCAAACAAATTATTGAAAAAGAATTACTCTCAAAAGTAGCATAATTATTTTCTCATAATACCTCTTTTGATACCTGCTTATTTTATTTAAGCAGGTATCAATTAAATCTTAATCTAAAGATCCTACAACCTTTTCAACCTCTTCGAGTATTTCACAAGATTTAACAAGTTCTTTCATTTTATTATGATCGGGATAAAGAGGGCGATCAACATCGAGAAAATCAACATATTTACGAATGACTTCTTTGGCTTTTGCTACACCTCTACCTGTTTGATGATTCCTAAAATCAAGTGCTTGAGCAGCTGCCATAAATTCAATTCCAAGTATGCCATAAGCATTATCGAGTATTTGAGCATTTTTAAGTGCAGTATTCATTCCCATTGACACGAAGTCTTCTTGATCAGCAGCTGCAGGAATTGATTGAATTGAAGCTGGCATTGAAAGAATGCGTTGCTCAACAATCATCATATCGGCTGTATATTGACTCAACATTAATCCTGAAAACATACCAGCACCTTTTGTAAGAAACGCCGGTAGTCCAACACTTAATGCAGGATTATTTAGTCTATTCATTCTTCTTTCCGAAAGAACGCTAACCATCGTTACCGCAGCACCAACCATATCCATAGGAAGCGAAACAGGGGTTCCCTGAAAGTTTGCACCCGTTAAAGTTACTTTATCTTCAGGAATAAAGATCGGATTATCTCCAACTCCGTTCAATTCAATTTCAACTTGTTTTCTTGCAAAAGCTACAGCATCGTGAGCAGCACCAATGACTTGTGGAGTTGAACGCATTGAATATGCATCCTGAACTTTCTGTTTCAATTTTCCTGTGAGAAGATCACTCCCCTCAATACATTTTTTAATTGCTTGGGCACTTCTTATTGCACCAGCAAAACCTCTTAACTTATGAAGTCGAACATCATAAGGTTTCATATTTGCGTGAAGTGCTTCAAGTGTCATAGCAGCAGCTATTTCAGCTTGTTTTAACCAACGATTTATGTCATAAAGTTGAAGAGCACTTATTGCAGTTATAAAGTTTGAACCATTAATTGTAGCAAGACCATCACGGGCTTTTAATCCTGGTACTTCAATTCCAGCCTTTTCAAAAGCTATTTTACCGGGAAGTCTTTCACCTTTAAAGAATGCTTCACCTTCGCCAAGCATTAATAAAGCAATTTGAGACATAGGTGCTAAATCACCACAAGCACCAACAGAACCTTTTTCACAGACCACAGGAATACAATCTTTATTTAACATTTCAACAAGAGTAAGAGTAATTTCTGGTCTACAGCCTGAGTTTCCGTGTGCGTGAACATTAATTCTACTAGCTATTGCTCCTCGAACATACTCAATTGGCATTGGCTCACCAATTCCCGCAGAATGATTGTAAATCAAATATCTTTGAAAGTCCCTTACCTGTTCATCAGTCAAAACAACTTCAGAGAATTCCCCTATTCCAGTGTTTACTCCATACATAATTTCTCTTGCTTGAATTTTTTCTTCAAGCATAGCACGACAAACTTTTATTCTTTCTAAAGCTTCAGGACTTAATTCGACTTTTTCTTTATGACGAGCTATTGCGACAAGTTTTTCAATAGTAAGATTTGAACCATCAAGAACGATAGACATTATTCCTCCAAGTAAAATTAGTTTTAGTATTCAAAAATAAATAGGCTTAATCAAAAAGAATAAGAATTTAACAGAGGTATAACTTAAGAGAAGATTATCATCATCTAAATATAGCTCGTCAATAACTTTTTAACTTTTTCCAAATTCTGTTTTGTCGCTCTAAAAACGATATGAATTTTATTTTCGTCATAATCTGTTTTTATAACTTCAGCGATTTTATAAATTTGTGCTAATAACTTTGTTGCAGAGAGAGGTAAATAAATTCTTTCTTCAACAACATTTTCATTAAGAATTTCCTTAAGCAAGTTTTTTAGCGTTGAAATATTAATACCCTTCGATGCAGAAATTATTACTGAGTCCTTGAATGAATTTTTAACGAATTCAATTATTGATTTATCAGAAATTAAATCAACTTTATTAAAAACTTTTATCACTTTTTTCTCATTACTTCCAAATTCTTTCAGTGTTTCATCAACAACTTTAATATGATCTTCATAATATGGATGCGATATATCAACAACGTGCAAAATGATATCTGCATCTCTGACTTCGTTTAGTGTACTTTTGAAAGATGCAACAAGATGAGCAGGAAGCTTTCTTATAAATCCAACTGTATCCGAGATAAGTATTTTATGAGTTTCATCAATATCCAATGTTCGGGTTGTTGAATCAAGAGTTGCAAAGAGTTTATTTTCAGCAAATACATTTGATTGAGTCAGTAAGTTAAACAAAGTTGATTTTCCGGCATTTGTGTAACCAGCAATAGCAATTTTAATAAAACCTTCTCTTCCTGCACTTTGTGTTAACCTTTGAGATTCAATTTTTTCAAGCTTACTTTTAAGCAAACTTATTCGGGCTCTTATCATTCGTCTGTCAGTTTCAATTTGAGTTTCACCAGGTCCTTTAGTTCCAATTCCACCATATTGTTTTGACAAGTGTGTCCAAGCTCTTGTTAAACGAGGAAGCATATATTGAAGTTGAGCGAGCTCTACTTGAGTTTTTGCTTCTTTTGTTTTTGCTCTCGAGGCAAATATATCTAAGATCAATCCGCTTCTGTCGATTACTTTTCTGTTGAACAATTTTTCAAGATTTCTGACTTGAACAGGAGATAGATCATCATCAAAAATTATTATGTTTATATCATTAAACTCAATTAGTTGGGCAAGTTCTTCAGCTTTTCCTTTTCCAATATAAAAAGCAGGGTCTATTACTCTTTTAGTTTGAATGACTTTAAGAATTGTATCAGCTCCAGCAGTGTCAGCTAATTCTTCTAATTCGTTGATATGTTCTTCAATAACTTCTTTTGAAAACTTCTTAGTATCAAGAGCAACTAACATTGCTCTCTCTTTAGTTTGTTTTGCAACTTCAATCATAATTAAAATTAATTAGTTTGTTATTGATTGAACCTCCTTTTTAATATTTCTCGATATCATCATTTCCATTAGAGCAGTAATAATTGCCAAAAGAACAAAGAATTTCCAAAGTTCTGTTCCAAATCTTGACTGATTAATTCTTTCTATTGGATTTTCACCAGGTTTTATTTCAACTAATTCACCTTCGAATTGCATGCTTTCAAGAAATTTTTCAAAGTCTTCAATACTTAGATATTCTTGCTCTGATTCAGTCTTATTATGATTCACTGAAAAGCTTGTTATTATTTTATCATTTGAAATGATTTGATAAATTCCTGCAATATTTGTTTTGTTATATCTTAATACATCCAACTCAATTTCATTTAGATTGAAATAATCTTCAGTGTAATCGGGTCTTTTAACCAATATCCGTGGCGAATTAAATTTACTAATATTCAAAATAAATTCTTCTCCGGCTTTAATAATATTTGAACTAAAATCTTTCTGTGAGAGATAAAATATTGATTTTACTACTAACGGTGCAAATATTGACTTTAATGGTAAATCAGTCCAATCCAAATCAAATGATGAATTAAAAAGTAAGACCTTACCTTTACCAATTTTATTTTCTAACAAGAAAACTGAATTATCAGATAAAGTTATTATTGGAGTTCCAATCGAAGAAGTATTCTTTAAAAATTGAGAAAATATCGGACTATCAACTTTTCTATTTTGATTGGTTAAAAATAAATCTTTAAACACAGGATGTTCATAGTCAACTTTATCGAATTGCAATTTTACTTTATTGTCTTTTGATATAAAGTTATCAAATTTTCCAAGCCCTAATTTGTTAACAAAATTATTAAAGTTGCTAAAATTTATTTTATTTGGTGGGACGATAATAACAGAACCACCTTGCTCTATGTAATTTATTAATTGAGAAATATTAGGGTAATCATTTACAAACAAAATGATTACATCATAGCTATTTAGAGATAATGAAGAGCTTTGTAAAGAATTTTTTTCTTCTACTGATAATTTGTCTTTGGGTAATGTTTGCAAGGCAATCTTTAAAAAATCATTGTTTGTGTTTTCATTTACAATGAGAGCAGAAATTTTCTCTGGTATATTTAATGAAAGATAAAATCGGTTATCATATTCTATGTCATCTGTTTCTATTTCTGTAATAATATTTAGCATTCCATCATCATTCAAAGTAGTTTCAATATTTACTTTTTGAGTTTCGTTTGAATTTATATTAAAACTTCTTTGAGCAACTCTTTTTTCATTAATAAAAAGTGATAAAACTCTGTTTTGAAGATTTTGTTTTGAATGATTTGTAATTGACACAATAAAACTTAGAGTGCTTCCTTTTTGAATAATTTGATTTTCTGGTTTTACATCGTCAATTGATAAATTAAAAATTTCATCCTTTCTAAAAGGTATGAAGTAAACTTTAACTCTGTTATTAAAAAGCTCACTTAAATTGCTTTTTTCTTTTTCATCTTTGATTAAGTTTTTCTGAAAATCTGAGAATACAAAAATTTCACGATTGAAGTTCTTACTCTTATTGACTAATTCTGCAGCAGATATTAGATGTTTTTTGAAATCAGGAGTTATTATAGAGATATTATTGTCTTTTAATGAGTTTGTAAAATCTGAAGATAATGAAGTTATCTGATAGGTTGTATCATCTGCTATAAAGTGAACAAATGCCTCATCACCTTGTTGATGAAGCGAAATAATTTTATCAGATAAATTTTTTGCCTGATTTAGAAAAGAACCATTCTGGTCAATAACTGACATACTAAAAGTATTGTCAATCAAAAAAACAGATGTAGTTTTTGCAGCTGATGTTATTCCAGCAATACTTACTCCCTTCAATGTTGGTCTAGCGAAAGAAAGAACTATGAAAACTATTATTAAAACTCTCAGTAAAAGCAATAGCCATTGTTTAATTTTAATTTTTCTAATCTTGTTTTTCTGTAGTTCTTTCAGGAACATCAAAGTGCTGAATTCAACATTTTTTAATTTTTTAAGATTCAATAAATGAATTATAACAGGAATAGAAGCAGCAATTAAACCAATAAGTATAGCTGGATTTAGAAATGTCATTAACTAATTATTAACCTCTGATTTTTTTGATTTGCAAGTTATTAAAGAATAGACTTTAATCAAGATAAAAGTTTTTGTAATGAAATATTTATCAATTAAACTATCAAAGATTAAATTTTAATTCATTCATTCAGAATAAAACCATTATTTAATAACTTATGAGCTTAAGTTTATCTTTTAAGTTGTTTGCTCTTAAAATCGGATAAACATTTTCATTCTTATCAAAAAATGGTGAGCGTTTATAAAAGAAATCTAATCTCTCAAACGGATTTTTACAGAAGGATTCATCTTCACATTTTTTCTTGAATTCATTTCTTAACTCGGGATCATTTTTTAACATTTGTTGAGCTATTGGCTCCATAATATATGCTTCTGCATATTCTTTTCTTTCAAAAATATGGTTGAAAAAGCCCCAGCTTACGAGTGAATCCACACTCTCTGGCTCAAGGAGATGAACGATAATTCTTAAAGTTCTCTGATTTGTCGGGACGACGAAATAATTTTTATTAATCTGAACTTTTTCTTTAAACATTTCAACTTTGAAATTTGGTTGTTGCCTGCCTTCATAAGGTTTAGAAGCAAAACTAACGTCATAAAATTTGTAACGTTCAACTTCAAGTGTGATGTTACTACTACATCGAAAAATTTTCACGTTGTGAAGCCTAAGTTTATCAGCAACAAACTGATATTCTATCGGAATTAAGTATGCTTCAGGTAAAACAATTTTAACTTTCGATTTACATTTATTAAAAATCGGTACCTCAACTTCTATTGGTTTTTGGGTGTATTTTCTTACTGTCACTCCCATAATTGAACTATACTCTTCATACCACTCAAATCCCTTAAATTTATATATCTCATATTCCCCGTTACTAATTAAAACCAAAGGAAATTTTTTCTTCTCAATGATAAAAATTTTCGTTGGATTAAAGTCTGCCTGTTTATTTAATGAAATTATCTCTAAATAATTTTTTGACACAAATTCAATCGTATGCTCCATCATCGATTTGGTTGAATAAACTCTATTCTCAAATGGTTTAAGACTATGAGTTTCAATTAATAAACCAATTCTATTTTGTGCAGCACAATAACCGTGAGATAATCTTGGAGGTGCAGCTAAATCAAGAATTCCACTTTCAACTGTTCCCTGTTTAAATTCCATATAAGGTCCAACGATAAATCCATCCTCTTCAACTTTTGGAATCATATAAGGTAAAAACTTATTTTTAACAAATGAGACGAGATCTTTATCGAGATTCTGATGAGTCGGAACAGCATAAGTTATATGGTATTGATAGTCTGCACCATTTGTAGTGTGATTATCAATAAAAAAATCCGGAAGCCATTGATTAAACAAATTTAAGAATGCTTTTATCTCATTAGATTCAGCTTTGAGATAATCACGATTGAGATTAAGATTAAGTGCATTTGTTCGCCAGCCCATCTGTTTGGGTCCATTTTGATTTGGTCTATTAAATGGACTTCTTCTTTCGTGACCATCTACATTTATTACTGGGATTATTAAAAGAACAACATTATTAAGTAAATTCTCTTTTTCTTTGGTAATCAGCATTTCACGAAGCATCAACATAGAGGCATCTTTACCCTCGACCTCTCCAGCGTGAATACAGTTTTGAATCAAAATAATAGCTTTATTTTTTCTTTTAGCCTCAATTGGATTAAAAATTTTATCCTTTGAAACAATAACTACTTTAATCTCTCTTTGTTGATGTGAGTAACCTATAGTTTTAATTTTTACAAATTGAGTCTTATCCTGAAATTTTTGAAAATATTTAATTGTATTTTCATAATTAGGAGACTCTGTCTTACCAGATTTTTCAAAATGTGTAAGCCAAAAATTTTGATTTTTCATTTTGTGAAATTTTTATTTTTCAACTCTTAAAAATAATGTATAAAAATGCAGATAAAGATTTTATGAAAATTCAATGAGAACGAATTTAGAGATTATTTCCAATTTGCTTCAAAGTATCTCTCAAAACTCCAAGTGAACGCTGGCTAAGCAAATCAATTTTGACTAATCCCAAGTCTTCAATTGAATACATATCATACTGCGTAACAATCAATCCTAATCCTTTATTCTTGACATATTCAAGAGCAGTATAATCAGTAATCTTCGATGGTGTAATTATAATTCCACCAGGGTGAATGCTTAAATGTCTTGGGAAATCAGAAATTTTTGTTGCAAGATTTACTATTGTTTTCCAAGGCTCGATGGAAAAATTTAAACTTCTTGATTCTGGATAGAGTTGATTAATGTTTGCTAAATTTTTTGCGGAAGTCCAGGGAATC
>JANWVQ010000122.1 GCA_025056745.1 Ignavibacterium sp.
GAAAAAGTAAAAGAGAAATTTGCTCAATTATTGATATCGGTGATTGGAAGGATTGAATGAATGGGTGATTGGGTGAATGGATGAATGGTTGATTTATTGTTTCTTACAATTTTTTTAAAGATGAAAGTATTTTTAGTTTAACATAAAAAATATTAATTTGGTGAAAACCTGAATCAAATATTCTATGAACGGTAGAGAGCTAAATATTTCTTCATTTCCTGCTCACTCTCAGAATGAAAATGACAATCATAAATTTAATAAATTTATAATAGCAATAATTTGTTTATTCTTAATTGATTAATTAAGGAGAAAATAATCATAGAATAAGCAAGAATTCTAGATGTTATTCAAAAAATTGACAAAAATTCATCTCATAAGGTAATAGTATCAAACTGATTAATTTGTGTTTGATTATATAATAAAAGTATTTTCAGGAGAATTTATGATATATAGTTCTTATAAAATTCAAAAAGATAATGTCATTGACCTATTCGAAGGTTATAAACGAATTAGAGGAAAAAATAATGATGGAATAAATTTAAAGTTTTTGGAGAGTAGAGTTAATTCATTAAAAAAGGGCAAATATACACTTGTTGTTGCTGGCGAAGTTAAAGCTGGCAAATCTACTTTCATCAATGCGCTTTTAGGTGTGGAGTTACTTCCATCAGATGTCCTCCAAACTACATCTGCAATAGTTGAAATCTTAAAAGCTGATGAACCATACTTAAAGATAAAATATGCTTCTGGAAATGAAAATACCTTCAATCATAAAGAAATGACTAAAAATGGTGAATCATTTCAAGAAAAAATAAAGGAAGTTTGTAGCATAAGAGACGAATACAGAGATTTACCTACCACCCTCTTGAACAATGAAATAATACAACAAGATAAATTAAAATTAGATGAAGCGCTATTAAAGTATTTAGAAGATAAATCACAACTCGATTTGACGAATAAAGTAGAATTAATAAAAAAATATATTGAGAACCATCCTAAAGATAAAATCCCTGTGGAAATTCAGGTCGGGTTCCCCTCGAAATGGGTATTTGACGAATTAAGATTAGTTGATAGCCCTGGTGTAAACGCAATCGGTGGTATACAAGATATTTCATTTAATTATTTTTTAGAAGCTAATGCAATAATATTTGTTCATAGAATTGATCCTATAGAATCAAAATCATTTAGGGAATTTGTTATTTCAGTTATACCAGAAAGAAGTAAAGAGACACTTTTTTTAGTATTAACACACATTGGATTAAAGACAGATAACGATATTATAAGATTGCATAATGAAGCTAAACGCCTTTACAAAGATTACATACCAGAAGATAGAATATTAGTTGTCGATAGCTTACTTAAAATAATTTATAATGATATTCAAAATGGTTTAAGTATAGAACAGATAGAACAATCTTCCACATATAAAGCAGATATTTTACCTAAATTTTTGAGAAAAGCTGAAAAAGAGAAGCGAGATTTAAAAGAAATTCTACTGGAATATTCTCAATTTGATAAAATGTTTTCAGTTATTGATAAATTTTCTTTACAAGCACCCCGTCTGCAACTATTTGAAATAATTGAAAAGATTAAAGAGGGTTATAAAAATTTAGAAGAAAAAATTAATGATGAAGTTAATAGAAAGAAAGTAAAAAAGAAAAGTCCCCAACTTTTTGCAGAAGAAATCGAACGGATTAAAAAAGCACTTAGTAAATATGAAAATCTTATAAAAAAAACAAAAGAACAGTTAGAACAAAGCTTTACTGGAAGACATTCTAACTGGATTGCGAAAATAAAAGAGCTTAAAACAAAGTACTCTGAACTTATAGAATCTGGCAATTCGAGAGTAATTATAAGAAAGCATTTTTTTGATGCTCTTAATGAAATTTATAAAATTGCTAAAAATTTTTCAAAATCAATAACAGAGGAACTGAACTCTAGGCTTCAAGAATCAGGTAAGAAGTTTCAAGAAGAGCATAAAATCACCATTCCCAAAGTTGACCTTGATGCCATTGAGTATAAAGCGAACAAAAATGCTTATATAGAAAAAGATATAATTGTAACCCGTAAACGTGATTTTGATTTTTGGGATTGGATAACATTAGGTATTGCCCGATTATTTAGAGAAAATGAAAAGAAGGTTAAGAGGAAAAAAAAAGAATTTGATAAAAATATATATTTAAGGGAATTAAAATCTAACCTAATTAATGAATTCTCTAAAATAGTAAATAATTTGCACAATAAGTCCAGAGAAGTTTTGCAGAATTATCTGTCTGATTTTGAAATA
>JANWVQ010000118.1 GCA_025056745.1 Ignavibacterium sp.
AAATGGTCTTTCAAGAGATGTGGTTCTGCCCAAGAGCCATCGGGATTTTTTTTGATGTGTGCTATAAAATTAGTTTGCATAGGATTGGCCTTTCTTATTTTAATGCAATAATAAAGATAAAAATTAGAATTTTGAGTATCATACAATGATATTTTTTGATATTTGTATTTAGTCATCAACTAAATTTTTTGTTAGAATATTAAACCAAATATTCCAAATCATATCACCCTTTAAATCTCAATCACTCTATCAATCTCAATCTTAATTCTTATTTTTACATAACAAAATTCAAATTTTACTTGGAGTAAATATGATTTCGAAAATTGTCCCTGCTCAAAGAACTGATAATATAACCTATGCCGTAAGAGATATTGTAGTACTCGCAAATGAAGTAGCTAAAACTGGTAAAGAGATGCTTTATTTAAATATAGGTGATCCAAATCTATTTGATTTTGAACCTCCGAGGCATCTGATTGAAAATACTTACAAAGCTATGTTGAATAACAAAAATGGTTATGCCCCTTCCTCTGGGATTAAAGAAGCTATTGAATCTATTGAGCGTGAAGCTGAAAGAAAAGGTATAACAAATGTTCAAGATATTTTCATAACTACCGGCGCCTCTGAAGCAATTGATATATGCTTAACAGCTCTGGTTAATGATGGCGAAAATGTTTTGACTCCAACTCCAGGATATCCTCTCTACACTGCAATTGCAAGTAAACTACAGATGATGGAAAATCCATATTATTTAAATGAAGAAAACGGTTGGCTCCCTGATATTGATGATATAAAATCAAAAATAAATGAAAAAACAAAAGCAATAATTTTAATAAATCCAAATAATCCAACTGGTTCTTTATATACTGAAGAAAATCTTAGACAAATAATTGATTTAGCACTTGAACATAATCTCGTAATTTTTGCTGATGAGATTTATGATAAACTTCTTTTCGATGGTAAAAAACATATTTCAATTGCTTCATTAAATAAAGATGTGTCTTGTATAACCTTTGGCGGATTATCAAAAAACTATATGGTTCCTGGTTTCAGAATTGGATGGGGAATTGTAAGCGGAAGAAAAGAAATACTTTCAGATTATATTGAAGCAATAAATAAAATCCTAAGAGCAAGATTGTCTGCTAATCATCCTGAGCAATATGCTATTAAAGACTGCCTTGATGGAAATAATGAGCATCTAATTGAGGTTATGAATAAATTAACCAAAAGAAGAGATTTAACTGTAGAAATGTTGAATTCAATTGAAGGTATAAGTTGTGTTAAACCTGAAGGTGCATTTTATGCATTTCCAAAATTAAATATGAAACAACCTGATTCTCATTTTGTTGCCGAATTGATTAAAGAAACTGGCGTGGTAGTCGTTCCAGGAAGTGGTTTTGGACAAGTTCCGGGAACTAACCATTTCAGAGTTGTATTTTTACCAAATGAACAGATATTGGAAAAGGCTTATAAACAAATTGGAGAATTCTATCATAAATACCTGGAAAAATTTCCTGATTTAGTGTAGAATATAAGTTCAGGGTCAAGTTCTTGTTTATGTTCAAGAAAATCTTATTCTTAATCTAAACAGGGATTGGTTGAATGAGTGATTGGATGATTGAAAACAATGAATTTCTATTGAATGACCATCGAATGACTACTGAATGACAATGAAATAAGTTCAAGTTCAGGTTCAAGCTCAAGTTCAAGTTTAAGATTAAATAATTATTATAAAACTCATAAACTTGAAATGACCCTCAACTTGAACTTGAACCTGAACTTGAACCTCAACTTTAACTTGAACTCAATACGTTTATTTGATAGACGTAAACCATTTATCTATATTTGAACCCGATTTTCAGTTTATTTTGGAATTTTGTGATTAATTACGAATTATCAACTTTATCGAATGGAATAAGAGTAGTCTCTGAGTTTACACCACATTACAAATCCTTTTCAATGGGATTTTGGTTTAATGTCGGTTCGAGAGATGAGAATTCATCAGAGAATGGAATTTCTCATTTTATAGAGCATATGCTCTTTAAAGGGACTAAAAAAAGAACTTCCAAACAAATCATTGACGCTATTGAATCCTCAGGTGGATATATAAATGCTTTTACATCAAAAGAACAGATCTGTATTTATGTCCGAGGATTAGAAGAATACTTTGAGAAATACTTCGATGTTGTCGCAGATATGATTCAAAATTCGTTGTTCAAAGATTCACACATAAAAACTGAAGCAGGTGTTGTTATTGAAGAACTTAATGATATCGAAGATAATCCAGAGGAATTAATTTTTGATAAATTTGAAAATGAATTATTCAAAGGAAACTCTCTTGCTAATCCAATTATTGGAACTAAAGAAAATATTAAGTCATTCAATTCAAAAACTCTCAAAGATTTTACAAAAAGATTTTTCAACACAAACAATTTAGTGATATCTGTTTCTGGTTCAATCAAACATAATAAAATCTTAAAACTTGTTGAATCAAAAATCAATCAACTTGATATAGGAAAACCAACTCAAAGAAAATCATTGAACAAAACTTTATCACAAGATGTTTTTATTCAAAAAGAAATAAATCAGATTTATACCATTATTGGAACAGATACTTATGGATTTAATGATAAAAGAAGATTAAATATAAAAGTTCTTTCAACTTTACTTGGAGAAAACTCAGGCTCAAAGTTATTTCAAGCGGTAAGAGAAAAATATGGAATTGCATATCAAATTAACACGTTTCTAAATTCATATATTGATGTATCATCTTTCGGAATTTTTTTCTCTACAAATGAAAATAACTGGGAGAAAGCAAATAAAATAGTCAATAAACAACTTAACGAAATAAAAGAAGGTAAAATATCAGAAAAACAATTAAATCAAGTAAAGCGGTACATTAAAGGAAGTATGATTTTAGGACTTGAGAACACTACCAACAGAATGATGGGTATGGCTAATTCACTTTTTCATTATGGAAGAATTATGGATGTTGAAGAAATTCTTTCAAACATTGATTTGATTACAGTTAATGATATAGTTAAATCTGCAAATGAAGTTTTTGCTGATGGAAAATTAATTCAAGTTATAATAGCCAATAAAAATTTATTAAACAAAAAAGCAGCTTAATAAGAGAGTAGATTATGCCAAAAATTATAATTGATGGAAAAGAAATAGAATTCAAACAAGGGCAAACTATTATTCAAGCCGCAGCCGACCACGGAATTGAAATACCACATTTCTGCTATCATCCAAAACTTTCCATTTCTGGAAATTGCAGAATTTGTTTGGTTGAAGTAGAAAGAATGCCTAAACTCGTTATTGCTTGCGCAACTTTAGCATCTGATGGAATGGTTGTTCATACAAATTCAGAAAAAACTATCGCAGCAAGAAACGCTGTGATGGAATTCATTCTGATTAATCATCCTTTAGATTGCCCAATCTGTGATGAAGCCGGTGAATGCAAATTACAAGATTATGCATATCAACATAGTATCGGAGAAAGTAGGTTTATTGAAGAAAAAGTTCATAAAGATAAACGTGTTCAATTAGGTCCTTATGTAATGTTCGATGCTGAAAGATGTATCTCTTGCTCTCGTTGTATAAGATTTTGCGATGAAATTGCTAAAGATTCAGAACTAACTTTTGTCAAACGAGGAGATAGAGTTACAATAACAACTTTCCCGGGAGAACAGTTAGATAATCCTTATTCATTAAATGTTGTTGATATCTGTCCTGTAGGTGCTTTGACCAACTCTGACTTCAGATTCAAAGCAAGAGTTTGGGATATGTCAAAAACTGATTCAGTTTGTATTGGTTGCTCCCGTGGATGTAATATTGAAATTTGGGTAAGAAATAATGAAATCTTGAGATTAACTCCGCGACACAATGAGGATGTAAATAGTTATTGGATGTGTGATCACGGTAGAATAAATACATTTAAGTTCGTAAATTCATCAACAAGAATTGATTCACCTCACCTTCGAATTAATAATGAATTCAAAAAAGTTAGTTGGGATGAGGCATTTAATCAAATAGCAAATCAGATTAAAAAATTCTCCAAGAATGAAATTGCTGTAATTGGATCTGCTTATGCAACTTGTGAGGATAATTATCTTATAAGCAAATTCGCTAAATCAATATTAGGAACTTATAATATTGATTTCATCAGACATATTGATCCTTCTTTTGCTGATGATATTTTAAGAACAGAGGATTTAACTCCAAACAGTCTTGGAGCTGAACTTGTTGGTGTTTTCCCAGAAAAAAATGGATTGGATTTGATTGGAATTATTAATGCTATTAAAGAAGGTAAGATTAAAGCATTGTATTTAGTAGAAGATGATATCGTTTCTTATGAGCCTGATTTAGTTGATCATATTAAGAAATTAGAGCTGTTCGTAGTTCAAACTTCAAACTTCAATCAAAGCACAAATTTTGCACACGTAGTATTGCCTGCAGCAACTTATGCTGAAAAGAATGGTACTTTTGTAAATATACAAGGACGAGTTCAAAGAATAAGGCCTGCAGTAGCGACTATTGAAATGGATCGTTCTTTAGATGGAATGTCCTTAAGTCGATTAGATAAATTTGGAACTGAATTCGATCGTTGGGCTCAAGGTAAAAAATATGATGCAAAAGCAACTTGGAAAATTTTAACAAATCTTATATCATATTTTGGATACAAGTATAAATATCAAAACTCTGAAGATGTGTTTTTAGAATTTTCAAAAGCAATTCCTGAGTTTAACGGATTGGACTACGAAGAAATAGGAACTTTAGGAAAACAGTTATCAATTCAAAAAGTTAAAGTTTAATCTCTGGAGAATTTATGGGCATTATTGAATTAGTTGTTTTGACTTTGATAAAAATATTAATCATCTTCACAATAATGTTGCTTACGGTTTCATACTTAGTTTACTTTGAAAGAAAAATTAGTGCTTGGGCACAGAATCGTTTAGGTCCTAATAGAGTAGGGTGGCAAGGAATACTTCAACCTTTTGCAGATGTATTTAAACTTTTATTGAAAGAAGATATTGTACCAGAAAGAGCTAATAAATATGTTCACGCAATTGCTCCAATGATTGCACTTTTTGTAGCTTTCACAACTTATGCTGTTATTCCAATTGGTCCTGATATAAAAGTATTTGGATATAACATACAGTTGGTTGTTGCAGATATTAATATGGGAATTCTCTATGTTTTAGCACTAACATCTCTTGGAGTTTATGCTATAACTTTTGCCGGTTGGTCATCAGGAAGTAAATATTCATTGCTAGGTGGTATTCGTTCATCAGCTCAGATGATTTCCTATGAAATTTCAATGGGATTTTCAATTGGAGGAGTGTTACTTTTAGCTGAATCACTTCGCCCTATTGATATCGTTAATTCTCAAGCAGGATGGATGTGGAATGCATTTATTCAACCAATTGGATTTATAACTTTTGTAGTATCTGCTTTTGCTGAAACAAACAGACTTCCGTTTGATTTACCAGAAGCTGAACCAGAATTAGTTGGTGGTTTTCACACTGAATATAGTTCTATGAAGTTCGCTGCTTTCTTCTTAGCTGAATACGCAAATATGATTATCGCATCAGCATTAATTGTAACACTTTATTTAGGTGGTTGGCAAGTTCCATTCATTGAAACTTTGAATATGCCGAACTGGTTATTAACAACAATCCAAATAGCATCGTTCTTTATTAAGATGGGTGCTCTGCTGTTTTTCTTTATTTGGGTTCGATGGAGTATTCCTCGATTTAGATATG
>JANWVQ010000176.1 GCA_025056745.1 Ignavibacterium sp.
CGAATGCAATAGCTTTAAGCTGGTTATCTATAACAGTAAGTATGCTGCTATTAAGTCTGGAGCGAGCTTCATCTGCTCTGGGCTGATCGTTACTGTCTTTTGCTGTAATAACATAATCGAAAGAAGATAGTGCGGCTTTACGAGCGGAATAATGCCCAAACATTTTAAGATTTATTGATAAAGCACGTTTAAGTGTTTTATAAAAGTCAATAGTATTACGTTTAGGGAAAGGCAAAGCATCAATAATATTTGCTTGTTGAATGAAGTCATTTAGTTTTGGATAAAGTGTTGACATAATAGAATTCCTTTTTTTTTGTTAGAGTTATAATTGATAATAATCTTTAAAAGGTTTAACCGGCTGGTTAAACTTTTTTACTAAATTCCTTTCGTGTATAAACTCAAAAGCGCAGATTAAAGCATCTGGGGCGTCATCCTGAGCACCGTCTTTTTTTGTGCCGCTGAATGAGAAGAACTGCGATAGAAATTTTTCACCATCAACGGTTTTAGAAAATCCGGGCGCAAATTTTATTTTGTTATTTGCATAAGCAAGCTGCAAGTTTTTAGCAAGGTCATCAACACGATAGCGTTTATATTCTATATGCGGAAAAGGTATCGAATTAATTTTAGTATAATTTCGTATGTGTTGAGACCAAGTAGATTCCTGTGATACATTTCCATCGAAGGCAATGCCGACAATATTGTTAACGGATTGTTTGAGCAAGAAGACGCTTTCAATAAGTTGATTAGCATCGCTAAAAGATCTACAGACAACCTGCGGAATAAAATAAACATCCTGTTGCGGAGAATAAAGGAGCGGAACTATTGCAGTAGTATCGCCTTTGGACTTTTTGCTAAGGTTAGGATCGCAATAGATGATGCCTTTAACATCTGGAGGCAAAGAAAAATACTCTTGATAGTTTTCACGCTTAAAAAAATCTCCATCGGGCGGCACGGGGTTATTTTGAAAATTTGCCTGCCAATCGGATTCAGAAAGAGGTTTGAGAATTTCTTTAAGTTTTGATTCGGTAATGCGACCGAATTTTTGGTGCCACAGAGGAATTTTATTAAATGCTTTATAAGTGTAAACATTCCAATCGGCTGGCAGCAAATTATTTTCTTTTTGTAATCTAAGATGATGGACAGCAGAAGTATTAATAAAATCATTTGCAAGGATTAAAAACGTTCCATTTTTGTTTAAGCTGTGGAAGGCTTCAGATAGTTTCATAATTCTTGTTTCAACTGCATTAGCGGAGAAAGAGGATTCGAGAGTTTCGATGTCATCGCCCAGTAGGAATTGAGGGCGGGCAAATATATCAGAGTAGCCACGAAGCGAGCGACCTTCAGAAAAAGCGGCACAGGAACGTATAGGATTATTCTGTCCATCAAGCATTTTAATCTGAAACTCATCGCTGTTAGCGTTGATTACTTCAAACTTATAATCCTGAAGCAGCTTTGCATTTTGCGAGAGTATAAGAAAAATACTTTTTAAAATTTTTGATGATTTAAAAATAGTCTCCGAATAAATGCCTGCGGTGTTTACCTTGCCTGTTAATAAAAGCCAGAGCAAAAGTTTTTTTGCAGTAACAGTTTTTCCGTGTTTGCGAGGACCGATAAAAAGATGGAAACCCGGTAATAAAGAAGCCTTAACAATATCTTTAAGCATTGAGTTAGGAGCCGCATAATCTTCGTAAAGCAAGGGCGGGAAATAAAATTTATCAAAGTTCCAAAAGGATAATTTTGAGAGTTCTTTTCTTTTTTCGATTGCGACTTTTGTTGCGTCTTTACCTTTGAATTCTTCTATTTTAAAGCCGAGAGAAGATTTTTTTAATTCATCAAGTTCTTTTTGCAAATCGTTTTGCTTGATGAACTCATCCATTGAATATTTTGAAAGAGAAAATTTTTCCATAATAATAAGTTTTTTTCTTTTTCTTAAAAAGACAGACTAAAGTCTGTCCTACTTAAAATCCTTTGCCTTGTTGTCCTTTGTGAGTTTGCCATTTATGGAATTCTTCGGTATAAATTTTAATAATATCATCGCTTGTGGCATTAGGCACAAAGCGTTTAATAATCATAGCAATAACATCAGCATCAACACGTTTAATATGTGATTCGATTTCGAGGTCTTGCAGATAGACACGAAGTCTTATCATTTTATAAAGCATATCAATGCGTGATGAGATAACAATGCGATCATTGTTTTCAAGCTCTGCAAGGCAGTAAGAGAGCTGGTGTTTAAGTGTTTCAATGTGGTCTATGCTGTCTGCAATAATTTTAGTTTGAATAGTACGACCTTTGCGAGTAGCTTTACCAAGCTCTGCTTCGCCTGCAAACTTTTGAAGTGCATAACGAGCAACGTGTGTAGGCACTTTAAATTTTTGTTCAAGTTTTTCGAGCGTATATTCCGGATGATTAACCTTCCAGATAGCTATTTTTTTTAAGAAATTTTCATCTGAATAATTTCTTACTTTAATACCGGCAATGTCTGGGAATTTATGCAAGGCATTGTAAACCTGACGAGTGGTATAACCAAACTTTTGTGCAATAAATTTGGCAGTAGCTTTGGGATTTTTTTTCTTAAATTCAGCGATTTTTATTTGCTGCTGTTTTGTTAAAAAAGTTCTCATTATTCTATTCCTTTTACTTAAAATAACAGGCTAAAGCCCACCCTACAAAAAAATATAAAAATGATAGTGTCTAATTCTTTCATAAATCGTTTATACGGGGCTTTTAATTAAAATATGATACTTATATCGTCTTAATCATTAAAAAGGCTTATACAACGCATATAAAAGCGATTTTTAAAAAGTAAACTTTATCAAAAAAAACGTCAAAAGTTGACCAAAAGTTGACCATAAAAACGCCGTTTTACGTGCTTTTTTGTTCAAAGGTTGACCATAAGTTGACCATAAGTTGACTTTTTCGAATAAAAAAAAACCGAACTAAAAAAAACACTAAGGAGTATAAAAGCCTTAATTTTAGGCTAAAAAACGCATATTCAGAAAACTTATTATAAAAAATTGGACTAAGAACTAGCATAATTGATCCAAATTTCGAGATAAGAAACAGCAAAATCAGAATAAACAGCATCAAAATTAAGTGGTTGTTCAGAATCTGTATAAGAAACTTTAGTAAAATATGAATCAATATTATCTTCGTGTTGGTTTATGTAATCTGTAAAAGAAGGTGAAAGGATAATTGACTCAATCTCTTCGATGAGGTCAACTGATGCAATAGAAGCACTTGTTTTATCACCTGATGCATCTGCAAAAGCGAAGAAAGTAACTTTAGCTTTTTTTATTATTGGTGCTAAGTTAATATCAGAAAGCCCGTTGCGTGCTGGTTCTATATAAACCCATACAGCGGGAGCAACAGTTGGTATTTCGTTAAACTTACCTTGTTCTATATTAACACCGGTTAAGCTATGATGTTGTTTAAGGTAATTAATTATAGCGGGAATAATTTTATTATACTTAATCATATATTCTCCAATCTATAATCATTATTAAAGTAAAAGACCTTTGCATTAGAAGCTTTGTCGGAATTGGATTTTTTATCAGAAAGAATTTTCAATGCTTCTTTATAATGTTTTTCTGTAAGGTCAAGAATTTCCTGCGACTGCCCTGTGAACTGAGACTGCAATAGATAATCTAGGATCCAAACAAAAGGCTGTTTAACCCAATCGGGTATATCTGTTAAATCAATAGCAACAATATTAATAATAATCTGTTTTGCCTGCTCAGCAAAATCCTCATAAGTATTAGGATAAGTATCAAAATAAGTTTTTGCCTGTCGGCTAAGCAGGTTATTTATCTGTTCTTTAGTAAACATTATATATCCTTTTAATTCCTAATGCAAAAATGGAAAAAGAAAAAAAATAAAATTGGTCAGATATGTGTTTAGACAAACAAATAGTATTGCAATAAATAATTTTGGACAGAAAACTAAAACAAAGGAGGACAAAAAAGGTTTATGAAGTTAAAAGATTTATTAAAAAAACTTTTCCCTGATAAAACAGCAGAAATAGACCAACTTGAAGATGAAACAAAACAGCAAAGCAAAAGCGATGATAATGACAGTAAGCAAAAAGTTGATGATGCTCTGCTAAAAAAACTTTATGAAGAAATAAAAGCAGAGAATAAAAAGCTGCTTGATGAACTTGCTAAAGTTAAAGAAAAAGAAGAAGCCAGGGAAAAAATTTTAGCACAAAAAGCGGAAGCTGAAGTAAAAGCAAAGATTGAGGATGCATTAAAAAAGGCGATAGAAGAAAAACGTATCCCTGCAAAAGATGATAAAACCATAGCCAGTATAAAAGCACTGCTTGAAAAAGACTTTGATAATGGGGTTGTAGTATTAAATGCAATGCCCAAAATATCAGACGAGAAACCTACACAAACACCGGTCACTAATGAGAATAAAAATGTAGGCGGAATATTGGGAAAAATTTTAGAAAGAAACCAAATAACACAAAACTAATTTTAGGAGACTATTAGATGAAGATAGATCAAATATCCAGTCTAACTGGCAGAGCAGCAAACTTATTGAGCAAAATGTTAGAACTTGCCCCACTGTTGCAATATGCAGAATTTCGTAAAGATTATTCAACTGGTATTAACGTACCCGATAAGAGTACATTTACCGGAAGCGCAGCCAGAGCGGTAAATGCACCGATTCAGAAAGACAACCAGACACCTAATCCTGTTACGGTTTCATTAGCTTTATATGGCAGAGAATTAGGCGTTGATGACTTATACAAAAAAGACGCAGAACTAAGCGGAAGCCCAAACGGATTAATGAGATGGTTAGATAGACAACTTAGTGCGTTAGCCGTTAAGCTTGCTAATGAAATTCAAGTTGATATGATACAGGGCACTGGTACAAGCAACAGGATGCTTGGTTTGGGGAATTTTGTTAAAGATGCTGCAGCTGGTGGGCAAACAGCAGCGCTTGGTTTTACAGCTGCCGAGCAAGCAGCAATGAACACACAGGTTTCTCTACAATTGAACACAACTGCAAACCAAGATAGCTTTATAGAAACGCTGTTCAAAAAACTTGCAGAGGTACCGGGTGCAAATGCAATAATATGTAACGCAAATCTTGCCTCACGATTAACTACTATTGCAAAAAGACTTGGGGCTGCTGGTGAAAGCATAAATACTTTTGGTGTGCCCGTAACCACGTTTAACAATGTACCGATTGTGAGCGTTGATACTAATACGATAACTCAGACAGAGAGCGACGGTACCAATAATGATTGCACCTCGTTATATATTGTGAGATTTGCAGAAGAGCTTGGTGTTGCCTTTTCTACTAACAGCGGATTTTATTTTCAGGACTTTCAGGATTACCAAAGCTCGCCAGCCGGTGTAAGCCGAATGCAGTTCTTTTTAAATTTGGTCGTTGAGCGTAATGATGCTTTAAGACGATTAAGTAGGATAAGATTATAGCATCTTCCATCTCTAATATACTCTGGTTAATAATCTGATGTATTGCTCAGCAGCGAATGAATTAAGGACGGAGGAAAATATTTGCAAAGAAAAAACAAACTAAATGATAAAGAGTTTTGTATGAAGGAAAACAAATTAAATGAGAAAGAGAAAATAACGTTCACTTTTGGTATTGTGCTTATAGAGGAAGCCAAAGAAATTGAGATAGAAATAGAAACTCAATCTGAAGAAGAAGCTTTTAGTAAGCTGCCAAATATTATGAAGGAAAAATATCCGTTTAACACTTGGTATTATAACGGCAAGATAAAAAGAGTGGAATAAACAATGAAAGCGTGGTATAAATCAAAAACGATCTGGGTCAACCTGTTATCATTGGCAATTGAGTTAGCACAATATCTTTTGAATGCTCAGATAGTGCCAAGCGGTACAATTCTGGTGATAGTAAACTTGCTTAACATAATTCTAAGATTTTTACATACGCAGGCGGTAGGTTTAACAAACGATGACAAAAGACTTAAAAAAGTTGATATTAACTGAACAAGACTATGATGATGCTGCACAGTTGCTTGGAGTTAATAAAGCAGTTATAAAAGCCGTAGCAGAGGTTGAATCTGCTGGCAATGGATTTTTGAATAATGGAATGGTAAAGATACTTTTTGAAGCTCATATATTTAGCAAGCTAACAGGCGGTAAATATGATAAAACTCATCCAAGCATATCAGCACCAAAGTGGGACAAGAGTTTATATAAAGGCGGAGTAAAAGAATATGAGCGCCTTAATGAAGCCCTTAAATTAAATATAGAAGCTGCATATAAATCAACGAGTTTCGGGAAATTTCAGATTGTGGGGTATAATTATTCAAGCTGTGGTTATGCAAGTGTTTTAGAATTTGTTAATGCAATGCAAACAAGTGAGGGTGAGCACCTGAAAGCGTTTGTTAATTTTATAAAAAGTAAAGGGATGGATAAACTGCTGCAAAAACTTGATTGGGCAGGTTTTGCCAGATCATATAATGGCAGCGGTTATAAGTTAAATCGCTATGATGAAAGACTTGCAGTAGCTTACAAAAAATATTCTGAGGCATTATGAAAAATGTTGTCCAAATTTTATTTGTCTTTTTACTTGGTTGTTTGGCAGGCTATTTAATAAAACCATCTAAAACAATTACTGGGGCAACATTAACACAGGGCAAAACGGATACAGTTTATATTGCAGGTAAAACAGATACAATAAAAATTTACAAAAAAATTAAAGGCAGCAGCACGGAAATACCAGTTAACGCAAGCCCTCAAACCTCGTTATTTGAGAAAAAAATATTTATTGAAGCCAAAAACGAGACAAAGGCGGATGTTAATATTACGATAAATACTTATCCTGCCTGCGACAGCATAACGTTGGATTGGTTTGCTAATATAGAGGCAAAACAACTTGAACGTGTTGACACAATAAAAATAACCAAAATTGACACACTTCAGGTTTTTATTGAAAAACCACAAGCATTTTATGATACATTTGAGTTTGGATTTGGAACAGCAGTTGCGGCGGTTTTAACAATTTTTCTTTTAACAAAATGAATGTAGAACAAATAAATATTCGTACAATGCAGGATGTAGAACAATTACGGAAAGATGTAACAGAGATAGACAAGAAATTGGAACTGCTGTTACAACAAATTGCTGAATTAAAAAATGCTTATACAAAACTGCTTGATGACCACGAAAACAGAATAAGATTTTTAGAAAGATATGCTTTTGCTCTTATCGGAATTATGGGATTGCTTTCTTTAATATTAAGCTATTTTAAATAAATGATTAGTTTGATATTGATAGTTTCTGAAGAGATGTTTAATGCGGTAGTGGATGTGTTGCCATACTGAAGCAATTAACAAGCATAATGCTTGCAATAATATTTTATGGTATTATTTTTTCTTTCTGTTCTATGATTTGCGACTATTCAATTTTTTTAATAATATAATTTAAAGAAAGGAAGTTTAAAATGGGATACAACTTAAAAAAAGACAACAAATATGTTTTTAACCGTGTAGTTAACGACGTAATACTTTATGACTATAATGTGCAGGCAGGTAGTGCAGGGCATCTAGGAAAATCAAGTGTATCTATAAAGATAGTCCCTAGGACGATAGACCTGATTGACGGCAGCAAATTACAGCTTGGTTATGATATGACATTTGAAATTATATCCGAACAGCTTTACAGTGCGTTTGAATTTGATAAACTTAAGAATAAACAAGGACTTATTTGCTTACCGGATATACCGCTTTGGATAGGCACAACAACAGGCGGGATGATAAGATTTAATGTTGAGGTGGACGTGGCGCCCGGAGAGAACAAAGGGCAGGTAAAAATAAGCGGCAGTAAATTTGGCAGTAAGTTAAATGATTTAATAGGTGCAAGGTGGGATGGAGCCGTATTTGAACCCTGGGCAGTATCGGAAAAAGGAGCAGAGACTCAAAGCCCGATAACACCCAACACATTTACCTATGAGTATGTACTTGACACCAAAAATAAGTGGGTAGAATTTCTAGATCCAACAAATCCGCAAGTCGGCGACGACTTACACCAAGTCCGGATTGCACTACTTGGTAATATTGGCAGCGGAGCCTCAGAATCAGTTAACGGAGAAGATGTAATGGGACAACGTACAAGTCCAATTTCAAATCTTGTTGTAAAATTATTTACTGAAGATGGATGGGTTACACTTCTTCAAGGACAAGAATACGGTCTAAATTATATTAACGGTTATTATTATGTATTAATCATTAATACTAGTAGCTACAGATTGTCATATGGCTCCAAAATAAGAATTTCATTTACACCATAGTTTCAACTTTAAGAAAATAATAGGGCGAGCTAAAAACTCGCCTTTATTTTGGAGTAAAACAGATGAAATCGGAAAAAGTCTATAAAATAAATAACACATACTTTGCACTTAGAGAAAAATATTCTTTAAGAGACTGGGGAAATATACTAAAGATAATTGGAGATCTTGACCCCGAAAACAATAAAAACAGTTTTATCATTTTGCTTAGCGAAGGTAAAATAATAGATTTATTGAACATCATATTAAATGGGAAAGTGCCGGAAGAAATATATGAAGAAGATTTTGCAGAGGTAACGAGGGCAATAAACGATTTTTTTTTAAGAAAGCAAAGTTTGATAAAAAATATAAGCTGATTTTTGAAAACCTCAACAAAGAGTATGATAAGGTAGTTGCTGAGTTAGAAAAGCTCAGCGAAGTTGATGTTGATTATTATATGCCTGAAATAAAGGTTGATTTGTTGTTGTTTAAGTTAAGCGGAGGCGACATAAGTAAAACCGCACTAATTGAGAAATTGGACGCCGAGTTTTGTTTTGACTGGTATTATATGTTAAGAGTAAAAGAAATAAATGAGATGAAAGTTAGAGCTGCAGAGTGGCAAAGATTAAAGTGAATTGTTCTTTTTATCCGGTCTTTTATAAAAAAGCCAGCTTGTAAAAGAATCAACAGCAATTATAATAAACAAAATTAATATCAGCGTAAAAAAGACTTTCATAAAAAAAGTTATTTGTTGTCCTAAAGATAGAACAAAGACTAATGCCAAACAATGAAATAAATCTTAAAATTACCATAGACGGCAAAGAAGCTGCGGCTGCAATACAGCTTACTGATAATAATATTAGAGAGCTTTATAATAGTTTTAAGTATGGCAAGCAGGAAGTTAATGGATTAACCACTGCCATTTCACAGGGGTTTAATAATGCAAGAGAAATTATACAGGGTTTTAAGGAAACGTTTAGCGTTTTATCCAGTGTATTCGGCAGCCAGATAAAAGCCTACCAAGAACAAGAATCTGCATTAATAAAGCTGAATACTGCCTTAGGTCAAACCGGGCAGTTATCAGAATTTAACGTAAAATCATTAATAGATTACAGTGCAGAGCTACAGCGCACAACAGTTTACGGTGATGAACTAACTCAGGGAGTTATGGCTCAGCTTATTGCAATGGGTTTGAATGTTGAACAAACAAAGCAGGCAACTTTACAGGCTGCTAACCTTGCAACAGTAATGGGCACAGACCTTAACTCGGCTGCGAGAGCTATGGCAGATTTATTTCAGGGTAATTCTGGGCTGATAGGCAGATATGTAAAAGGGCTTGATGAAGCGATTATAAAAAGCGGTGATCTCGACGCAATAATGAGGATGCTTAATGAGAGGATTGGCGGTCAGGCTGTTGCAATAGGGCAGAGCAGTATTGGTGCCCTTGCAAAAATGAATAATGCAATTGGCGACTTAAAAGAAAATACAGGTAAGATTATAGCAGAAGCTTTTGCACCTTTAATAAGGATGATAAGCGATATAGTTGCTGGGCTAAATAACCTATCGCCAGAGCTAAACGGAATAATCGGTTTAACAGCTTCGTTCACAACTGTATTGATAACATTAAGAGTAACAGGATTGTTGCCAGCAATTAGCTCTATTGAATTATTTGGAGTAGCTTTAACCGGACTGAAAGCAACGCTTGTTAAAACCGGAATTGGTGCTTTGATAGTAGCACTTGGTTATGGGTTGTATGAACTATCTAAAGCTTATGAACACTGGCAAAACGTAAAGGATGCGGGTAAAGAAAGCCATAACGCTGTGCTTGATGAGTTAAGAAAAAATGCGGAAAATCTCAGTAAAGCACAGTTAAAGCAAAGAATTGAGGAAGTGAAAACAGAAAAAGATAAATTATCGGCTGAACTTGATAAATTAAAATCTGATTATGAAAAAAGTTTTACTGTTAGAAAAAAAACTGACAAAGAGGGTAATGAATATATCTTAAAATATGAAAACGAGAAAACAAAAGAGCTTAGCACTCAGATAAAGTCAACAGAGCAACTTATAAAACTAAAAACCGATGAATTGAGAATTTATAACCAGATGCTTACCGCTAAACCAACAATCAGCAATAAAGACCAAAATAAAGACTCAAGTGTTGATAAAGAGTTTGAACAAAAGAAGAACGCACTTACAGAAAGCCAGAGGCACGCAGAGGCAATGTTAAAGTTAGAAACTGAAAATGATTTTGCACTTTACCAATTAAAATTGCGACACTTTGATGAAATGATTGAATTATATAAAAAATATGGAAGAGACGTTACTGAATTAGTAAATCGAAGGACAGAAATAGAAAAAGAAATAACCAAAACTTATAAAGCACCAGAGATAAGCCTCGAAGGACAAACGGAAGATTTTGAACTAAAAAATGTAATTGATATTGAAGAATATAAGAGACGAATAAAAACACAAAGCCGTATGGATGAACTTAATTACTGGTATGAGACTGAGAAAGCGAGACTAGATGCTTATGAAGAAAGTATTGAAGCACAAAAGATATTAGATGAAGAATATAGCAAAAGAAAACGAGCCCTTGATACTGAAGAAACAGAGAATCGAATCCGAATGGCTTATGATACTTTTAGCACAATTGGTAATATGGTGGGGCAAAATACTGCTTTAGGTCAAGCAGCCGCAGTGGCACAATCACTATATAATACGTATGAAGCTGCATCTAAAGCCTTAACTGTAGGCCCAATCATAGGCCCAATATTGGCTGGGGTTATTACTGCTCTTGGCTTGGCACAGGTAGCAAAAATAAGACAGATAGACCCACCAAAGGGCTATGCAATGGGCGGACGCCTTAAAAAAGGGGAAATCGGGTTTATTGAGGGTTATGGAAATGAAATTATTGCTCCGGAAAAAACTTTTGTGGAAGTATTTAAAAACGAATTACGCCCGCAAATTTATAGCGGACAAAACACCAGCCGTTTAGAAAATATATTGATAAATTATGTGAGAAAAATTGAAGAATGGAGTAACTCTATTGAACTTAGAGCAAGTCTCAACAATACGGACATTTATTTGAGCGGGCAATTAGGTAAAGCAATTCTTGAGCGAAATAAATTATGATTTTGGATGTGCAATATAAAATGCCCAATAAAACTATTGATGCCGTTATAATTATGGGCAATAATCTAACGACTAGATATAGAGTTGACCCTGTTGATATTAGCCCTTTTGAATATGGTGCCGGTAATGATGCAGATAGTATCATTTTTGCCAATACAGTTAAAATAAAATTTAGTCTTACAAACGAAATAGTTCCTACTACTAAAAAATTCTTTGAAATAATATCTTTGGCTATGGTATCAGAAACTTCAGTTTATTTGTATGAAAATGGTAATCCGATATTTTTTAAAGGCAACGTCGATAAAAAAGATTTTGATTTTGATTTTGATAGGAAAACAGTTAGTATAAGTTTATCCAATCCATTATTAGAGTTGAAAAACATAAACCCCAGATTGTTAAATCCAAATGAAATAGCAGAACCTTACCCTTATATTGGTAATTTAAAATGTGCAACTTTTGAGAAAGTAATAACAAAAACCATCAAGCTTGTTTGGGCTGAGTTTGGAAACACATTTATTTATAGTGATATTAAAGCAGATACAGACTATCCTTTTTTGGGGCAGAGCTGGCAGGCTCCTGCTCAATATTTCGGTGATGTTGCAAACAGATTTTGGGGTAGTGATAGCAAGTTTACTAATTGCCTTGATTTGATTAAAGCCATTGGCAATACTTTGGGCTGCGTTGGACTGTTAATAGGAAAAAATTATTATTTGATGCCGAGATACTTTAACATCAATCGCCCGGTGATACCGTTAGAAAACATTAGTAAAATACAGTTAAAACAAGGGGTAAAAACAATTAAAGGATTAAAGGTTAATGTTAAACTTGCTGGCGGAACTTATGTTGCTAATTATGGCAATGTAGCTAACTCCGATTATATCGAAGAAATAGATATGATGCACGCAGGCGGTAATATACCGGGGACTAATCAGGCTTATTATTTGCCAGTGCTTATACCCGGTTTTGTGGCTGGTATAGGCAATGAACAATGGGTGCCCGTGAGTAATAAATTTTACACACAACTTGTGCCTTATCCAAGAGCATTATGGTCTATGATTGGAGAAAGTATTTGGAGAGGTATAGAAAATAGGTATATCTATAATGTGGAAATGTTTGGTATAAACTATAGTTACGGGAATTATTATAAATTGCCTGACAACCCTACTATATTTAAGGCTCGTAAAATTAAATATGACTATAAAAACCAGAAAACAACAATGGAACTTACTAATGTTATTGATTATGTAGAACCATATAGCCCATCCATCATTATGCCAGGTACGGGGTGGGAAACTTCCGAAGAAATAATTGGAGAAACAATAGATTAATCGTATGACAAGCCTTGATAACTATACATTAAAAACACGACTGCCTTATGAAAAAGGAACAGTCAGATTATATAAAAATGGAATAAGACTGAAGAACCCGGATGATTATACCGAAGATAATGATTGTATGACGCTGCATCTTGTTGTTCCTTTTGATACCAGCGATAATTGGACTATAGATTATAAAAAGAAAATTCAAGACAACTAGAAGGAATAAAAAGTGACTGGAACAAAAATTAAAAGCAGTACCCAGCTCAATATTGACGCTGACCTTGATCTTAACGGTAAAAGAATTACCAATATTGGGGTTCCCACTAACGCAGATGACGCAGCAACTAAGCGTTATGTTGATGAACTTGTTATGAGCTTAAAGTTAAAAAAGCCAGTTAAAGTTTGCATCGATGTTGATTTAGATGGTGTTATTCCAGGGGTTAATACCTTTGATAATGTTACTCTTCAATATGGAGACCGGGTATTATTGATCGGGCAAGAAGATACAAAGCAAAACGGTATATATACTTTTACGGACAGTGAAAGCCCTCTACTTAGGGCTGCCGATGCTGGAACGCCGGATGATTTGGTGAGTGCTCTTGTTTTTGTTGAAAGTGGTAATGTATATAAAGATACTGCTTGGCTTTGCACAAGTGACCCAGGAGATCTTGCTATTAATTGGGTAAGATTTGGGCCTTCGCTTGGCAATACTTATACACCCGGTGATGGGATAGACATTTCTAATGATATAATTAGTGTTAAGAAGGACAGCACTTTAACCGTTAATAATGGAGAAGTTGGTGTTAATCCATCCAGTGTAATATTAAAGGATAACTTTGTTTTTATGGAGCGTTTAACTGGTGAAATTGACGGTAGTAACACAGAATTTAGTTTAGTCAATACTCCCTTAAATGATAAGCTAATGCTGTTCAGGAATGGTATATTATTGGTGCCAGGCCAGGGAAATGATTATTCTATAAGCGGTAATACCATAATTTTTAGATATGCTCCCCAAGATGGTGACAATTTATTTGCGTGCTATTTAAAGTGGGTTGAATGGAACCCGTGAAAGCGGGCTTTTTTAATAAGAGGGGATAAATTATCTGACAGAATGACAGACAAAAAATTCTCAAATATCGAGGAAAACTTATTCTCAAATAGCGGGATACAATATAATATACGGATGGATTTACGAAACTTTTCCCTTCAATATTTACTATTGTTGCGATGATTATAAGTTTAGTACTGTTGTCATATTCAGTAAAAAACATACCAATCGGAACCGCCTATGCTGTTTGGACTGGAATTGGTGCAGCTGGAACAGCAATTTTAGGAATATATTTATTCAACGAATCAAAAGAGCCTTTGAGGATATTTTTTATAATTTTGATTGTCATTGGTATTGTAGGATTAAAATTTTTTGATAGAAGTTAATTCAATCTAAAATTATTTTCTGTTTTTAATCTGATTGTAAAATTCAAGTGCCAAAGGATTTTTCGGATTCAGTTGTAAACTTTTCTCAAGTGCATAAATAGTTTGTTCAACATTTCCATCCAAATAAAAAGCGCCAGCAAGATTATACCAAACTTGATAATCTGCATCACTATATTTCACTGCTTCTTGCAGATAAGGTAGTGATTTTTTGTGGTCATTTAGTTTAAGATAACATTGTCCCAACCATTTGTAAGTAAAAAAGTCTGGTTTTATGGAATGTAATTTTTGAAGATAAGGAATTGCTGTATCAACCAATCCTTTATCAATTAAATAAGCTGCCACTGTTTTATAAGGAACATCATAATAAGGTCTCTCTGCGATTATCGCATTCATCTCTCTCAAAAATCCATTAATATCATTCTTTGAAAGATAATATTCAGCCAACATACTATGACCAGTTTCCCACATAATTTGTTTATTAAAAATTTGAGCTGCAATCGTGTCAACAATTGAAGTCATTTTGTAATTGAGCATTTTATAATTTGGAGTTCCCTTCGGGACAAAAGGATATTGACCAGTAAGAACTATTATGGAAAAATTTGCAAGCGTAGAGTCTAACGCAGTAAAAGGAAAGTTTGCTTTAAGTATGCTATCAGCTTTCTCTTCTGTTATTTCTGATCTGCGTCCTTTGGGAAGATAATTTCGTTTTTTCATTTCATCAAAAAATGTATCCGCTATAAGTCTATATCCTTCAATGTTGGGATGAAGATGATCTACAGTGAGATTATATCCAACTAATTGATATGGACTATTTTCTCTGAATACTGAATCAATATTAACAACTGGCACATTGTATTTTGCTCCAATTTCAGAAATAGCATCATTAATTTTTTGAGGAGCTCTGAATCTTAATGCATCATATTCTTTTGCTAGAAGAAAAAGCTCTTGGGCCTTTTCAATATTTCCTTTCTGAAGTTCAACATTTGCTTGATTAAAAATTTCTTCAGCGGCAGGATATTTTTCAGTCTTAACTGATACAAAAGGTTTGTGTTCTCTTAAATTACTTGTCAGTTTTCCTATGATGAGCGGGACATTTTCATTTTTAATCATTTCTACCATATCCGTTATGTTACCTTTAAATTGTTCAATACCAGCCCAGAACTCATCCGAATCGTAAATTATTAATGAATTCCCAATCATTTGAGACATTAAAGTCTCATTATCTTCTACTTTCTTTTCTCCAAGATCTTTAAACAATCCATAAAACCAGCCAATTATATCTCTCAACAACTGTGTAATCTTGAAATTGTATAACCAAAGATAAAGATTGACTAAATGTCTGGATTTCCCCATTGAAACTGTTGAACCAACACCAAGAGCACCGTAGTATTCGTTATGTCCAGCATAAATTAAAATTAAATCAGGCTTTTGCTCCAAAACAGCTGGAAGAAAATCTCTAAGTGTATATGAATTTATAGCAGAAATCCCGAGATTTATAACTTCAACATTATTTTCAGGATATAGTAATTCAAGTTTTCTTTTCAATTGTCTTGGAAAAGAGGCATTTGGGACATAAGGCCATCCGGCGGTAGAACTACCACCAAAAGCAAAAACTCTGAATGTGTTAGGTTTCTTTACTTTATCAAATCCATCTGGCAATGCTGAAGGTACTGATCTCGTCCCGTAAAAATATTTATGAGGAATTTCTGGATTTAGAAAAAGTTTATCAGAGTGATAATCTGTTATTGTTTTGAAAATAGTAAAATCGCGTCCATAATTTACAATTCGAAGTGTTATTTCAATTAATACAAAAAACATTATTGGAATTAGAATCAAAATAAGATAAAACCATTTAGGAGGTTTTTTTATTACAGAGTTTCTTGTATTAGAATTATTTGATTTAAGATGTTTTTTCTTCATATTCAACTTTTCAAAATTATTATTAGTTTATTAAAATCTTTAAATATGAAAACATTATTTCCTTTAAGACGCAAGTCAAATTTAGTAAATTGAGTATTATAAAAAGTCGAAATAAACTCTGATGAAAATTTCTTTTTATGCAGTATTACTGATAATTTTTCTTCAATCAATTACAATTGGTCAAACTTTATCTAAACCGTACGTCGCAAAAGTTGGAACAAAATTTATATCTGATTCAGAATTTCTTGAAAGATATGAATTTACACCAGGATTTAGAAGACATATTAAACAATTAGATGATTCGAATAAACTTGAATTTTTATTTACTTTAATTGCTGAAAAGCTATTTGCTCTTGAGGCAAAAAGTATTGGATTAGACACAACAGAAGTAATTCGCTTTTCAAAAAAAGCATTTGAAAGAATTTTCGTTAGAGACAAATTATTCCAAGAAGAAATAAGAAAAAAAATTACCATCACTGATGATGAAATAACTGAAGCAACTATAAAAAACAACTCAAAACTTTATGTAAAATTTCTTTTTTCAAATGATAAAGAGGAAATTGAACAACTTTATGATTTCTTAAAAAATGGCGTAGAATTCGATTCTATCTTGATTGAAAGCCCTGAATATGATGAACAAAAAGAACCGATTGAAGTTTTATTTGGTCAGATGGATGAGTTTATCGAAGACTCATTGTATAAACTAAATGTAGGTCAATTCACAAAACCAATTCTAACACCTGATGGTTGGTATATTTTCAAACTTGTCAATAAATCTCAGAACCTTTTCATAACAAACGATGATAAAGAAAATGCAAAAAAAACTGTTATCCGAATAGTTGAAAACAGAAAACTGATTCAACGTCAAAAAGAATTCTACAAAGAATATTTTCAAAACAAAAAAGTTGATGTTGATCCAAAGTTGTTTGAAATTTTAGCACAAAAGATTTCATCAATTTTTGAAAACAAAAGAAAAAACTTTTCTTACAAAGAAAATCAACCAACTTATCTTGATGCTTATGATATTATCAAACTTGAAAATGAAATTTCTTATAATAACCTCGTATCACCTTTTATAATTTTTGAACAAGATCCTATTTCTTTCAGAGAATTTATTCGAAATCTCGCCTTCGATGGTTTTAATTCAAAAGAATATAAAATTAATATCATTCGTGCCTCGTTAGATTTCTACACTAAAAGATTTATCGAGCACGAATTCTTTTATCGAGAAGGACTAAAGAGGGGATATCATAAAAATCCAGATGTAGTCAGTGAAGTTGAAAAATGGCTTGATAATTATCTTTTTCAAATGTTTCAAAATCAAATTATAGATTCTATTCAAGTATCCGATGATGAAATAAAAGCTCTTTACGAATCTCAAAATAAACCAAAAGAGTTTACTACCGTTGTTAATATCATAGAAGTTTTGACAGATGATTTGAATATAGTTGATACTGTTTTAAATGAAATAAAAAGAGGAACAGATATAAGATTGCTTGCAGCCCGATATAGTATCAGAGAATTCACAAAAGGCAGAAATGGTGAATTTGGTAGATTTCCTGTTACCTCATTCGGAGAAATAGGGAAGATAGCCGAAAAAATGCAAGTAGGAGAAATATATGGACCTTTGAAAGTTCCTGAAGGATATTCAATATTCAAATTAATAGAAAAAGATACTGCTTATGTAGAAAAGCCTAAACCTTTCGAACAAGTTAAAGAACAATATAGACAGGAACTTGCATTTGAAAAATCCAGGTTGAAGTTAAATGAACTTACCTACAATCTTGCATTGAAATACAACATCGAGCTAAATATTCAGGAACTTGATAAAATAAAAGTTACAAGATTGCCAAGTTTCGGTATAAGAAATCTTGGTTTTGGTGGGAAAATTACTGCTGTTCCAATACTTGCTCCAAACTTCGAATGGGCATATCGATGGATTCAAACTCAAAACAAGAAAATTCTACCATAAAAATTTTTTAATACAAAAAACATCTTTCGAAATAAAAATAAAACAGTTTAGGAAGATTATTTGTTTGGAATTTATAAAAAAGAAAGATGTAATTTTGCATTCGCTTTAAAAAAGAAAAGGTATTATGGCAAAAAATCTTTTAATAGTAGAATCTCCGGCAAAAGCAAAAACAATTGAGTCATATCTGGGAAAAGAGTTCATAGTAGCTTCTTGCTATGGGCATATCAGAGACTTGAGTAAAAAAAATATGGGAATTGATATAAAAAATGGATTTACTCCAACATATAAAATTCCCGAAGATAAAGCCAAAGTTGTAAAAGAATTAAAAAAGCTATCAGAAAAAGCAGATTATGTTTGGCTTGCAACAGATGAAGATCGAGAAGGAGAGGCAATTTCTTGGCACTTAAAAGAAGTTCTTGAACTACCAGATAAAAAAATAAAAAGAATCGTTTTTGATGAAATTACAAAAAACGCAATTCAACAGGCTGTTGCTAATCCAAGAAACATTGACTATAATTTAGTTGATGCCCAACAAGCCCGCAGAGTTTTAGACAGAATTGTTGGATTTGAACTTTCTCCAATTCTTTGGCGAAAAATTCGAACTAAACTTTCTGCAGGAAGAGTGCAATCTGTAGCAGTTAGATTAATAGTTGAACGTGAAAGAGAGATTGATTCTTTCGTTCCAGAATCGAGATACAAAGTAACCGCTATTTTTCTAACAAATAACGGAAAAACTCAAATTCTTAAGGCGGAATTACCAGAATTTTTGAAGGATGAATCCGAAGTAAAAGAATTCTTGAATAAATGTAAATCCGCAGATTTTATAGTTGATTCAGTCGAGAAAAAACCTTTCAAACGCTCTCCTGCTCCACCTTTTACAACATCAACTTTGCAACAGGAAGCAGCACGAAAACTAAGATTTTCAGTCTCAAAAACTATGTTGATCGCGCAGAGATTATATGAATCTGGACACATAACCTATATGCGAACTGATTCTGTCAACTTATCAGATTTTGCATTATCTGCTGCTGAAGAATCAATCAAAAAAGATTTTGGAAGCGAATACTCTCAACCAAGGAAATATCAGACAAAATCTGCAACAGCTCAGGAAGCTCACGAGGCAATAAGGCCAACTGATTTTTCAAAAGAATCAATTCCAGGTTCAAAAGATGAACAAAATCTTTATCAATTAATTTGGAAACGTGCAATTGCTTCTCAGATGAGTGATGCACAATTAGAAAGAACAACAATTAATATTAAAATTTCAAATACTAATAACTATTTCGTCGCAAAAGGGGAAGTCATTTTATTTGATGGTTTTCTTAAAGTTTATCTTGAAAGTAGTGATGAAGAATCAGAAGAAAACGGTTTTGATTCAATTTTGCCATCAGTTAAAAACGGTGATCAGCTCGAACTAAAAGAAATAACAGCAACTGAAAGATTCACCCGCCCACCTGCAAGATACAACGAAGCCTCTTTAGTAAAAAAATTAGAAGAACTCGGAATTGGAAGACCTTCAACATACGCCCCAACAATTAGCACAATTCAAAAGAGAGGTTATGTTCTCAAAGAAGATCGTGAAGGTAAAGAAAGAGAATACAAAGTTTTTCAACTTGATGATAAAAGAACAATCACAGAATTCACAAAAACTGAAATCTATGGCTCAGAGAAACAGAAACTATTTCCCTCTGATTTAGCAATGTTAGTTACTGATTTTTTAATGAAGCACTTTCCTCAAATAATGGATTATCAATTTACAGCAAAGGTCGAGGAGGAGTTGGATGAAATTGCTTTAGGTAAAATCAAATATCAGGAAATGTTAAGTGAATTTTATCCAACATTTCACAGTAAAGTCGAAGAAACTATTGAAACAAGTGATCGAGTAAGCGGTGAAAGAATTCTTGGAATTGATCCATCAACAGGGAAAACTGTTTCAGTTAGAATGGCTCGATTTGGACCTGTTGCACAACTTACTAATCCAAATGATCCCAATGAAGCGCCTGTTTATGCTGGATTAAGAAAAGATCAAAAATTAGAAACCATAACTTTAGAAGAAGCTTTAGAATTATTTAAACTTCCAAGAGTTGTTGGCGAATTAGATGGTAAAGAAATAATAGCTTCAATTGGAAGATTTGGCCCTTATATCAAATATGACAATAAATTCATATCAATTAAAAACAAGTTTGATCCTCATACAATCACATTAGAAGAAGCAATTTCAGTGATAGATGAAAAACAAAAAGCAGATTCAGAAAAATATGTAAAAATATTTGATGAGGATCCTAAATATCAAATACTAAAAGGTCGTTGGGGCGTTTACCTCAGAGCCGGAGATAAAAACGTAAAATTACCTAAAGATAGAGATCCTTTGTCATTTACTTTTGAGGAAGTTGTAAAATTGGCTGAAGAATCTTCTTCTTCAAAATCTAAGAAAAGAAAAAAAAGTAAATAGAGTAAGAGTATGAGTAAGATATTTTTTATTCTTTTGATATTGTTGATTTCTAAACATTATCCACAAAATCTTCCGCTCGAAGAAAACAAATACCAATATCCAACTTCTCACAAACAATTGTCAGAATTTGTTAAAAAGCTTGATGAATCTTCAGACCTTTTGAATGTTGAAGAAATTGGGAGATCAGTTGAGGGCAGAGAAATTTTTGCATTAAAGTTTTCAAAAAATCAATTCGGTAAAGATGAAAGTAAACTTCGTATTTTATTTTTCGCTCAACAGCACGGCAATGAACAGTCAGGAAAAGAAGGTGCTTTGCTTCTTGCTTATAAATTAATACAAAAAGAAAATAGCCATCTTTTTGATAAAATTGATTTAGCAATAGTCCCTCAGGTTAATCCTGATGGTTCAGAAGTAAATAAAAGAAGAAATGCTAACAACGTTGATCTGAACCGTAATCATTTATTAATTGATCAACCTGAGGTAAAAGCTCTTCATAATTTTTTCTATAAATATTACTTTGAAGTCACTTTAGATGTTCACGAATACAGTCCTTATTCACAAGATTGGAGAGATTATGGTTATATCAAACGAGCAGATGAACAATTAGGTTTACTGAGTAACATAAACATATCTGAAAAAATCCTGAGCTATTCCAAGCAAAAAGTATTACCATTTATATCTAATGCCCTTCAAGAAAAAAATTACTCATTTAATGAATATGTTGTTGGTGGCCCACCAAATTTAGAGAGGTTAAGACACAGCACTGTTGATATAAATGATGGTCGTCAAAGTTTTGGAATATTGAACACACTTTCTTTTATACTCGAAGGTAAAAATGGGAAAGATAATTTCATTGATAATATCAAAAGAAGAGCAGAGGGACAATATGAAGCAATGCTTGCTTTGTTAAGGTTTTGTTATATCAATTCAGAGGAAATTAAAGAATTGATCACCACAGAACGCAAAAATCTTATTTACGACTATTCACCAATCATAGTTCAGATGGATCACTTTAAAGATGGATCGAAGTTTAATTTACCAGTTACAAATGCACAGAATGAAATAGACACAACAATTCAAATAGATAATTATAATCCACAAGTAAAAAAAATTTTAGAAGTCCCTCAACCTGATGCATATTTAGTTCCAAAGGCTTGTAGTCTATCAGTAGAGTTCTTAAATAACCATAAAATTGAATACAATGATAATTTACCTGAATTAGGCACGCTACAGATTTATCAAATAGAATCGATTGATACTATTGAAATTGAAGGTGAAAAATTTGGAAATCCTAATGTTATTATCACTGAAAAGAAAATATCAGAAATAGATCGAGAAAAGTATTACATTGTTCCACTTAATCAAGTTAAAAGAAAAGTAATTTCCTTAGCTTTTGAACCGCAATCGATGTTTGGTTTAAGAAATTATGATAAATATAAAAAACTTTTACAAGTAGGAACGGCCTATCCAATTTTCAGATTCTTTAAAGATTGACAACTTACAAATCTGTAATAAAAGAAGTTTATATGAATTTTTTCAACTATTATAATAATTAAAAAAGGCTACCTCAGATTTTTTAAGATGATTGAGGCAGCCTTTTTAAAGATTCTAACTAAATATTACTTTACTTCTAAATTGTTATTTCTCTAAATCAAATCTATCAAGCATCATAACTTTATTCCAAGCTGCAACGAAATCTTTAACAAATTTTTCTTTGTTATCGTTGCAAGCATAGAACTCAGCAACAGCTCTTAATTCTGAATTATGACCAAAAATCAAATCAACTCTGGTTGCGCGATATTTAAGTTGACCGGTTTTCCTATCATAACCTTCAAATTTGTCTTTCGATTCATCAGTAGCTTTCCATTCAGTGCTCATATCCAAAAGATTTACAAAAAAGTCATTGGTTAAAACACCCGGCTTGTCAGTAAATACACCATAATCGGAATTATCCCAGTTAGCATTCAATACCCTCATTCCTCCCACAAGTACTGTCATTTCTGGTACTGTTAGAGTTAGAAGTTGTGCTTTATCAACTAATAAATGCTCAGCACATACTCCAGCTTTTCCTTTAGCATAATTTCTGAATCCATCTGCAATTGGTTCTAATACTTCGAAAGATTCAACATCTGTCCACTCTTGAGTAGTATCCATTCTACCAGGAGTAAATGGGACTTTAATATCATATCCCGCATCTTTCGCGGCTTTTTCAACAGCTGCACAACCACCTAAGACGATTAAATCAGCTAAAGAAACTCTTTTATCATCTTTTTGAGCTGAATTAAATTCGTTTTGAATATTTTCCAATACTGATAAAACTTTGCTTAATTGCTGAGGATTATTTACCTCCCAATTTTTTTGTGGTTCTAATCTAATACGAGCACCATTTGCACCGCCTCTTTTATCAGAATTTCTAAAAGTAGATGCTGATGCCCAAGCAACATTTACCAATTGAGAGACTGTTAATCCTGAATTAAGTATTTTTTGTTTTAATTGTTCAATATCATTATCATCAATAAGTTTATGATTCAATGCTGGAATTGGATCTTGCCAAATTAAATCTTCTTGAGGTACCTCTGGTCCGAGATAACGAGATTTTGGTCCCATATCTCTGTGAAGAAGTTTAAACCAAGCGCGAGCAAAAGCATCTGCAAAATACTCTGGATCTTCATAGAATTTTCTTGAGATTTTTTCGTATATAGGATCATATCTCAATGAAAGATCAGTGGTGAGCATTGTTGGTTTATGCTTTTTATTTGGGTCAAAAGCATCGGGAATAATTTCTGGAGCATCTTTTGCAACCCACTGTTTAGCACCAGCTGGACTGGTTGTTAATTCATATTCATATTCAAAAAGATGTTTGAAGAAATCGTGACTCCATTTTGTTGGCGTTGTTGTCCAAGTAACTTCAGGTCCGCCCGTTAGAGTGTCAGGGCCTTTTCCTGATTTATACCCATATTTCCAACCCAATCCTTGCATTTCAATGTCAGCTGCCTCTGGTTCAGGTCCCATCAATTTAGGATCACCTTGCCCGTGAGCTTTACCGAAAGTATGTCCTCCAGCGATCAACGCAACAGTTTCTTCATCATTCATACCCATTCGACGAAAAGTTTCGCGAATGTCTTTAGCGGCTGCAATTGGATCTGGATTTCCACCAGGACCTTCAGGATTAACGTAAATCAAGCCCATTTGTACTGCAGCAAGAGGATTTTCTAATTCTCTTTCGCCTGAATAACGATTTTTATCTGAAAGCCATTCTTTTTCAGAACCCCAATAAATACTTTCATCTGGTTCCCAATAATCTTCTCTTCCACCTGCAAAGCCAAAAGTCTTAAATCCCATAGCTTCCATTGCAACATTTCCTGCTAAAACAAGCAAGTCAGCCCAAGAAATTTTATTACCATACTTCATTTTAATAGGCCATAATAATCTTCTTGCTTTATCGAGATTAGCATTATCAGGCCAGGAGTTTGTTGGAGCAAATCTTTGAATACCGCCACTTGATCCACCTCTTCCATCTCCGATTCTATAAGTTCCTGCAGCGTGCCAAGACAATCGAATAAAAAGCGGTCCATAATGATTGAAATCAGCAGGCCACCAATCTTGAGATTGTGTCATCAATTCTTTCAAATCATTTTTCAGAGCTTCATAATCAAGGCTTTTGAAAGCTTCTCTGTAGTTGAAATCCTTATCCATTGGATTGGACTTTTCGGAATTTTGGCGCAAAATATTCAACTTAAGACGATTTGGCCACCAATCCATATTTGAAGTACCAAATGCACTCACACCAGTATTGTGTGGAAATGGACATTTGCTACCATTATTTGAATTATTACTCATATTTTACCCTTTCTTTATTTTGATGAGTATTTTTGATGGTTTCGTTTACCCCTATTCAGTTTTATTAAAAACGGAAATTACTATTATTAAAATCGTCAAAATACAACTATAAGTCAAATTGATAATTCTTATATTTGTATAAAATAAACTTATAAATTTAAATGACTCTTACTCAACTCGAATATCTTTTAGCAGTAGAAAAGTTCGGGAATTTTTCAGAGGCTGCTAAAAGTTGTTTTGTTACTCAACCAACATTAAGTATGCAAATAAGCAAACTTGAATCAGAACTCGGAGTCATAATATTCAAAAGAGACAGACTACCTATAAAACCAACAGAAATTGGGAAAAAAATCATTGATCAGGCAAAACAAATTATAAAAGAAAAAGAAAGATTGTTTGTCATTTTACAAATTGAAAAAGGTGAATTCGTTGGCTCTTTGAGAATCGCTGTTATTCCCACTGTATCATCATATTTATTACCTCTGTTTTTGAAAAATTTTACCCAAAAATATCCTAAAGTTGAACTTATTATCGATGAAGTCACAACAGATGAAGTAATTAAAGGTTTAGAGGATGAAACATTTGATCTCGGAATTATCGCTCTTCGTTCAAATCATAAAAATTTTATAACAGAAACTCTTTACTATGAACCTTTTGTTGCATTTCTTCCAGTAGATCATAAGCTTATGGAAAAAGAAAAACTATCTCAAGAGGATTTAATTGTTCAAGATTTTCTTTTACTTAAAGAAGGTCACTGTTTGAGAGAACAAACTCTTGTTGTATGCAAAAAGACAGAGAGTAGTTGGATTGAAAAAAGTAATAATGTAATTTTTGAAAGTGGTAATCTGGAAACTATAATAAAATTAGTTGATCAAAATTTCGGAATGACTTTACTTCCTTACTTAGCTTTGAATTATATTAAAGACAAAAAGAAACTTAAGCAAATTAAAGAATTCTCTGAGCCAGTTCCAAAAAGAGAGATAGGATTTATTTATTCAAACACTTTCATAAAAAAACATTTACTTCAATCATTAAAGGAAGAAATTTTAAAAGTAATTCCAGAGGAATTAATATCAAACAAAAATGGATTAATTGTTCATTAATTTCTCAATTTAAATTTTGATTGAAAATAAATTCTTCAACCCATACCTGTTTATATTGTTTTAATATCACTTCCAAATTTGTTTTTTTATTATATGTTTGTAAAAGCAAAACCGATACAATTATGAATTTCTTCTTTAAATTAACCTTTTTATTGAGCTTTATAGTCTTAGGTATCTTGCTTGAAAAGATAAATTCCAATAACACCAAACATCAATTGAACTTCTCTGATGAGTTAAAAAACTATCTCGTAATTAGATTTAATCAAATTGATTCAACTGATTTTCTTTTCGCCTTTATAAAAGATAATTTCGAAAATTTAAAGAGCTTTTATTCAACGAATAATTTTAAACCTGTAATATTCAGCGATTTAAAATCAATATATATAGTAGATTCATTATTAGCCTTTTTTGAGAAATCAAATGAACACGGAATAAATCCTGAGGTTTATAATATCAAAGTCATAAAAAATGAATTAAAAAAAATTACCGAACCCAATAAATCATTAAATGAAAAATATTCTCATATAATTAATTCAGAGATTTTAATTGCAAATTCGTTAATCAATTACTCAACTCATCTCAGGCAAGGTTTTGTTGACCCTACGAAATTGTTCTCTCCAAATTATGTATTACCACATCGAATCCTATCTGACAAAGATAAAATGGAAGTTTTAAGTACTAAAAATAAAGTTGCATTTTTAGATTCAATTCAACCTAAATCAGAGAGATACGTAAGACTTCAAAATGCGTTGAAAAGATACGAGTCAATTGCAAATGTAAACTGGGAAACTATTTCATTAACTAAAAATAAAATAGAACCTGGAGATTTTTTCCCTCAAATCAAAAACGTTTATAAGAGACTAGTTTTATTAGGATTTATTGACACAACAAAATTTCAAAAATTGACTTCTAACAAATATGAAAAATTTTTAGTTGAACCTGTAAAATCATTTCAAAAATCTCACGGCTTGATTCCTGATGGAGTTATAGGCAAAACAACAATAGAACGTCTTAACATTACTCCTCAAGAGTATGTAAAGAAAATAAAACTTAATCTTGAAAGATTCAGATGGTATGATTATACAGATTCTTCAAAATATATTCTTGTTAACATTCCTGACTTTAATCTTAGAATAATCGAAGGCAAAAAAGAAGTTTCAGCAATTAAAGTTTGCGTCGGAAGAAAAATCAATTGGCAAACTCCTATTCTGTATGGTCAATTAAGTCATTTGGTATTAAATCCAACTTGGTCTGTGCCTCAAAGTATTGTACAAGAAGAAATTTTGAGCGGATTAAAAAAAGATTCTTTGTATTTGAAAAAAAGAAACTTCAGAGCATATAAAAATGGCAAGAGAGTAGATTTGTCTGAAATAAATGTCAAAGAATTAAAAACTAAAAAAATACGTTTGATTCAAGATCCGGGTGCTGGCAACGCTCTTGGAAAAATAAAATTTATGTTTGATAATTCTTTTGGAGTTTATCTTCACGATACTCCAACACGTGCACCTTTTAATTATACAAATCGAGCAGTTAGTCACGGCTGTGTAAGGGTTGAAAATCCTTACTTGCTTGCAGAGTTTTTATTAAAAAATAATTCCGAATGGACAATTGATTATGTAAAGTTAGAAACTGGACAACAATTAGACGATAAAAATATCTTGGCTGAATTTCAAAAAGTAAGAAATAAATTAAGAAAAAACTTTAGTTATGGGAAAACAACAGAAGTTTATTTGAATAATCATATAAATTTATTTATTGATTACTTCACTGTATGGGTTGATGAAAATGGAATACTTAATTACAGAGAAGATGTTTACAATAAAGACATAGTACTCGAAAAAAGTTTACCAATTTGGTAAAATTACTTTTTCCAGAAAGAAGGCGAAAGCATAACTAATACAGTAAAAATTTCTAATCTACCAATCAACATAAAAACGCTTAAAACCCATTTATCAAAATCTGGTAAAGTTGAAAAATTTCCTACAGGTCCGACAACTCCTAAACCAGGTCCGACATTTCCTAAACAAGTGGCAGATGCCCCGATAGCGGTAAAAAAATCTAAACCAGATAAAGAAAGAATTAGTGCTCCGATGATAAATATTAAAATATAAATCATAAAAAAAGCCTGAACATTAGAAATTATTTCTTGGCTTACTGCCTTTTCATTAAATCTTACAGGGATAATTGCCCGTGGATGAATTAATCTTTTAAATTCAAGCCAGCTATTTTTTAACATTAGTGAATGACGAGCGAATTTTATCCCGCCACCAGTTGAACCAGTACATCCACCAATGAATAACAAAACAAAAAATACTATTCGAGAGAAAGGAGCCCAATTCTCATAATCTGATGAAACAAATCCTGTCGTTGTAACCAATGATGTAACGTGAAATAAAGTTTGTCTAAATGATTCCTCAAAGCTAAAGTTATGATGTGGTCTATGAATAAACATTACAATTAAAGTTGCACCAATTAGAAAAGAAACATATAACTTAAATTCTGTATTCTTTTTGAAGACTTCAAAGTTTCCGTGTAAGGCAAAATAGTGCAAAGAGAAATTTGTACCTGCTAAAAACATAAAGAAGATAAATACATATTGAACAAAAATAGAATCATAATAAGCTGTGCTTGCATTCTTAGTTGAGAATCCTCCCGTTGCCATCGTTGTAAAAGAATGATTAATTGCATCAAATAGACTTAAACCACCAATAACTAAAAACAGAACCTCTGCTGCAGTGAAAATCACATAAATTCCCCAAAGTCGTTTTGCCGTTTCTTTAACGCGTGGATGGAATTTATCTTTTGTTATTCCAGGTACTTCAGCTGAAAAAAGTTGCATCCCACCAATTCCTAATAACGGCATAATTGCAAGAGACAATACAATAATTCCCATTCCACCAATCCATTGAGTCATACTTCTCCAAAAAAGTAATCCTGAAGGAAGCTTTTCAATATCTCCAATAATTGTTGCTCCAGTAGTTGTAAATCCGGACATAGTTTCAAAAAATGCATCTGTGAAAGAGGGAATCGAGCCGTGAATTAAAAATGGTATAGAACCAAAAGCTGACATAAAAATCCAACCTAATGTAACGATTAAATAACCTTCTCGCTTTCCTAAATTAGATTTATCAGCATCCTTTGTAAAAAACCAAAGAGCAACACCTGTTATTATTGTTATTAAAGAAGATATTAGTAATGAAATAATATCATCATCCTTATAGTAAATTGAAAACGGGATCCCGGGCAGCATCAATAATCCGGTTAGAATTAGTAAAAATCCAATTACATTAAAAATGATTTTAATATTCATTTAATGAAGAGATTATTTTTTCCAGAATGAAGGTGAGAATAAAATTAAAACTGTGAATATTTCTAATCTTCCAAGAATCATAACAAAACTTAGAATCCATTTTCCAATTTCAGGAACTGAGCTGTAATTTGTAACAGGGCCTGTTGAATTTAATCCAGGACCTATGTTTGCCAAACAAGCTGCTACAGAGCCCATCGAAGAGGTAGCGTCCATTCCAGCAATATTTAATGCAACTGAACTTATTCCAAAAATAAATAAGTAAAGAAGAACAAACCCTCCTACTTTTGCTATAATCTCTGGGTGCACAGCTTTGCCATTATGTCTAACAGGAATTATTGCGTTAGGATGTATTAATCTTTTGAACTCCATTAAGCTGTTTTTTAATAACAACTGATATCTTACCATTTTTACTCCACCGCTAGTTGATCCTGCACAAGCACCAAATAGTAGTAAGATTAAAAATATCTCAGTGAAAAAAGGAGCCCACTGTTGATAATCAACTGTTGAGAATCCAGTTGAACTTAAAACTGAAATATAACTGAAAGCTGCTTGTCTGAATGAAAATTCGGGATCAATTTTATTGTTGATAGTAAGGAATAAACCAGTTGAAATTATAAGAAACATAATTAGACCAAAGTAAAAACGAAATTCACTATCCTGAAAATATGTTTTAATCTCTCCTTTTAGAGCTAAATAGTGCAATGAAAAATTTGTCCCTGCAATGAACATAAAAATGATAATTACATACTCGATATAAGGTGAATTGTAATATGCAATGCTCTGGTTTTTAGTAGAAAACCCACCACTTGCTAATGTACCAAAAGAATGACAAAGTGAGTCAAACAAGTTCATTCCGCCAAGCAATAAAAGAAAAGTTTCCAACATAGTAAAAAGAACATAAATTGCCCATAATCTCTTTGCTGTTTCTTGAACTCGTGGATGTAATTTATCTTTGGTTGGGCCTGCAACTTCCGCCTGATATAGCTGCATACCCCCAACTCCTAATAAAGGCAAGATAGCAATTGATAATACAATAATTCCCATTCCACCAATCCAGTGAGTCATACTTCGCCAGAATAATATACCGTGCGGAAGTTTTTCTATATCACTTAATATTGTTGCTCCAGTTGTAGTAAAACCAGAAACAGTTTCAAAGAAAGCATCTGTAAAAGAAGGAATATATCCAGTAATAACAAAAGGTAAAGTTCCAAATAAAGACATAAAAATCCAGCCTGCACTTACGATCAAATATCCTTCTCTTTTCCCAATCTCTTTGTCTAAATTTTTCCTGGTAAAAAACCATAAAAGAAAACCCGTTAAAGCAGTAATAAAACTTGATAGAAGTATTGCAAGAATATCATCATCTTTATAGTAAAGAGAGAAGAGAATTCCTGGCAGCATTAAAGCACCAGTCAACATTAGTAAAAAGCCAAGGAAGTTAAAAACAAATTTATAATTCATATTATTTGAAGAGTTTTTCTACTTCAAGGACAACATCGGGGAGACAGATAACTACGACACTGTCACCAGGTTTAATTTGTGTATCTCCTGTTGCAATGAACGATTCCTCTCCGCGAACTATTCCTCCAACAATTGCTCCTTTTGGAAAATCAACATCTTTTATTTTATCCTTTGTAACATCCGAACCCGATATTGCTTTGAATTCAAGAACTTCAGCATCAATACCTTCTAAAGATGCGTAGGATAATAGTTCGCCTCGTTTTATATATCGTGAAATGTTATTAGCAGCGATGAGTTTTTTATTAATCAAAGAATCTAATCCAATTGTTTGTGTTAATGGCACGTATTCAACTTTATCTACTAATGCAATAGTTTTTTTAACTCCCAAATGTTTTGCGAGTAAGCAAGAGATTATATTAGTTTCAGCGTCTTCTGTTACTGCGACAAAAGCATCAATATCAATTATTCCTTCTTGAGCAAGTAAGTCTATATCTCTTCCATCACCTTGAATGACTAAAGTATTTGGTAAAGAATCGGCTAATTCATAAGCTTTTTCGCTATTTGAATCAATTAATTTAACTGTCATTTTATCACTGATAGCTTCTGCTACCTTTCTACCAATTTTACCTCCGCCTAAGATCATTATCTTATCAAATTTTATATCTTCTTTGCCAGCTAATTTTAAGACCTGATCAATTGCGCCTGATTTTGAAATAACAAATACCTGATCATTAGGTAAAAATTTGTCATTTCCTTTTGGAATTATAGTTCTCAAGTTTCTATAAATTGCAACGACTCTAAAATCCATTGAAGGATTTTGTTTTGTGATTTCAGAAAGAGTTTTGTGAATTATTGGGGCATTTTTGTCAAGTTTTAAACCAATTACTGAAATTTTTCCTTTTTGAAATTCAACAATATCTGTTGCAGCGGTTCTGTTGATCAAATTAACTATTTCTTTAGCAGCAAGCTCCTCAGGATAAATCATAAAATCTATTCCAATTTTCATAAAGTATTCTTGATTATCACTTTCGAGATATTCTGCATTGCCAATTCGAGCGATGGTTTTTTTTGCGCCGAGTCTCTTACCAAGTATTGAAGTAGTTATATTGACTTCTTCTGATGATGTAACTGAAACCAACAGATCTGCTTTTTCTACGTTAGCTAACTTTAAAGTTCGAACTGAAGTTGAAGAGCCTTGAATAGTTAGAATATCAGCTGATTTTTCTAAGTAAGATAGGCGTTCTTTATCTTTATCAATGGCTATTATATCGTGATTTTCATTTGATAATTTCTTAGCCAGTTGGTGCCCTACATCTCCAAGTCCAGCAATTATTATTCGCATATTTTCTCTTTTAGTATTGTTATAAATTCAGAAATATTTAATTATTGATAATTAAAATCATTATCAAGAAAAAAGCTTGTTGAATTTCCATAGTAGAAAACTAACAAGGTCGAAATTTCAACAAGCCAGATGAATAAAAATTTTATATATCGAAAAAATTCATTCTCATTTTTTTATCGAATCGTAAAGTTTTTTTGCTTCAGCAAGCACCAAATCGTCATCTTCATCTTGAACAGGAGCTTTCTCTAATTTTTTGAGAGTCTCCTTAGCCTTTTCAGGTTGATCTTCTGCTATGTAAGCTTTTGCAAGTTCCAGCATAAACATTCTGAAATTAGGATAGAGTTTGTTTGCCGTTTCTAAAAGTTTCAATGCTTTAGCTGTATCGCCCCATCCTAAGCCTAAAGGCAATCTTACCAAATAAGATTTTTCACAAACTTTTAAGTGCGTTCTTCCTAAAACATAGTGTGCTAACGCTTGAACATAATTTCCGCCGTTTCCCAATTGAATTGCTTTTTCACAATCTGCTTTAACATCTTTGACAGTTCCTATTGCTGAAAAAACTCCTTGAAAAAGCGCTATTCTTCCATTTGCAATTGCTCTTCTGACATAAGTTATTGATTCATTAGGAGCTAATTTTACTGATTGATCTGCATATTCAAAAGCTTTTTTATAATATTCAAACTGCTCTTCTTTATCTTTATCAGTTTTATCTGGTAGATGCTCGCCGACATCAACATAGGCACGGCTCAAACGCCATTTTATTTGCCAATTGTTTGGATAATCTTTATCAGCTTTTTGTAATAGCTCGAGAACTTTTTTATGCTGAAATTCCCGTGCTAAGTTATCAGCTTGTTTGATTACATCATCGGCAGTTTGTGCAAAGTTGACTTGTATTAGTAGAAAAACCGACAATATTAGAAATAGTAATAGTTTTTTCATAATCTTTCCTTTAATTAGTTAATCGAATAATCCTTCTTGATAATTAGATTTGAAGTGAAGTTTGTGTTCGAATAATTCTGTGTTAGCAAGATTGATATATTTTGTCCAACCTGATTGTGATTTTTGTTCTTTTTGAAGAGTTGTTTTATAAGCATTAGTTTTTGCACTTAATTCATCAGCGTGATATAAAACAGCAGCCTCAAGAGTTTTAGGAATAACCGGCGAAGCATTTTCCAATTTACCTTGATGAGAGAGTAATAGGTGAAGTAAATTTAACTTCAAATCCTCAGGAAAGCTGCCAATTTTTTTGATTGCATCTTCAACTAAAGAAACAGCTATTGTAATGTGTCCAAGCAATTTACCTTTAGTAGTATATTCAAATCCAACTTCGGGGCTAATTTCTTCAATTTTACCCAAATCGTGAATCATTGCACCTGCAATTAACAAATCTCTGTTTATTTCTTTATGAAATTTACACATCAAATTACAAATTTCAATGATTTCGAGAGTATGCTCAATTAAACCTCCAACATAAGCGTGATGCCAATTTTTCCCAGCAGGATGTTTTGAAAATCTTTCTAATGTTTTTGAATCGAACAAAGTATTAATAAGTTTCTTGATATTTGGTTCTTTTATTCTATCCATCCAAGCTTTGAATTCCTTGATCATTTCATCAATTTTTCTTTCAGAGACTTTGAGAAAATCTTCCATAGAAACATCATCTCCATTTGAACAAAGTCTTATCGCTTCTGTTTCGATAGTGAGAATGTTATTATACTCTCCTACTTTTCCAAAAACCTTAATAATTTTTCCTGTTAATTTTTCATCAAGAGACAATTCTCTTAATTCTTGAAATCCTTTTACATCTTTCCATATGTTGGAAGTAATGGATGAGCTTTTATCTGAAAGTTCCAAACTCAGGAATTCATCATTGTTTTTAGTTTTTCTTAATTCACTTTTGCTTATGATAAAATAATGATTTACTTCGTCATTTTTTTTGAAGTCAGAGATACTTTTTTGTTTAAGCATTTAAATTCCTAAAAATGTCTTGCACACAGTATTTCGGAGATCATTTCAGTAAATTTATTAAAATCTATCGGTTTGGTAATAAACTTTTCTACTCCATAAGGTTGATACTTTTCAATTTCTTTAGGATTTTCAGTAAGTAAAACAATCGGGTTGCTGAAATTTGGAATTATTTCATTTAATGATTTGATAAACTCTAATCCATCCATTAATTCAACATTTGGATTTAATAATATTAAAGCTGGTATTCTTTCCAAAGCTAATTCTAGAGCTTTATATGAATTACTACAAGTAATAGTTTTGAACATCCAAAAACTTTCTGTCAAAGTTTTTCTCAACTCTTCCAATAATTTTTGATCCGGTTCTATAATCAAAATTACATCTTCCATACTTGGAAAAGTAAGATGAAATTCTGTTCCTTCATTTTCTTTAGAATAAAACCAAATTTGTCCTCCGTGTTTTTCAACAATTTCTTTGACAAGAGAAAGCCCAACTCCACTGCCTTTTTCTCCTTTTGTCCCTTTTTGAGTGAAGAGATTATCTAAATTAAATAACTTTGAACGATGTTCTTCAGGAATTCCAACTCCTTCGTCTTTAATAATAAGTTCGACGAAATCTTTATTAAATCGATTTGAGTATATACTGATTTTTTTCCCCTCAGGAGTGAATTTTATTGAGTTACTCAGCAAATTAGTTATTGCCTGAAGAGCAAGACGTTCATCAACTTTGATATGAATTGAATCATCAACCTGAGTTTTTATCTCAATGTTCTTTCGGATTGACATTCCTGTTAGATTTGAAATGCTGTTGTAAACCAAATTTGCCAAAGAAATTTTTTGAGGATTTAGTTTGATTCTACCTAGTTTTATGTTTGACCAATCAAGAATGTAGTTAACAAATTGTAATTGGTTAGTTGCAGAATCTTGGATGTAAGTTAAAAATTCGTTTCGTTCCTTCTCTGATAAGGAGTTATCATTTAATAAAATTTCAGTAAAACCAATTATACTTGTAAAAGGTGCTCTTAAATCGTGTGAAAGAATGGATAAAAATTTATCTCTTGAAAAAATTTGTTCTTTAAGATTTTCAATAGTATGAGTTAGTGAGCTAAAACTTCTCTTAAAAATTGTAATATCATTTGAAAGACCCGTTAATGTAAGAACACCATTTTCTTTGCTTTTGATTATCTTCTCAAGAATATATAAGAAACCTCCTTTAGGCTTTTTGATTTTATATTCGTGTTCTAAAAGCGTGGTATCATCATTGTTTAATAGGTTTTCAAATTTGGATTGGTAATCAGATAAATCATCTTCAGCGATGAAAGGAATGAGTCCGTTTGATAATTTTTCTTTTTCCGAAATATCAATGCCAAGTATCTCTAATAAATTTTTTGAATAAAAGAAATTTTTCTCTTTCTTAAAGATTTGATATTTCCAAAGAAAAACATCATATTTAATTGCCGGAAAACCATCTACGAACTTTTCAAAACATTCAAAAACTATTTGCTGATCTGATTGGTTTTCCTCTGAATTTACTTCGTTATCTGAGTATTTATTCTCTTCCATTACACAATTCAATTTTCTACCTAAATATAATAAATAAATAAATTGCTAATACAATACATATTTGAACTTTATATCTAAATGAGTTTGTTTTTGACATAAAAAAATTGAGGAATATGAAAAAATCTTTATTTGTGTTTTTTATAATATTTAATTTATCGCTTAGTCTTTATGCTCAAAATGGAGTTGGAGTTATATCTGGTCAAGTTAGAGAAGCTAACACCAGATTACCACTTGTCGCCGCAAATGTAATTATAATTGGTACAGATTTAGGTGCAGCTACTGACGACAATGGAAATTTCATAATAAAAAATGTCCCTTCGAATACTTATCAATTAAGAGCTTCTATAATAGGTTATAAAAGTCAAATAAAAACAGACGTAATTGTTCAACCCGGAAAAGTAACTCAAGTAGATTTTGAATTATTATCTGAAACAATTCAAATTGAAAATGTTGTAGTGAGAGCAGAGTATTTCAATAAAAACATTCTTCAGCCAAATAGTATTAAAAATTTCAGTTACGAAGAAATAAGAAGAAGTCCCGGTGGATTTGAAGATGTAGTTCGAGCTCTTTCAATTTTACCGGGAGTTGCACAAGCAGACGCAGGTAGAAATGATTTAATAGTTCGTGGAGGAGCACCTTCTGAAAACCTTTATGTTGTTGATGGATTAGAAATTCCAAATATAAATCACTTTGGAACGCAAGGCGCAACAGGAGGACCTTTAAGTTATATTAATTTAGATTTTGTTAGAGAAACTTCATTCTCAACAGGCGGATTCTCAGTGATGTATGGTGATAAATTGTCATCTGTTCTTAACATTGATTTAAGACAAGGAAGGAATGATCGCCTCGGTGGTAAAGCAACTATTTCTGCTTCTCAATTCGGATTAAATCTTGAAGGACCGGCATTTGCTGATAATTCAAATTTTATTTTTTCAGTTAGGAGAAGTTATTTGGATTTCATCTTCAAAGCTGCAGGTTTCGCTTTTGTTCCAGAATATTATGATGTTCTTTCTAAATATGAGTATAAAATTGATAATCGCAATTCAATATCATACTTATTCATTGGAGCTTTTGATAATGTAAAATTTTTTAATGATACTCCAGAAAAACGTTTCGATAATTCCCGAATTCTTGGCTCAGATCAAATTCAATATGCAACTGGCTTATCATACAAAAGATTGCTTAGTAATGGATTCCTGAATTTTTCTATCAGTAGAAATTTCACAGATTTTAATTCAATTCAAAGTGATACTTTATTAAATCCAATCTTTAAAAATATTTCAAGAGAAGAAGAGAATAATTTTAAATTAGATGTCGTTCACAAGTTTAGTCCAACCATTGAAATGAACTTTGGGCTTTCTTCAAAATTAATTGAGTTTGATTCAGATATTCTTTTCCCATTTTTCGTTACGTCGTTTGGTGATACTCTATCAATTACATCATTGAAACAATCAAAGAATTTTTTCAAAGGAGCTTCTTATCTAAACTTCAATTTCTTGTTTTTCAACAGATTGATAACCAATATAGGTTTTAGATTAGACTTTTTCGATGCATTAAATTCAAAATTCTATTTGAGTCCAAGATTTTCCTTTTCATACCCATTAACAAGTATTACTAACTTAAACTTCAGCACTGGAATTTATCATCAATCACCATCATATATATGGCTTATAGCTGATAAGTCAAATCGAGATTTAAAGAGCATAAAAGTTAATCAATATATCTTCGGTTTTGACCATCAATTAAATGATGATGCTTTGCTAAAAGTGGAAGGATTCTTTAAAGACTATTCAAATTATCCTACCAGTAAACTCAGGCCATATTTAGTTCTTGCAAATACTGGCGCTGGATTCTCTGGCAGTGATGACAATTTTTCCTCTTTCGGTTTGGAGCCTTTAGTTAGCTCCGGATTTGGAATTTCAAGAGGAATTGAATTATCAATTCAAAAGAAACTATCTGATACTCCTTACTATGGTATATTTAGTTTTACTTATGCTAAAACTGATTTTACCTCATTAGATGGAATTAGAAGAGCTGGAGCTTATGATCAAAACTGGATAATCAATTTAAGTGGTGGTTATAAAATCAGCAAGTACTGGGAAGTTAGCACAAAGTTTAGATTTGCTTCCGGTCGTCCTTACACTCCATTCAAAAGTAACGGAACACAATTAGTTTCAGAATATAACTCGAGAAGATTAAAGTCAGCACATAGTTTAGATATTAGAGTTGATCGCAGATGGAACTTCAAAGGATGGTCTCTTATTACCTATTTAGATATACAAAATATATACAATCAAAAGAATCTGAGCGGAATTAGATGGGATCGACAAAAAAATCAAGTTGATGAATCATCATCAATTGGAATTTTACCATCGATAGGAATTAGTGCAGAGTTTTAATGTTTTCAATTCCCCTGAATTTCGAACTAAATGAAATTAATAATTTTTCCGACTAGAACTTTAATGATGTAAAAAAGTTTATAATTACTTAGTTCTTTTTTATCAACTTTTTATTTTTCTCTAATGATTCTTGCTTAATTTTTTCTTTGTATTCAAGTAACTTTGTTTGGAGATTTTTATTATTGGTTGCAATTATTTCTGCGGCAAGAATACCAGCGTTCTTTGCTCCATTTATTGCAACAGTTGCAACAGGAACACCAGCCGGCATTTGCACTATTGAAAGTAATGAGTCTAATCCATCTAATGATTTTGATTTAACAGGAACTCCGATTACTGGTAAAATTGTATGCGAAGCAGTCATTCCTGGTAAATGAGCAGAGCCACCAGCACCTGCAATAATAACTTTCAATCCTCGCTTCAGAGCTGTCTTTCCATATTCTGCCATAAAATCAGGAGTTCGATGTGCTGATACAATTTTAATTTCATAAGGAATTTCAAATTCTTCTAAAATTTTTGCGGCATCTTTCATTACTTCTAAATCAGAATCGCTTCCCATAATTATTCCAACTAACGGTTTTGCTTTTTTCATAAATAACCTTTCTATAAAATGACTTTTTTCTCTGATGATTTTGCAATTTTAATTAATGAATTTAAGTTATCACCAACAACAGTTATATGCCCCATCTTTCGACCAACACGTGAGTTCTTTTTTCCATAAACGTGTAATTTCACTCTTTCATTTTGTAATATTGATTCATAATTCTGAAGCACACCAATATCATTTCTTTTGCCGAGAAGATTTATCATAACTGCGAATGGCTTTATCATTTCAGTAGAACCAAGTGGAAGATTTAACACTGCTCTAATATGATTTTCAAATTGCGAGGTTATACATCCTTCAATTGTATAATGTCCTGAATTATGAGGACGAGGAGCCATTTCATTAACTAAGATTTTATTTCCATTATCCAAAAACATTTCAATTCCAAAAATTCCATAACCATTGACTGCTTCAACAGAATGAATTGCAATTTCTTCGGCTTGTTTCATAAGTCTTTTTTCTATTTGAGCAGGAGCAATTACTAAATGACATATATGATTTTTCTGAATTGTCTCAACTACCGGATAAGTTTTAATTTCTTTTTTAGTACGAACAACCATTATTGCAAGTTCTTTTTGGAAACTGATAAACTCTTCAGCATAAAGCTCTGCGTGTCGAGAGGATAATTTTTTAATTGCAGTTTCAAATTGATTTTTGTTTTTGATAGTTGCATTTCCATAACCATCGTAACCCATTTTTCTTGACTTCAATAAAAACTTTTTGCCAAGAAATGACGAAATATTTTCATAAGTTGAATCAGAACTTACATTTATAAATTGAGGAACTGGAACACCTGCTTTTTGAATTGTTGTCTTTTGAATGAACTTATCCTGAATCAAAGAAATTGTTTTTGAAGAAGGAATAACTTTTTTCCCTTTCTTTTCTATCTCTGATAAATAACCCGAATCAATAAATTCATTCTCAAGAGTAATTACATCGCTGGCCTCGATGAACTGATTAAAAATTTCCTCATTATCTACCCAACCGACAAATTCGTTTTTAGTAAGTGAACCAGCAGGAGAATCTTTTTCTTTTTCAAGTATTGCAACTTCAAAACCCATTCTGATTGCTTGAAAAGCCGACATTCTCGCAAGTTGTCCCCCGCCTAAAATTCCGATTACTGTTTTTCTGTTTTTTTTGATCAACGACATTTAGAAGTTTCTCCAATCTACAACTTTAATTTCTTTCCCATCTGATTGAAGCAATACGGCTCCAGCGGAATCTGTCCTTAGAATTTTTGAGTTCATTTTTTGTAATCGCTCCAAAACTATTTCAGATGGATGTCCAAATTTATTTTTAATTCCTGCACTTATCAAAGAAATTTTCGGAGAGACGGCATTTAAAAATTCTTCTGATGAACCCGTTTTACTTCCGTGATGACCAACTTTTAACACATCTGCATCAAGCATTTTACTTTCAAATTGCGTGTAATATCTCTCCGCAGGAATTTCAACATCACCAAGAAAAAGAAAACTTGTTTCACCAAATACAATTTTTTTTACTCCACTTCTGTCATTTGAAGAAAGTCTATCAAAATACTTTTCAGTTGTGTCGTTGAGTATGTAAATAGCGGTGTTATCAACCAATAATTTTTCTTTGTGGTAAATTCTTTTAGGAATTTTTAGCTCATCCAAAAATTTATTGAACTTGATTGATTTGCCTGAAGAATCAGGTTCGGGAATAAAGACTTCTTTTATTCTTTGATTAACAAGCAATGAATAGAAACCACCATAATGATCGTTATCAAAATGGCTGATAAATCCATAATCAATTTTTTTAATTCCAAGATAATCGAGCAAAGGGATGATTACTCTTTCCCCCACATCAAAGAATGGATCAGATTTACCAGCATCAATCAGTGCGGTTTTACCTTCAGGGAATTTAATAAGAAAAGAATCTCCTTGATCAACATCAATCATCAGAACATTTAGTTTACCATTTTCCAAAAGTTCTTTGTCATCAAGCAATGAGAAAACATAAATATTTGAGAAGATGAAAATTGAAAAAAGAATTTTAATTGCTGGTTTATAAATCCTGTTCATTCCATAGATGAACAAAGCAAGGAATGAATAAAAAATCAATCCATCTAAAATTGAATAATCACTAATCTTTATATGCGAGTATTCATAACTTCCGGTAACCTCAACAACTTTAAACATCAACGCAGTAAAAAAATTATTTGTTATACCAAAGAATGAAGCGAAAGCATAAGAGATTGAGCCGATTAAAATTGTAATTATTCCAAGTCCAACAATCAGAGCAGCTAAAGGAATTACAAAAAGATTTGCTAATAATGCAATTACAGAAATCTTGTTAAAATAAGCCACAGTAAATGGTAATGTTCCGATTTGTGCTGAAAGAGAGACACCAATGAATAATAAAATCTTTTTGACAATTTCATTTTTAATTTTCATCTGCTGAATTTCTTTTTGTAATATTGGATATATCAACGCTATTGACAAAACAGCAGAATATGATAACTGAAATCCGGGATTAAAAATTTGTTGTGGTTGTATAAATAAAATGATTACAG
>JANWVQ010000018.1 GCA_025056745.1 Ignavibacterium sp.
TATTTATCGTGAGCCTGTCATTCTTAGAGATATTCAAGGTTTGACTTATGAAGAAATTTCAGAAATTCTTAATATCGAAGTTGGTACGGTAAAATCAAGAATAAATAGAGGAAGGAAAAGATTACAGAAATTATTAAAAAATGTTTATGGAGACTGATAATATGGAAGATAAAAAATTTGAAAGATTGATAAATGATCTTAACAATCTCGAAAAGATTGAAGCACCCGATAACTTTGAAATTAAGCTTCAGGAGAAATTAAATACTGCACTCACAAAAGAATATTCAAAGACAAAAAAGATAAATAAGCTTATTCCAGCATTTGCACTATCAATAACAATTATTTTGCTTTTCCTAATTTATCGTCCTTTTAACGATGAATACGAAGACCCCTTCCAAATACAGCCACAGATTAGAGAAGATGTAATTGCTTTAACTGAGTCAGATGATAAATCAAATTTGAATGAATTATTAAATGAAACCAATAAAGAAAATGATTCAAACCTTCATAGAAGCACGTCAAAAAATAGAGACAGTAACCAACAACAACTCGAACAATTTGATGAGAGTTATTTATCAGATCAAAATACTAAATTCCAAATTTCGAAAGAAGAACTTAACTTCATTAAACCAGTTATGAGTGATGAAGAAAAGATGCAAGTTCAACTCTTGAAGCAGAAAATTATGAATAAAGCGAACTAAAGATTTAATGAATCGAATTCCTCAATCGAATTTAATCAAATCAATTAAAAGAGAATTAAATTCCTTTGCTTCAAAAGAAAAAGCTTTATTCTTACCCAAATTCTTTAAAACTGGTAAAGGCGAATACGCTGAAGGTGATAAATTCATTGGTGTAACTGTTCCAAATCAAAGATTGGTAGCTAAAAAATATTATTCAAAAATTACTTTAAATGAAATCGAAGAACTTCTAGAAAGCCCAATTCACGAGCATCGTTTGACTGCTTTAATAATGCTTGTTTACAAGTTCGAAAAAACAAATGTTCAATCAGAACGTGATGAAATATTTGATCTTTATTTAAGTAAAACAGACAAAATTAATAACTGGGATTTAGTTGATTTATCTGCTCCAAAAATTCTAGGAGCTTATTTATTCGAGAGAGAAAAGAACTTACTTTATGATTTTGCAAAATCGGATCATTTGTGGAAACAGAGAATTTCAATTGTTTCAACATACTATTTTATAAAAAGATATCATTTTGAAGAAACATTGAAGATATCAGAAATTTTACTGAATCATAAACACGATTTGATTCAAAAGGCTGTTGGTTGGATGTTAAGAGAGATTGGTAATATCAATTTAGAAGTTGAAATAAATTTCCTAAATAAACACTACAAACAAATGCCCAGAACAATGCTGCGATATGCAATTGAAAAGTTTGATGAAGATTTGAGACAAAAATATTTGAAAGGTAAAATTTAATTCTCAGAATAAAACTATCATTATATGATTGAGCTTGTCTCAATGCTTAATATTAAGACAAGCTCTCAAATAAGATTTACAAATTTTGTTTGTGATAATTTAGTTTACATTTAGTTCTTTTAACAACTCTTTTGCCCCTGTAACTTTATCAGCAAACCATAAGATGAAACGAATATCCACTCCAATTGAACGGCTGTAAGAGTCACTCCAAGCATAATCATTAATAGTAGCTTCGAAAGATCTATCGAAATTAACGCCTACTAATCTTCCGTATGCATCTAAAATCGGACTTCCTGAATTTCCCCCACTTGTATCGGTATTATAAATAAAAGCTACTGGCAGGTCTTTAATTTTTGGATGTACATATTCACCAAGATCACCTCTCTGATAAATCTCTTTTATTTTTTCATAAATTCTGTAATCAGTTCCCCAGTAAGATTTTTCTATCATTCCTTTTAGCGAACTAATTGGTGAATAGTAAACTGCATCGCGCGGGGAATAACCTTTAACATATCCATAAGTCAATCTCAATGTACTATTTGCATCAGGAACAAAAGACTTATTCAACCATCTTCTTTTTGCCTCATTAAAATTTGCCATCAGAATATTCACTTTGCCATCACGGATTTGCTGCTTTTTTAATTCATCATTTCGTAAATCATAAAGTTGTTTGACAAATCTGATAAAAGGATCTTTTATATCTTCAATTTTAACATTATCGTCAAGCAACTTTGGAGTAAAGGATTCTTGGTTTTTTAATAATTCAGAGGAATAAAGTTCCTCAATAAATTGTTTCTTGTCTTTTATTTGGTTAATTGATTTAAATGGTTCTAAATTTTTTAATTCATCAAATTTAGCCGCATCAAATATGATTTTACTAAAAATTTCTTTATCAATTTCTAAATCTCTTTCAGCAAACCAATCATTTATATCATTGATAATTTTGTTTTTATTTGCCTCTTTATAATCAGCTTTTCGTTCTGCTTCAGGTTTGTTCATTTCGATTTTATAATCAATAAAAAGATTAGCAAGTTTGAATTGCTCTGAGAACATCCTTAGGGCATTTAATACAAATAAACTTCTTCCACTTTTGAAAGCATCTTGATAAACTTCTTCTAATTCTTTAATAACATTTCCATATTTATCTCTCAGTTCAGGATTTGAATCAATAAATTTTTGAAGCTCTCTTTCTTCGTTACGTTTTTTATCAATCAGATTTAAATTTCTTATTCCTTGAATTTTTCCACGATAATTTTTTTCTGTGTTAGCAAGACCTTTGATAGTAGAAGAAATTTCGAGTGCAAATTCTGGATCATTTTCACCAAGTTTTGTATAATAGTTTATTAACCACGAATATAGTTCCTGAATATATGGAAGTTGATAGTTGTAGTGATATTCAACAAAATAAGATGGGAAATGTTTGAAAGTTCTTCCCGGATATCCAAGAAGAAAAACAAAATCACCATCATCAATTCCATTTTTATTTACTCTTATAAATTTACGGGGTCTGTAGGGAACGTTTTTTTCATTATAAGGAATAGCTTTTCCATCCTTAGAGACATAAGCTCTTACGAAAGAAAAATCTCCTGTATGTCTTGGATAAATCCAATTATCTGATTCACCACCAAACTCACCAACAGTACGAGGTGGAACATAGACTAATCTTATATCTCGCAAAACTTTATATCTAAATAAAACATATTGCTCACCAACAAACATCTCAGAAACTTCCGCAGTAATTGTGCTATCCTTCGCTTGCTCTCGATTCACTATTTCTGAAATCTTTTTTGAAATAGCTTTTGATCTCTCAGATACATCCTGAACCTGATTTGCAGCCTCTAATACTTCTTTACTTACATCTTCATAGGAAACTGTAATTCGTGCAGTTAATCCTTCAACTGGAATTTCTTTTTCTTTACTCGGTGCATAAAATCCTGTTTCCAAGTAATTTTGTTCGAGAGTACTAACTCTTTGGACTGCACCAAACACACAGTGATGATTAGTAATAATCAATCCTTCATCAGAGACGAATGAACCAGTGCATCCACCTATCCTCACTAAAGCATCCACCATACTTGGTGCATTTGGATTATAAATTTCATCAACAGAAATCTTTAATCCCTTTTCGTTGAGATTAATTTTATGAATATCACTCAACGGAAACATTCCCTCATCGGGCTTTGGAGGAAGAAGTCCTAATGAAAATGTTACAAAGAAAAGAATAACAATTTTAAGTAGTCCATTGTTTTTCTTCATTGAATTACCTATTGTTTTTTTTAATCCTTCAAAAGATAAGCAAATGATTTCGAATGAAGAATTTATAAAAAATAACTACTTAACTTATATAATAACAAATTCTGCAATATTGAAAATAGTAAATTCTTGTTTATAATTATGTTGAAGTTATTTTTAGTTTTGAATGAAACCCGTTTACAAACTAAGTTTTTACTTTCTTTTAGTAGTATCCTTTTTTTGCTCTTCTGTAATGGGATTCTGTCAAGATGCAACTCCAGAAATTTATAATTGTGAACATAAGCTGGGATTTTCAATCGGATATGGTGATCAAAAGGTTAACTTAGTTGGACTTGGAATCGATCTTCAAGTAGATTACACTTATAAAATCATTTTTACTCAGATTAACTATATTTATTCGTTTCTTAATAATAATCAGTGGGATCTCGGTATTAGCTTACAATCAGAATATGGAATAACAACATTTAAATCTAATCAGAATGATTTAAAGAACTCAAAAAGTTATGAATTTGGCATAAGCGCTGGACTGATTTTGTCTTATAAGGTAATAAGAGAAAAACTGAAATTATATTCTTTAATTGCAACAGGACCTCATTATTCAGAAGAATCACCTCAAAGGCAGATTTCAGGTTTTATGTTTAATAGTAACTTTGACTTAGGTATTATTGTTTTAATTAAAAATAATTTGAATTTAGATTTTCGAACTGGATTCAGACACCTGTCAAATGCAAATCTAAGATCTCCAAATTTTGGGATTAATAATTTAATATTTACTATTGGACTACTATATCAAATTTATAATTAGTTTGAGCATAAAATTATCTGAGAATTAAGTTTATTATAATCATCTTCTTACGAATAAGTAAATGAATAATTTTCAAATCTCTATTATAATTGCACAGTTATTTTTCCATAAATGAGGAAACAAATGGATGTAAAACAAATTTCAGCATTCTTAAAAAAAGTTGAGCTTTTCAAAGATCTTACTGATTCAGAGGTGCAATTGCTCGCAGAAAATTTTGAACAAAAACACTTTCAAAAAGGCTCACTACTTTTTGTAGAAAATACTCCAAGAAAAAATCTTTATATAATTGTTGATGGAGAAGTCGAACTATTCAAGAAAACTCCGTTCGGTGAAGAAAAAAGATTATCGTTTTTCACTAAATATGATTTTCTTGGAGAAGGAGTTTTAATTGACGATTCGCCTCATTCAACAAATGCACGTGCTACACTAAATACTTTCGCACTCATCTTATCAAAAGATAAATTTTTTGAAATATCAAAAAAGGATACAGACTTACCCGTTACAATTCTGAGCCGAATGGCAAAAGTTCTTTCAAGAAGAATGCAATTCACTAATACTAGGGTAATAAATCTTGCAGCACAGTATCGTAGTGGAAACACTCGTAAAGAACACGACCTCTTAGGTGATAGAGATGTTCCAAGTGAAGTTTACTACGGAATTCAGACTCTTCGTGCAGTTGAAAATTTTAATATCAGTGGAGTTTCAATTTCATTCTATCCGGTTTTAATTGAAGCTCTCGCGATGGTAAAAATCGCAGCAGCTAACGCTAATTATGAATTGGGGCTTTTATCAAAACCCATTCACGACGCTATCGTACAAGCTTGCAATGAAATAATAAGTGGAAAATTTCACGGGCACTTCGTAGTTGATATGATTCAGGGCGGCGCTGGTACTTCAACTAATATGAATGCAAATGAAGTGATTGCAAATCGCGCTTTGGAAATTCTTGGTTATGAAAGAGGTGAATACAAATATTGTCATCCAAATAATCACGTTAATATGTCTCAATCTACAAATGATGTCTATCCAACAGCTATTAAAATTGCAATAATCAATAGCAATAAAAAATTAATTGAAGTGTTGAAAAGTTTGATTGAGTCATTTCATAAAAAAGCAAAAGAATTTGCTCATATAATTAAAATGGGACGAACACAACTTCAAGATGCAGTCCCTATGACGTTAGGTCAGGAATTTGAAGCTTACGCTGTAACTTTAGAAGAAGAAATAAAAAGATTGGAAGAAAACTCGAACCTCTTTCTTGAAGTGAATATGGGAGCTACTGCAATTGGAACTGGAATAAATGCTCCAGTCGGTTATAGTGAATTATGTGTTAAACATCTTGCCGAGATAACGGGATTGAACATTGTACTCGCCAAAAATTTAGTTGAAGCAACTCAAGATACCGGAGCATTCGTAATTTATTCATCAGCTGTGAAAAGACTTGCTGTGAAACTTTCCAAAATTTGCAATGATTTAAGATTACTTTCATCAGGTCCTCGAACTGGTATAGGAGAGATAAATCTTCCACCAATGCAACCAGGTTCTTCAATAATGCCAGGCAAAGTTAATCCAGTCATTCCTGAAGTAGTAAATCAAATTGCTTTCAAAGTTATTGGAAATGATCTAACTGTAACACTTGCTGCTGAAGCTGGTCAGCTTGAACTAAATGTTTTTGAACCAATAATAGTGCAAAGTATTTTTGAATCAATCGAAATGCTGAAAAATGGAATGAATACACTTAAATACAAATGCATTGATGGAATTACTGCAAATGAGCAAAGATGCACGGAGTTAGTTCGAAACAGCATTGGAATAGTAACTGCATTAAATCCAGTTCTTGGATATGAAGTATCAACTCAACTTGCTAAAGAGGCATTAGAAACAAATCGCGGTGTTTATGAGCTGGTTCTTGAAAAAAATCTTCTTTCGAAAGAACAATTAGATCAATTATTAGCACCTGAAAATATGATTGGTCCACAAGCAAAAAGGGAATAAAATGAAATTAATTTATTTGTTATCATTTGTAATTTTTATCATTCTTACAAGCTTTGCACAAAATAAAGAAAATAAAGTAAGATTAAGTCCCAAAGCTGAGGTGATGCAAGTAGTTGGTTTCACAGAAGTGAGGATCAATTATTCAAGACCAGCAGTTAAGAATAGAGAAATATGGGGAAAATTGGTCCCATATAATGTCGTATGGCGCGCTGGTGCGAATGAAGCAACTAAATTCACTTTTTCATCTGATGTTTTAATTGAAGGTAAACTACTTAAATCTGGCTCTTATAGTTTTTTTGTAATTCCAAATAAAAACGAATGGACAATTATTTTTAATAAAATTGCCGATCAATGGGGAGCATTTCAATATAATGAAGCAGAAGATGCTTTAAGATTTAAAGTCAAGCCTAAAAAATCTAATCAATTCCACGAGTGGCTAACTTATGATATTACCAAAACGGGTGATTACACTGCTATTATATCACTTCATTGGGAAAAAATTAAAATTGAATTCCAAATTGAAGCGAAGAATTAAAATCTTTTTTGATAAATTCAAAACTTTGCCTAAATAAAAGCTTTATTTTGATAAAATCATTTTTCTAACTTGCGTTTTATTGTTTATTGATAATTTATAAAAATAAATGCCGCTTGGAAGCTCTTTATCACCAATTTTCGAATTAAATTCTACTTCATATTCTCCAGCGTCTTTGAATTCATTTAATAATGTAACAATTTCTTGTCCAAGAATATTATATACCTTTAACGTGTTTAAGCCACTGTTATTATTTTTCCAACGAATTTTAGTAATCGGATTAAATGGATTTGGATAGTTTTGAAATAATGTAAACTCATTCAAAGTAATAATCTCAACTTCTAATTGATTGCTAAATTTTGATTTACCATCGTAATCAATTTGTTTAAGTCTGTAATAATACTTTCCGTCAGTTAGATCATAATCGAAGAATTTATATTCATTAATGGTTGAAGAATTTCCTTTACCATCTATAAATCCAATAGTTTCCCATTTGCCTTTAGAGAATCTTTGAATTTCAAAACCTTTGTTATTTGTTTCTGTTGCAGTAATCCAGATGAGCTCAACATTGTTTTCAAAAATTTTATAATCAAAAGAAATTAGTTCTACGGGTATTTGCATACTAAAGGGAATAAATCTCACAAAACCGTGTTGTGGGTTATCAACTTTATGAAAAATATTTTGCTCAATTGAAGCAGAATCGTACACACCCCAATCATTATTTTGAGCGAATATATCATTAGTGCAATTATTGTATAAGTCGTAAGTGTTATTTCCCTGAATATTTCCGTAAATTATATTTTGTCCATCATCAGTCGTGTCGGTATTTTGAAGATTTCCGATATTTGGTTGAGGTCCCGCTTGAACAGTTGTACCGTTTTGAATAGTTATCCCCCACCAATTTCCAAATATTCTGTTTTGTTTTATCAAAGGCTGATTGAATGGACTACCATTTATATTTATTCCACTTCCTGAAACCTGAGTATTGGGATTTATTTTATTGTTATAAATTGTATTATTTCTCACTACTGCGTTAATAACTCCATTAGAGGTACTGTATAAAGTTATTCCGAAACTATTATTGAAGATAGTATTACCCTCAATAATTGCATTTGAAAAAGCAGTTGAACCATTAACCCAAAGTGAAATTCCACCAGTTGGAGTGCTTTCGCCTCCCTCAATTACATTATTTCTAATTATTGGAGAATTATTGCCTTGCAATCCTATACTTATCTGATTCATTGCAGAAGTAGCACGTGTATTATTTTTAATTAAATGATTGCCTTCTATAATAGGAGATGAACCTAAAGTCATAGTTATTCCATACTCATAGCTTCTTTCAATAACGTTATTCCTGATTATTGAATTTGATGTTGATAACTGAACACCTCTTAAACATTTGAAAATATAAGAATTGCTTAATTCAGGGCTTGCGTCGATGCATCGCATTCCATAGTCTGCATAGAATATTCTTGCATATTTAATTGCAGATTGAGTTGATTGAGGATTAGCATTAAACCTAAAACCTTCATAATAACCTTGTGAGTCAGGTACTGAAGCAGTGAAAATTATTGAATCGTTTTGATTCCCGATTGCTTGAAATATTCCATTAACATCAAAACCTCCTGTGGTTGAAGTGAATGTAACTTTTGAACCAGGTCTAATTATAATTCTATCATTAGTAGAGACAGTTATCTTTCCATTAATTGTATAGTTCGGGAAATTACCAGTTACAACTCCAGCAGAATATTGAACTAAACTATCAAGATTCCAAACAACTGATGTATTTGGGGTTGTATATTGTGCAAAAAGATTAAACGTAAAAACAGAAATTAGTAGAAAAATTTTCATATAGAACCCTTTTTGAATTAAAACTCAATTGAAAATTAATCAAATTATTTGAGAAATATGACAAAATCTTTCTCCTAATCTTTTGCTCAGATTTTTTAACTTTGCCTGATAAAAATTAGGAGATGGTGATGAAAACATTACAAAAATTAATTCTTCCATTTCTTGTTGGATTATTTATCCTAATAGTGTATTTATTCTATTTCGATACAAAAGACGATTTGGGGAAATTTTCATCATTTGACCCCAATAATTCAGCGAGTAAAGAAATTAGAGTAAAATTACTTAAGGACAGAGGAATTGATAAAGCAGGAGCAGAAGCCATTTACTATGTTATTGATGCGGAGAATAAGGTTATGATGATTTTCGGACCCTCGCCTGACAAACTCCCAGAAGGATTTGACAATGCAGATATAATTACTCTTCTTGGACATCTTTCAGGAAATGGATTTCACGCACATTCAGTAAAAATTGAATAATGAAACAATTTCAGTTAGTTTCAAACTATAAACCAGCTGGCGATCAACCTCAAGCTATTGAAAAACTTGTTGAGGGTTTAAAACGTGGAGACAAACATCAAGTATTGCTTGGTGTAACTGGTAGTGGAAAAACTTTCACTATCTCTAACGTAATTCAACAAGTTAATAAACCAACTTTGGTTATTTCTCATAACAAAACTTTAGCTGCACAACTTTATTCTGAATTCAAAGCTTTTTTCCCTTACAATGCAGTTGAGTTTTTTATTAGCTATTACGATTACTATCAACCAGAAGCTTATGTAGTTTCAAAGGATTTATATATCGAAAAAGATATATCAATAAACGAAGAAATTGATAGATTGAGATTGAAAGCCACTACTGCATTAATTGAAGGAAGAAGAGATGTAATTGTAGTTGCAAGTGTTAGCTGCATCTATGGAATCGGTGCACCTGAAGATTATGCCCGACAAATTATTTTTGTTCATCAGGGCGATAAGATCGATAAAAAAAAATTTCTTCGTCAACTAATTGATATTTATTATACTCGAAATGATACAGAATATCAACGGGGAGCATTCAGAGCTCGTGGAGATGTTATCGAAATAATCCCTGCATATCAAAATGAAGAAGCAATTAGAATTTCTCTTTGGGATAATGAAGTCGAAAAAATATCTTATATAGATATTAACACTGGCAAAGAAATTCAACAAGTAGAATCTGTTCCGATTTATCCAGCCAAATATTTCGTAACTGATAGAGATCGAATGCAAAAAGCAATTTACAGCATTGAGCAAGAGTTAAAAGAAAGAGTTAATGAATTAAATAAACTTGAAAAGTACCTTGAGGCAGCTCGCCTCGAACAAAGAACGAAATTTGATATTGAAATGATGAAAGAAATTGGATATTGCTCAGGAATCGAAAATTACAGTAGGCATCTTGATGGAAGGCCAGCAGGCTCTCGCCCTTTCAACTTATTAGATTATTTCCCAAAAGATTTTTTAACAGTAATTGATGAATCACACGTTACTATTCCACAAATTAGAGGAATGTATAATGGTGATAGAAGTAGAAAAATGACATTAGTTGAATATGGATTCCGTTTGCCTTCTGCATTAGATAATCGCCCGATGACTTTTGAAGAATTTGAGTCAATGTTAAATCAAGTTATTTATGTCAGTGCAACTCCCGGTGATTATGAATTAGAAAAATCAGGTGGAGTGATCGTAGAGCAAATCATTCGTCCAACTGGTTTACTCGATCCTGAAATCGAAGTAAGACCTATAAAAGGACAAATTGATGATTTAATTGCTGAAATCAGAGCAAGAGCTGCTAAAAAAGAAAGATGCCTTGTTACAACTTTGACCAAAAAAATGTCTGAAGATTTAGCAGATTACTTTGATAAAATAGGCATTAGAGTTCGTTACATTCACAGTGATATAGATTCAATCGAGAGAGTTGAAATTTTACGTGGCTTAAGATTAGGCGAGTTTGATGTTTTAGTCGGAGTAAACTTGCTCCGCGAAGGTTTGGATTTACCTGAAGTTTCTTTGGTTGCAATAATAGATGCTGACAAAGAAGGTTTTTTAAGAAGTGAACGTTCATTGATGCAAACTGCTGGCAGAACTGCTAGAAATGTTAATGGTAAAGTAATTATGTATGCCGATGTTATTACTGACTCAATGAAAAAAATGATTGATGAAACAAACAGAAGAAGAAAACTTCAACAAGAATACAATGAAAAAAATGGAATTACACCAGTAACAATTTATAAGTCAGTTGAAGAAATTCTATCCTCTACTTCACTTGCAGAAATTAAAAAGAAAGAGGAAAAAACTGATTACTCTTTTACAAAAGTCGCTGAACCTATATTAAAATATATGTCCAAGGAGCAGAAAGAAGATTTAATTGAGCAATTAACTAATGAGATGTATCAAGCAGCCAAAGATCTTGATTTCGAACGCGCAGCATTTTTAAGAGATGAAATAAATAGATTGAAAAATAAAATTTAGCTTGTGAAATGAATTTGTTTTTTAATCGAATAAAAGTCCATTAAACTCTGATCAAAACCTATAAAGTCCTTTTTTCTAATTGGGATTATTCCTTAAATAAATAGAACCAAATCTTTTAACTCAATCAATCTTCAATATAAAGTTTAATAATTTTCTTATCGTTTATAATGTATATACTTCAATTACAATTCAAAAATCTTTAATTATCTAATAAATATTTATTACTAAAAATAATTTTTAGATTGAAAGTAGAAAAAGTTACAATTACAGATTCGTTTCAAATTAAACATTAATCTATTATTATATTTATCATAGCGTCCAAAATAGAGAGGCATAAAGAGATAAGAATCTATATGCAACTTCATCTCTACTTGTCTTTCCAGCTAAGCCATAAATATAAAGTTGTAAGTTATCTCTCAGATTATATTTAAATGATAATCCCCCTTGCATAATAATAAAATCATTTAATGGCACATAACCCAACTTACCAATGGCTTTGAATTCAGTTGTTGAGTCCTTTATTACATACCAATCAGCCCAGATTGAATGAGATTCGAACTCTCGTGGCGTGTAATACAAATTAGAGCGATATCTAAAGTTTTGATAATGATATTCATATCCAGCTAAAACGTTTTCTGTAAAGTATCTTCCTATTCTGAACTGAAAATCATTACCCTTATTTTTTCCATAAGTCAATTCATTTCTAAAATATAGGTCAGTTATAGGAGGAATTATTGTAAATTCCGGTTTGACTTCAACATATTGAAAGTGGCTATATACATATACACCAAAATCAAAATTATATTCGCCTTCAAGTCTATAAATAGATGTGGGGAATCTGTTCCATAGCAGATAAGGTGAATATAATAACAATGAGCCATCAGCATAATTATAAATTCCTGCGACATAGAATTTATTTTTTTCATCATATCTTAAAAAAGCATCTCTTGCGGGTTTTCTTAAATAACCGCCAATGGTCGTTCGGCCTAATCCTACCCCACCAGATAATTTACTCTTGTAATTGAAATAAAGATGGCCTTTGAATGTGTTGAAATCCAAATCGCCATTTACACTTGTGAAAATGTTTGTTCTATAAAATGAGATCCCTGCAGAAAAAATTGAAATCAATCCAACTTCAACTCTTCCACCATAATTCAAGAAATTAAATCCAATATTATCAGTATAAAAAGCAATCGAAGGTGAGATACCAACATAGCTCAGTAAAGTTTGAAATAAAGAAGATGAACTTCCTCTTGGTAACCATTTATATCTCATTTTAACTAAAGAAACTTGAGCAGTATCTAACTCCCATTCCAATAACTTGTCATATATTTTCTCAGCTTTATCCGCATCGCCGTATAGTGCATAAGAATCACCTAAGTAAAGATTTGCTTCAAAGTTATCAGGTTCTTTTTTAACTAAATCCTCGAAAGCTTTCACAGCACTTATAGAATCACGCATTGAATAATAAACTTTGGCTCTTTGAAGTTCAGCATCGAAATAATCGCCTTGCGCTAATGCATTGTTGTATGCTTCAATAGCTTTGTCATATTGCTCTGCACAGTATAGAATATCTCCAAATTCTTTATAAAATAGAATGCTTGGTTCGACTCTTTGTTTATATTCCTCGTAGTATTGGATAGCATTTAGACAGTCACCAGCTAATGCTAATTGACGTCCTTGTTCGAGTATTTTATAATTTTCTTCTTCTTCAGCTCTTAACTTTAAAAGATCTATGTTTGATTGCAAAGCAGCTATGTCTGGATTTGCTGGTTCCAAAACTACGGCTCTGTCCACGAAAGTCTGGGCTTCATCAAATCGTTTTTGATAAGCTCTTAAGGTTCCCATAGAAATAAGTGCAGGAACATACTTTGGTCTAACTCTTAAAACATTAGTCAAATATTCATCAGCTAAATCTAAATCTCTATCAGTCCAAATTGATAGTTGTGCTCTGAACATTTGATAATCTATGTTTCCAGGATATTGTTTCAAAAGTTCATCCATAATTTCGATTGATTTATCAAAATCTCTATCCCAAGCCAAATAACGGGCATAGTTAAATTTCAATTCAGGATCATTGTCGTTAGGAACTAATTCATAATATTTTTCAATAACACTTATTGCATTTATATAATCTTCCTGATAAGCATAATATTGCGATGCAATCTTGACGGCATTAATATCAGTAGGATTGCTTTCCAAGGTCTTCTTAGCTTGATCAATTTTTTGTTGATAAATTTTATCTCTATAATCATTCACATAATTCCAGTTATCATCAAATCGTTTTGTGCCTTTATATTCTTGTCTTAAGACCTGTAACTGTTGATAAGCCTCTTCTAATCTTTCTTCTTTTATTAATTCTTCAACTAGCTTGAATCGAGCTTCATCATTTTGAGGATCATTACGGAGAAGTCTGTAATAATAATCAATCGCATAAACACGCTCTTTTGGAATTAAATCTTGAGCGCGTCTTTTTGTTGTATCATTTACCTGATAAATCAATCCTTTCCCTCGAACAAGATCTAAACCATCGAGAGCTTCTTTGAAAAATGGTCTTAATTCAAGTGCTTTGAGGAATGCCTGTTCAGCAAGCTTATTTTTTCCTAACCAATGTAAAAAGTATCCATAACGAGACCAAAGTCTGTGATCAGTCGGATACTTTTCAGTGTATTTTTTAAGCCAAGGTTCACCTTTTTGAATATGATTATTTTTAGCAAGAATCTCTGTATATCGGATTAATTCATCTGCTGAAGGATCTTCTCGCTTTAAATATTCATCATACCATTTTTCAGCTTCAAGCCATTCGCCTAATCTTTTGTAATTTTTCCCAATCTCAAGGTAGTTTTTGGGTACTGCAGGATTAATTGCTATTTCCCGTTTATAGCCTTCAATTGAATTGTAAATTTGAGTATACCATTTATCAGTAACCCGAGAAAGATTTTGTTGAATTTCTTTATTGTTTGGAGCGATTTTTAATGCAGTGCGAAGGTCATAAACAGCCATTTCAAAATTACCACGATTTTCATAACAAAGAGCTCTCAGGTTAAGCCCATCAGCATTTTGAGGATTTGCAGATATGAATCTATTCAAAGTCTCAATAGCTTCTCCATATCTTCCCGCTTTCATCAACTCTTGGGCTTTTGCCTTTAGATCTTCACTTGGCCTATTTTGTGAATAGATATCGGAATAGAAAACTGATAATATTAAAAAAATTATAAGCAATATTTTCATCATATTATTTCTCATAAAAATTTTATCATCTCAAAACTTAAAATTGGAAATAAATAAATGGATGAACGTCCAATGCTTTAAATTGAACAACAATCCAGATCACTATAGTTATTATTATTGCCTGTGATATCAATGATGCATTGGATATTTTTTCAGTTACAAAATCTTCTAACTTTTTAGGCGTAAAATGGCTTAAAAATCCTATTACCATCAATGCAAAAACAATCGAATAACCATTAATAAATTGTAAAAAAACTTCTGGTTTGAAATAATAAAAAATTTGATTAACCATATCAATTCCGTGTTGCGTCGATTGAGCTCTAAAGAAGATCATTGATATAGCCCAAATATGAAAAGTAACTATCGCTCCAAACAATTTCAGTATTTTAGATTTTTCTAATTTTTCTGGGAGATTGGTTATTCTTTCAAAAGCTAAAGCTGTTCCGTGAATTCCGCCCCAAACTACGAAATTCCAACTCGCTCCGTGCCAAAGTCCACCTAACAACATAGTTAGCATTAGATTGATATAGGTTCTTACTTTTCCAAGTCTATTACCGCCTAAAGAGATATACAAATAATCTCTTAGCCAAGATGATAGAGAAAGATGCCATCTTCTCCAGAACTCAGTTATTGTAACTGCTTTATAAGGGGAATTGAAATTCATAGGCAACTTAAATCCAAGTAACAATGCAAGTCCAATTGCCATATCAGAATAGCCTGAAAAATCACAATATATTTGAAGACAATATCCATAGAGTGCTAACAAATTCTCTACACCGGTATATCTTGCTGGCCAATCGAAAACTCTATCAACGAAATTGATACTTATATAATCAGCTATAACTGCTTTTTTTAATAATCCAGCAATAATCAGGAATAAAGCTTTACCTATATCAGCTTTTGTTATTAAAGGCCTGTTATGTATTTGTGGTAAGAAATCTGCAGCTCTTACAATTGGCCCTGCTACAAGTTGCGGAAAGAATGAAACGAAGAATAAAAAGTCTGTGAAATTTCTTTCAGGAGTCAATTTATTTCTGTAAATATCGATTGTATAACTCATCGATTGAAAAGTGAAAAAAGATACTCCAACAGGTAGGAAGATATCTTGCAATGGAATATTAGATGAGAAAAGAGCATTAACATTGTTTATAAAGAAGTTAGTGTATTTGAAATATCCAAGTATTCCAAGATTTGCAATCAGACTCAGTATTAGAAACAATTTTCGCTTGAACTTTAAATTAGTATTATGAATTACAATTCCAGCGATATAGTCTATCAAGGAACTGATTATTACTAGAATAAAAAATATTCCACTCGATTTGTAGTAAAAATAAATCGAGCTTATCGTCAAAAAGATTATTTTCGCTCTTTTATAATTAGTAAAAAGCTTGTTAAATATTAAAACAAACAAAAAGAAATAAAGGAAAAAACCCGAATTGAATAAAAGCGGTGCTTGCGGGTTATATGAAAGAATCTCTATTAGTTTCTCAACAAAATTCATAGGCTTATTTTAATTTTGTATAGGCCTGAATGAGAGATTCAGCGAGGAGACTTGCCAATTTCTTTGCACCTCTTTCGTTAAAGTGTATGTAATCTTTCGCAGCTAATGGTGGATTTGCATCAACCCAGTTGGACATCGAATTTTCTCCTCCCATAACTTCAAAGAAATTCCAAAAGGCAATATTCGTAGCCTTAGCTATATTTTTTTGAGCATCTAAAAGTTCTTTAACTAAAGGATCTGTTTTCATTCCTTTATCTTGAACACTAATCATCAAAAAGGAAGTATTTGGAAGGATTTTTTTAAGATTTTCAATTACATTTATCATTGATTTTTCGTAATTAGTAAAATCACCTCTTGCAGCGCCAAGTGCATTCAAACCAAACTCAAAAATAACAAGCTTATAGTTCATCTTACTTGAAAATTCCTTCACCAGATCTTCATCAAATTTATTTAAGTCAACTCCAGAGTTTCCTCTCATTGCAAAATTATCCACATAAATTCCATTTCCATTTTCTAAACTTACTCCAAAAACCTGCGCTTGGTCTTCAAGAGGAAATTCTATTCTTACAGAGTTTGCTGGTTTGGTTAAATTTATAGTAAGAATGTTTAACGATTTACCAGGAATTAGTTTTTCACTTCTCTTTTCGTTCCCATTGAAAACAAAATTTACATTTGAAGGTTTTGCATTTGTGTAAAGTAATTTAACTGTAGAAAAATTTTTAAGATATTTGTAAAGATGAGGAGTTGAATATTCAACCCAGCTTCCTGCTTTTGGAACAAATGTTTCTCCATTAAAGCCAATTGGAAATCTATTTGGATTTCCTGAATAAACTGTTCCAACCTTCCAATCTGAAGAGAATGATATTTTTGTTGATTGTCTGAAATTAACATCTTGAGTTGTTATTGGAAGCAATCCAACGCCGTTCCCACCAAAGCGATTTTGTAATAATTCACGAAAATCCGCTGTTACTAAATCTCCTTCAATCATTGAATCACCGAAATGAGCAATTCGTACAACTTCACTTTTAGTTTTATTCAGGCCATCAAAGAAGAATTTTAATTGTTGAACGTTACCAACGATTGGTTGATTTTTCAGAACTACCTTATTGCCTTTAACGAAAATTGTATCATTATTTGCATCTGATAAGTTTTTAGCTAAAAACAAATTAAAAATAGAAGCTTTGATTTTTTCTTTTAGTTGTAAACCATCAATTGAATCATTGCTGTTTGGATTTAAATCATACTTCGGTTTGAAAAAGTCATCTTCTTCAATTGGTTTTTCGGGTTTTATTTCAGGTTTGGGATTTTCCTTGAAGTCAGAGAAAATGTCAACATTTTTAATTTTAAATCCTGATAAATCAAATTGAAATGGGATGAATGAAAGAATTGCTACGAATAAAAAAACTGTAGCGGTTAGATAAAGCGGGTAATCATCAACATTTTTTTTCATTTTTTTTGCCTTTATAAATTTAATTGTTTAAGAGCTTTTTCAACTTCTTCCCCCCATATTTTGTAACCTCTAGCATTTAAATGTAATCCATCGTAGGTAAAATCTTTATTTAAGAAGTTTCCATCTTTTAATTTAGAATTTATATCCAAAAATAATATTTTATTATTAAAAGCGAAATTTTTAAGTAATGAGTTTAATTTATCTATCTCTTTATTTCTTCCCAGATTAACTTCACTTGGTTTTAAATTTGGATTGTTATTTCGTAACCATTCCTCTCCCCAATTCTCAGCAGCATAAATTGTTGATTGTATTACGACCTTTATATTTCTGGATAGGAGTGAAGCTATAATTTCTTGATAAGTTTTGAAAATTTCATCAACTGAAGTCCAATTGTAAATATCATTAACTCCACCCATAATAAAAACTACTTTTGGATTTAACTTAAAAATGTAATCAAGTCTTTTTTTATAACCCGCTAAAACATCAGATGGAATTCCTCTATTGACCACATCACTTCTACCTAATAGTTCATTCCAATCAACTCCTTTTGTTAAAGAATTTCCCAACATAACAATGTTTGCTGACTTGGTTTTGTAAATATTATACAACTCGATTTGTTGCTTGTAATTTGGATTTTCTTGTGAGAAGTGATTTTCAATCATAAGGAAAATGATTAATAATATTTTGATGAACAATTTCAATTTTATTTGAAACATATAGTATTTGATAATTATTACGATTCCTATATTTAAGTTAAAATTTCTTACCTAAAAATACTAATTGTTTTTAGAGCATCATAAAGATTATTTTTGATAAACAAATTTTAAAGATTATGACAACAGAAAAAATTCTTCGCTCAATTCCAAAGGTTCTATTGCACGATCATTTAGATGGTGGATTAAGACCTCAAACAGTAATTGAATTAGCTTCAGATTGTAACTATAATAAACTTCCAACCAAAGACCCGGAAGAATTAGCAGATTGGTTTCATCGTGGAGCTAACAAAGGTAATCTTGTAGAATATTTGCAAGGTTTCGAACACACAACTGCTGTAATGCAATCAAAAGATGCATTAATGCGTGTTGCTTATGAGATGATGGAAGATATGAAAAATGATGGAGTGGTATATGTGGAAACGAGATTTGCTCCTGTATTTCATACAAATAAAGGCCTTTATCTTGAAGATACTGTTCAAGCTGTATTAGAAGGTTTGGAAAAAGGTAAAAGAGATTTTGGGGTTGGATATGGTTTAATCTTATGTGGGATGAGAAATATGAAAAATACTCTTGAAATTGCTGAATTAGCAGTTAATTTCAGAAGAGATGGAGTTGTAGGATTTGATTTAGCAGGAGAAGAAGGAGGTTATCCACCCAAAAAACATATCGAAGCTTTCCAATTCATACAAAGATCTAATTTTAACATCACAATTCACGCTGGAGAAGCTTTTGGCAAAGAATCAATCTGGCAAGCAATTCAATGGTGCGGTGCCCACAGAATTGGCCACGCAACAAGATTAATCGAAGATATAATTACTGATTCATACGGAAATGTTGTTGCCTTTGGAGATTTAGCTCAATACATTTTGGATAAGAGGATACCGCTTGAAATTTGTCTACTTAGCAACGTTCATACTGGAGCCGTTGATCGAATTGAAAATCATCCATTCGGAATCTTCTACAAAGAAAAATTTAGAGTTACTCTTAACACTGATGATAGATTAATGAGTAACACTTCTATGACAAAAGAATTTTTAACAGCAGTAAAATATTTTAATCTGAATTTTGATGACTTTGAGAAAATTACAATTAATTCAATGAAATCAGCTTTTATTCCATATAAGGAAAGGCTACATTACATTTATAATGTCATAAAACCTGGTTATCAAAAAATTAGAGAACAAATTTTATCATTCAATAATGTAGAATTCAGAGATGAAGAAACTTTTTAACAACTATAATTTTGAATTTGATAAGAACGAAAAAAAATTATTAAAAGCTTACTGTTCTCAAATCTTGAAACAAATCTCTGGTAATCCCAAATTTTATTCTGAGGAGAGAGTGTTTAATTCAATAATTCAAAAGTTGGATAGCTCAGACACAACCATAAAACTAACTAGGGATGAAAAAACCAAGTTGTCAAATCAATTAAGGCAAAATGTTGAGAATCTTTCAAAGGAAATGAAAAAAGGTTGGTTTATAAGAAGATGGATTTACAAATCTTTATACAAACAATATAATATTCTATTAGAAAAACATTTTAAGAGTTAATTATGATAGCAGAAAAAATTATCAAAGCACCAACTGGAAATAAAATCACCTGCAAAGGTTGGATTCAAGAAGCAGCGCTTAGAATGTTGATGAACAATCTCGATCCCGAAGTAGCTGAAAATCCCTCAGAGCTAATCGTCTATGGTGGAAAAGGTAAGGCTGCTCGAAATTGGGAATGTTTTGAAGCGATTGTCAACTCACTAAAAAATCTTGAAAACGATGAAACTTTACTTGTTCAATCAGGTAAGCCAGTTGCAATCTTTAGAACTCATATCAATGCTCCAAGAGTGATTATCGCAAATTCCAATTTAGTTCCACGTTGGGCAAATTGGGATGAATTCAGAAGACTTGAAGAATTAGGTCTTATAATGTATGGACAAATGACCGCTGGTAGTTGGATCTATATTGGCACACAAGGAATCTTACAAGGCACTTATGAGACTTTTGCCGAATGTGCTAGAAAACATTTTAACTCCGATTTAAGGGGAAAATTTTTGTTGACTTGTGGAATTGGAGGAATGGGCGGAGCTCAACCTTTAGCTGCAACGATGAATGGAGCTGCATTTCTCGGAGTTGATGTTGATATTTCAAGACTTCAGAAAAGAATTGAAACAGGCTATCTTGATATAATTGCTAATAATTTAGATGAAGCACTAAATCTCGTATTAAATGCAAAAGAGAATAAGCAAGCACTCTCTGTTGGTTTAGTCGGAAATGCTGGTGAAATTTTACCTGAGATTCTTAAAAGAAACATAATTCCAGACGTGGTAACCGATCAAACCTCAGCACACGATACATTGAATGGATATGTCCCAATGGGAATGAGTTTAGATGAAGCTTTAGAACTTCGAAAATCAAATCCAGAGAAATACATACATTTAGCAAAACAAACGATTGTTGTTCATCTAAAAGCAATGCTCGAATTTCAGAAACGTGGTTCTATAGTGTTTGATTATGGCAATAACATTCGAGGTGAAGCAAAAGCAAATGGAGTAGAAAATGCTTTTGATATACCAGGTTTTGTCCCTGAATATATTCGACCGCTTTTCTGTGATGGTAAAGGTCCTTTTAGATGGGCTGCTTTGAGTGGTGATCCAAATGATATCTATGTAACTGATCAAGCTGTGAAAGAAACTTTTCCTGAGAATAAACAGCTTATTAATTGGATTGATATGGCTCAAAAGAAAGTTCATTTTCAAGGATTACCAGCAAGAATTTGTTGGCTTGGATATGGTGAAAGAGCGAAAATGGGTTTGATATTTAACAAATTAGTTGCAGAAGGTAAAGTAAGTGCACCAATTGTTATTGGAAGGGATCATTTAGATTGTGGATCAGTTGCATCCCCATATCGTGAAACAGAAGGAATGATTGATGGTAGTGATGCAATTGCAGATTGGCCATTATTGAATGCTATGTTGAATTGCATCGGCGGAGCAAGTTGGGTATCAATTCATCACGGTGGTGGTGTTGGTATTGGTAATTCTATTCACGCAGGTATGGTGGTTGTTGCAGATGGAACAAAAGAGGCAGAAGAAAGATTACAAAGAGTTTTGACTTATGATCCAGGAATGGGAATTGTTCGACACGCAGATGCTGGTTACTCTCGTGCAATTGATAATGCAATTAAATGGCACATTAAAATTCCAATGATTAATTTTAATAAGTAATCATTAACCATAAATAGAGGTATAATATGAAATTAAAAGTATTAATCGCTGACAAATTTCCTGAAAAATATATTCAAGAATTAAAAGAGCTTGGTTTAGAGGTAATTTATGAACCAAAACTCGGCGAAAAAGATTTGCCAGTCGCTGCTAAAAATGTTGATATTCTTGTTGTTAGATCAACTGTCGTTAGCGAGGAAACTATCAATGCAAGTGAAAATCTTAACTTGATCATCAGAGCTGGCTCCGGAGTTAATAACATCGCTATTCAAGCAGCAAACAAAAAAGGAATTTACGTTGCTAATTGTCCTGGAATGAATGCAGTTGCAGTTGCTGAACTCACAATGGGACTTATGATTGCACTCGATAGATTTATTCCTGAAAATGTCTCTGATTTTCATAATGGTATTTGGAACAAGGAAAAATACTCAAAAGGTAAAGGGCTTAAAGGTAAGACATTGGGCTTAATCGGTGTTGGACATATCGGAAAAGAAGTTGCAAAGCGCGCACTTGCTTTTGAAATGAATGTTTATGGAAAAGATATCTCCCGAATTGAAGGAGTTCCAATTAAAGATTTTAGTGAAATGGATAAACTTCTTGAATTATGTGATATTGTTTCAATTCATCTTCCTGCTACACCACTAACGAAAGGATTGTTCAATAAACAAATGTTTAGTTGTATGAAAAACGGTGCTTATTTAATCAATACCTCTCGACACGATATAGTAGTTGAAGAAGATTTGCTTGAAGCCATTAAAGAGAAAAATATTCGTTACGCTTGTGATGTTTTCAAGGGTGAGCCAGAAGCTAAATCAGGAGAGGTAAAGTCTATTCTTCAAGGAAATCCTAACGTCTATGTTACTCATCATATTGGTGCTTCAACTGAACAGGCTCAAGATGCTGTAGCTGAGGAAACAGTAAGAATTATTAAACATTACGTAAATAGTGGAGTAATTGAGCACTGGGTCAACAAAGCAAAACAAATTGATGCAAGATATCAATTAGTTGTCAAACATTATGATAAACCCGGAGTTTTAGCTGGTGTGTTAGATATAATTAAAGAAGCTAATATTAACATCGAAGAAATTGAAAATATAATATTTGAGGGCGGTGTTGCAGCAAGCTGTACAATGAAATTAAGAAGTGCTGTTACCGCAGATATGATAAAAAGAATGAGAGAGCTTCCAAATATTATTAGCGTAAGTCACGTTGAACTATAATTCGAAATAAATTTATATAATAAAGCTGTCTCATAAAAAAAATTTAAATTAAAATTTTTCAATTGATTATGAGACAGCTTCTTTTATAATCAAATTGGAGGATTTTTAATCATTTAAAGAATAAATTAAATTATTATCAAAAGAATCTATCATTACCTAACTATTTCCTGAATCATCTCCCTTCATATTTAATTAAGTTTTTACACTAATCAACATAATAAATAAAAATTGTGTCAATGATTTGTAATGAGAGAAATTTTCTATTTAATTCTATGAATCAATTAAGAAAAATTTTTACACCAGGACCAACTGGTAGTTCCATTAAAAACCAGACTATAAAAAGTCCTGTCCATACTATAAAAAATGCAATAGTGTAAGGTAACATTGTAGCTATTAGAGTTCCTATTCCAGCTTTATTATCATATTTTGCTACAAAAGCGATAATCAATGCAAAATAAGACATCATAGGTGAAATGATATTAGTAACACTATCTCCTACTCTATATGCTGCTTGAACTAACTCTGGTGAATAACCAAGTAACATAAACATCGGAATAAAAACAGGAGCCATAATTGCCCATTTGGCAGATGCACTTCCGATAAAAAGATTTATAAATGCTGAGATTATTATGAACGAAATTAACAATGGAATAGGTCCTAATCCAGATGATTTAAGAAAATTTGCACCTTCGACTGCGACTATCATTCCAAGATTTGTCCAGTTAAAAAAAGCAACAAATTGCGCAGCAAAGAATACCAACACAATGTAAGAGCCCAAAGTCTCCATTGATTTATTCATTCCTTTAATTACATCAACATCACTTTTAATTGTCTTAGCTCCAATTCCATAGGCAAGTCCAGAGATTACACCACCAAAGAAAATAAAAGCAACAATTCCACTTAAGAATGGTGATTTGAGTATTCCATTGGTTTTAGGATCTCTTAAAAAACCACCATCTGGTATCAACCCAGCGAGAATTATAAGAGAGAAAATGAATAAAGTAATTCCTGCATACCAAAGACCTCTTTTTTCATCTGACGAAAGCGGTTTTATCTCTTCGGCTTGAGCTGAACCTTCATATTTTCCTAATCTAGGAACGATTATTTTTTCAGTGACCCAAGTTCCTGTTATTGCTATAAAAAAAGTAGAAACAAACATAAAGTAATAATTAGCGGCAGCATTAACTTCATAACTTTTATCAATTATATGAGCTGCTTCCTGAGTTAAACCAGCTAAAAGAGGATCAATTGTTCCTAATAAAAGATTAGCACTATATCCACCAGAAACACCTGCAAAAGCTGCAGCTAAACCAGCGATTGGATGTCTTCCTGCTGCTAAGAAAATTACTGCCGATAGTGGGACTAAGAGTACATAACCAATTTCACTAGCTGTATTTGATAATATTCCAGCAAAAACAATGACGAAAGTAAGAAGTTTTTTAGGTGATTTTAATACTAATAATTTCAGTACAGTGCCAATTAAACCACTATGTTCAGCAACTGCAATTCCCAATAAAGAAACCAAGACAGTACCTAAAGGCGCAAAAGAAACAAAATTAGAAATCAGATTAAGTATTATTCGATGCAATCCTTCAATGGAAAGAAGATTTATAGGTCTTATTTCTTTTCCTGTTCCGGGATGAATTACAGAAAAATCAAATTGACTGACTATCCACGAGACAAAAATTATCCCCAGTGCAAAAATTGCAAAAAGAGTTGTTGGATTCGGAAGTTTATTACCAACTTTTTCGATTATGTATAAAAATTTGTCAATAAAATTCCTTTTATTATTCGACATTAATATTCCCTTTGATTGATTTGAAAAATAAAGATGAGTTGCTGAGATTAAATATAAAAAGAAATGATTTATGATGAAAATTAGGATTGAGACTGTCTCAAAAAAATCTATTTAATTTTTAGGGATATGATTAAAATGAACTTTGGATTTTAATATTTAATCCTTGAGACAGCCTCAAAATAAAGAATATTATTATGTAAAAATTATCGGGCCACCAGCTGCTTTTTGATAAAAATCTCCAACTGTCAAAATATCATCTACACCTTCCCAAAGGTCTTTTCTTTCTAAATGAAACATATCCATTGCAAGTTTACAAGCATAGATTCCAGCACCGGCATCTTTAATCATTTGAAGGAATTCTCGAACAGGAGGCACATCAAGTTTCTCCATTTCTTTTTTCATCATCCAAGTTGCGAAGGATGCCATACCTGGAATTATTCCTAACCAAGTTGGCATTTTCTGTCCCCAAGGCAATCTCATAGCAGCATTTCCAACAGTAGCAATAGATAAATTGTCCATTCGTTTATCTATTATTGCATCCATTCCAAAAAATGTAAAGAATAAATTAGCCTCAATTCCTTCCATTCTTGCACCATTTGATAAAATCAAACCCGGGTAAACTCCATCCAATGAACCTCGGGAGATAATTATTGATACTTTCTTAATTTCTTCAGTTTGATTATTCATTTTAGCCTCCTATTAAATGCAACCTTTAGGTTTTGGTAATCCAGCAATTTTAGCAGCTTTTTTAGCCGGACCTTTTGGAAAAAGTTGATAAAGCTCTTTCGTATCAACTCCGCTTTCTTTTGTTAATTTTCTGATGGATGGTGCATCATTGTTTTTTTGGAACTCCTGTCTCATATAATTTATCACTAACCAATGTCTATCTGTTAGCTCAGGAATTCCTTCCTCTTGTGCCAATGCTTTTGCGATGTCTTCATTCCAGTCTGATAAGTTTTTCAGATGACCATCAGCATCAAGTTCTATTTGTTTTCCGGAAATTTCTATTACAGCCATATTTGTCTCCTTTTTAGTTTAGTTGAAGATTTTTTACATTATTTTTATTTAAGTCAGATAAACTCTTTAAGAATTCTAAAGTGAAGAATAGTGCTTTTTTAGTCTCTGGTTGATTTAATTGCTTAATTAGTTTGATTAAAGAAATATCATCTTCGACATTAATGTCAAGTTTTTTATAAACGTTTAATGCATTATTAACTGCCTGAAGCATATCGGGTTGAGTAAGATTTTTTATAGTATTGAGAATAGTTACAATATTATCACCTAATGCTTTTACATCTTCAACAGTAAATGATGAAACTATATTATCAATAATTTTTAATGACTCTTTGAAGAAAGCAAAATAACCTTTCCTGTCCAATTCATCTAATTTTGTCATCCACTGAACTGTCATTTCTTTAGAGACAATACTAAAATCTTTACTGAAATCTCTTATGTTTTCTAATTGCTCGAAGATTTTAGTTAGATTATTTACATTTCTTAGTAACTTCTTGAAAAGGTATACAATATCTCCAGTCTTGAGGTAATCACTGACTTGATCTAATTCATTTATTGAAGTTTGATAAAGATCTTTAGCAACTCTCATCAAGTCATCTTTCAAATCCTGAATTTCTTGTCTGTGTTTTCTCTGAAGCTCTATTTCATTAAGGATAAAATTAAGTTTATTATTTATTTCATCTAACTGAAGTTGAATGTTTTTCTCTTCCATATTAAAACCTCTTTCCTGCCATTGACATATGAGATTCTATTGGTAATTCAACACCTTTCAACAAGAAGTTCCAATACATCCACCTGAACATAACCTTTCCAAAGTGATTCATCTGAGTTTCTTCAAGCAATGAGAAAGGTCCAATACCAGGCAATGGAAACTTACCGGGTAAAGGTTCTGTGTCGTAGTTGAAATCGATTAAAATTCCTTTACCAAATCCACTTTCAATGAAACAATTTGCGTGACCATCAAATTTTGCGGAAGGTTTTCTACCTTCAATTACATCAAGGAAATTCTCAACTAAAATATCAGCTTGAAAGTGAGCAACAGAACCAGCTTTGGAACTTGGTAGATTTGTTGCATCACCAATTACGAAGATATTATCAAATCCCTCTGCTAATAAAGTGTGTTTGTCAGTTGGGATGAAATTTAATTCATCACCTAACCCGCTTCTTGCTATAGCTTCATCACCTTTGTTAGTTGGGATTGTAACTAAAACATCGAAAGGAACCTCAATTTCGTCGTAAGAAACGATTTTCTTTTCTTCATTGTCCACTCTTTGTATTAAGAAATCAGGTATCAGTTTAATGTTCTTCTTTTCTAAGAAATCTCCGAGTATTGCTGATGCTTTTGGTTTTGTAAAAGCACCTGATAATGGTGTTACAAAACTAATATCGACTTTTTCTCTGATTCCTCTCTCTGAAAAATACCAGTCCGCAAGGAAAGCAAATTCCAATGGTGCGACAGGACATTTAATTGGCATTTCTGTTATATGAATTACAAGCTTTCCTCCTTCCCAGTTTTTAAAGAATTTACCAAGCGAGCAAGCTCCATCGATGGTGTAAAAATCAAATACATTTTTTCGCCAAAGACTTCCTTGCATTCCTTCAATTTCAGAAGGGTCAATTCTTGATCCAGTTGCAATGATTAAATAATCATAACTTAATACTACATTATTTTTTAATATGACTTTATTTTCATTAACATCTATTTTATCAATTTCACTCATTATTACCGAGACGCCTGAAGGAAAGAAATCTCTTTTTGGTTTTATCACATCCTTTCTTGAATAGATACCAAAAGGAATAAATAAAAATCCTGGTTGATAATAATGTGTCTCTTCCTTATCTACAATTGTAATGCTCCATTGATTAGTATCCAATTCGTTATAAAGCTTATTTAGTATCATTGTACCTGCGGTACCAGCTCCGAGAATAACTAATTTTTTCATTTTATTTCCTCTATATTTTTTTCAATAGTTAGTTCAATTATTTTATTTTTTATAGTTTGACAGTTACTAAATTCTTTGTAAACAATGCAATCTCTACAACTTCGAGATGCACAAGTATTATTTTTATGTTTAAAGTTCCAGCAAGGATCAGTAGAAGTTTTAAATGCAGAGCAATTATTTCTTTCAGATTCAGAGCAGTTAATAATAGACCAACAAGGTATCATTGATAATGTCTTTTTGATTCCTTCAATACTTACCTTTTCTTCGTTTATTGTTTTACGAATACAATTAATTCTATCAATATCAATTTCTGAATAAAGTCTTTGACCTGATTTTTTTTTGAATGGAATAATCAATCCTTCTTTTTCGTACATTCGCAAAGTATGTACTGAAATTTTCAAAAGCTCTGCAGCTTTTCTAATTGGATATTTGGGTTGTTGTTCTAAATTATCTCGAAACATCTTTAATCTTAAAACTTGATATTTATAAATGTCAACTTTTTTGCCAAAAAAAAAATGCTTAATTTTAGTAGAATTTAAGGTTTTTTGAATAGTGAATTTCAAATTTTTAGAAAGTTGATATTTATAATTCTAAGATTTAAGAAAATTAGATAGGAATGAGCAGGAATTAGAAATTTCTTATGCAGAAAAGGCTGTCTCAAAGATTAATTCAATTAAAAATTAAAAAAGAAATTATTAAATGAGACAGCCTTAAAATAATTAAATACCCATTTCTTTTTTAACTTCCGAAAATTTCTCAACTGCAAAATCCAAATCTTCGATAGAATGGGCAGCTGAGATTTGAACTCTGATTCTTGCAGTGCCTTTAGGTACGACAGGATAGAAAAATCCAATCACATAAACACCTTTTTCCAACATCCTTGCAGCCATTTTTTGAGCTAATACCGCATCTCCCAACATAATTGGGACTATAGGGTGAATACCTTCTTTTATTTCAAAACCAGCGGATTTGATTTTTTCACGGAAGTATTTTGTGTTCCTCTCCAAACGATCTCTTAATTCAGTTGTTGATGAAATCATATCTAAAACTTTTATAGATGCTGATACGATCGCAGGAGCAAGAGTATTTGAAAATAAGTAAGGACGAGAACGTTGTCTAAGTAAATCCACAATTTCTTTTCTTGCTGATGTGTAACCACCACTTGCTCCACCAAGTGCTTTTCCAAGGGTACCTGTAATGATATCAACTCTACCAATTACATCATTAAACTCGTGAGTTCCTTTACCGTGTTTTCCCATAAAACCAACTGCGTGAGAATCATCTATCATAACCATAGCACCATATTTATCAGCGAGGTCGCAAATGTCTTTCAATGGAGCAATAAATCCATCCATTGAAAAAACTCCGTCAGTTGCTATTAGAATTTTTTGCGCGTTATTTGCTCTTGCCTGTTTTAATTTATCTTCAAGATCGTTCATATCACAATTTTTATATCTATATCTTTGAGCTTTACACAATCTGATTCCATCAATTATACTAGCGTGGTTTAATTCATCACTTACAACAGCATCTTCTTCAGATAAAAGTGTTTCAAATAATCCACCATTTGCATCAAAGCAGGAAGTGTAAAGAATAGTGTCATCTGTTTCTAAGAATTCAGAAATCTTTTGTTCAAGAATTTTATGAATTTCTTGAGTACCACAAATAAATCTAACTGATGATAAACCAAATCCCCATTTATCTAATCCATCTTTTGCAGCTTGAATAAGTTCTTTGTTGTCAGCTAATCCGAGATAATTATTAGCACACATATTCAAAACTTTTTGCGAGTGAGAAACTTCAATGTGTGCAGATTGAGGTGAGGTTATAATTCTTTCTCTTTTATACAAACCTTCATTTTCAATTGATTCGAGAATTGAACTATAAAAACTTTTTATTTCTGTATTCATTTTTCCCTCTTAAAAATTTATTATAATTAATTTTAACTTGGTCCTATCATTTTTTCAGGACGAACAATTTCATCAAATTTTTCAGCAGTCAGTAAGCCTAGTTCAACAGCAGCTTGTTTTAGAGTTTTATTTTCAGCGTGAGCTTTTTTTGCTACTTTTGCAGCGTTATCATAACCAATTACAGGATTAAGCGAAGTTACAAGCATTAGAGAATTTTCAACGTGTTTTTTAATGTTTTCAAGATTTGGTTCAATACCAACGACACAATTGTCAGCAAAACTCTCACAGGCATCTGATAATAATCTAATTGAATTTAGAACATTAAAAATTATTACAGGTTTGAAAACATTCAGTTCGAAATTTCCACTTGCTCCCCCGAAATTAACGGCGACATCATTTCCAAAAACTTGAGCACAAACCATCGTCATAGCTTCGCTTTGAGTTGGATTTACTTTTCCTGGCATAATAGAACTACCTGGTTCATTTTCTGGTAGATGAAGTTCTCCTAATCCGCATCGAGGACCTGAACCAAGCCAGCGAATATCGTTTGCAATCTTCATTAATGAAGCTGCAAGAGTTTTTAATACTCCGTGAAATTCAACGAGTGCATCGTGAGTAGCAAGCGCTTCAAATTTATTTCGTGCAGTAACAAATGGTAATCCGGTAATCTCAGCGATTTTTTTAGCAGATAATTCGGCAAACTTTGGATGTGTATTTAAGCCTGTTCCCACAGCTGTTCCGCCTAATGCAAGCTCATATAATCTTGGTAAAGCTGCTTCAATTCTTTCCAAACCGTTATTGAGCATCTGAACATAACCGCTGAATTCCTGTCCTAATGTTAAAGGAACTGCATCCATTAAATGAGTTCTGCCAATTTTAATGATATCTTTAAATTCTTCAGACTTTTTCTGTAAAGCATCTTTTAATTTTTTAACCATTGGTATTAATCTTTTATGAATTTGTTCAACAGTTGCAATATGCATTGCTGTTGGGAAAGTATCGTTTGAGGATTGAGCTTTATTTACATCGTCATTCGGGTGAATAGGATTTTTACTACCAAGCACTCCACCAGCAATCTCAATTGCTCTATTTGCAATTACTTCATTGGCGTTCATATTTGTTTGAGTACCGCTACCAGTTTGCCAGACTACTAGAGGAAAATGTTCATCAAGTTTACCTTCAATAACTTCATCAGCTGCTTTAGAAATCAGGTCAGCTTTCTCAGGACTTAAAGTGCCAAGTTCTTTATTAGCAAGGGCAGCAGCTTTTTTTAATATTCCTAATGCTCTGATCATTTCTCGTGGAAATTTATCTCCGCCTATCTTAAAATTCATTAAAGACCTTGCGGTTTGAGCACCATAGTATTTGTCTGATGGGACTTGAACTTCGCCCATCGTGTCTTTTTCAATTCTATATTCCATCTTTTTTCTCCCTGAAAAAAATTTTTAAAAGTCTTAACGAAATTTATCTATTATTTTAACAACCGACCAAAGAGGTGATTTTATTGAAATGTGGAAATAGCCTAAGTTGATTAGACTGTTCTCGAATATTTGGCTCGATCTATATTTCTTTCAATAAATCCATCAAAATTCATAGCAATGTTTCTTATAAGAAGTTTACCAATTGGAAAGACTTTTATTTTATTATCATCAACTTCCAAAAGTCCATCATCAATCATTTCTTTAAGATTTTCTAATCCATATTTAAAATATTCTTTGAAATTGATCTGATATTTTTCTTCAATGAAACTAAATTCTAATTCAAAGTCACACATTAACTTCATTATTACATCTCTTCTGATATGATCATCTAAAGTCAGATAATAACCTTTAGCTGTTGGCAATATATCGCTGTCGAGGGCATTATAATATTCTTTTTCTGTTTTATGATTTTGCGCGTAAATGTTTTTCAATTGAGAAATTGATGTAATTCCTAATGCATATAGATCAGTTCCAGAATGAGTGCTATATCCTTGAAAATTTCTGTATAATTTTTTTTCTTTCAATGCTATTGAAAGTTCATCATCAGGTTTAGCGAAATGATCCATTCCAATAAATTCATAACCATTTGATGTTAGTTTTTCAATTGTCATTTTTAAAATTTCAAGTTTAACTTCGGGAGCTGGAATATCATCAGGATTAATTAAAGTCATATGCTTTTTCAACCACGGGACGTGAGCATAATTGAAAACGGCAATTCTATCAGGGGAGATTTTAATTATTTTATCAACTGTTTTTTCAAACGAATCAACTGTCTGATGAGGTAAGCCATAAATCAAATCCAAATTCAATGACTGAAAATTTAGTTCTCTGATCCAGTTAATTGCCTGCATAGTGATTTCTTCAGGCTGAATTCTATTGACTGCTTTCTGAACTTCTTCATTAAAATCCTGAACGCCCATACTTATTCGATTAAATTTATTAATTCTTAAAGCCTCAAGATGTTCACGCTTTAACTCTCGAGGATCAATTTCACAACTAATTTCAGCATCGGTAGTGAAGTTAAAATTTGAATTAATAAACGAAGCCAAATCATTTATTTCATCAGGATTCAGATGAGTTGGAGTTCCTCCTCCCCAATGATGTTGTACTACAATTCTATCTTCTGATAAAAGAGATTTAATCAAAGAAATTTCTTTTTTGAGATATTTTATGTATTCACTAATCCTGTTACGATTCCGGGTAACAATCATATTACAACCACAGAAGTAACATAAAGTATCGCAGTAAGGAATATGAAAATACAAAGAAAGAGGGGCTTTATTTTCAGCATTGTTCGTTTTTAGGATTTCATTCAAAAAATCTTTGTGAGTAAAACTCTCATTAAATTGAGGTGCAGTCGGATAGCTTGTATATCTAGGACCGGGTTTATCATATTTTTTAAATTTCTTTAAATCGACTTCAAACATTTATTTCCTTATTGAAAATTTTCAAAGTTTTGTTTGTATATAAAAGTAAAATTAAAATGATATTTTCAATTCAAGAGAAACTTTTCAAAGAATAACACTTCTGACCAAATATAAAAATCTCTATTGGATTTTTTTCTAAAACCGTGTCCTTCATCTTTTGCCAACAAATACCAAACTTCTGTTCCATTTTTTCTCACTGCTTGAACAATTTGTTCTGCTTCAGTATATGGAACTCTTGGGTCATTCAAACCTTGAACTACAAACAATGGCTTTGTAATTTTATGAGCATTTGTCGTTGGTGAAATCTTTAACAAAAATTCTTTCATTTCAGGAATCCTCTCATCACCATATTCAACTCTTCGTAAATCTCTTCTATAATCCTGAGTGTTATTTAAGAATGTAACAAAATTACTTATTCCAACTATGTCAACACCGCATCGGATTTTATCATTAAAATGAATCATCGAAGCAAGAACCATATATCCACCATAAGAGCCTCCTGTAACAGCAATTCTTTTAGGATCCAAATCTGGTTGCTTTTCAATCCATTCAATCAGCTTGCCGATGTCTTTAACTGAATTTTCACGATTATACCAATTATCTAATTCAAGATAAGTTTTCCCGTAACCAGAGGAACCTCTAACGTTGGGTTCAATAACTGCAATACCCAATTCTAAAGCATAATACTGATTTATTGGATTAAAAGAAGGTCGTGCTTGAGCTTCCGGCCCGCCGTGAATATCAATCACAACTGGATGTGGGCCTTTTGTTTTGGGCTTATAGATGAATGCAGGAATCATTCTCGGTTTTCCATTAACTGAATCAAAAGTTTCATAGTGAAATAATTCTGGAACAATGAAATTGTCCTGATTCAATCCACCGACTTCACTGAAAGTCCATTGCTCTAAGGAATTATTTTTTAGATCAAGCATAAAAACATCTGATGGAGAAGTTGGTGTATTGATTGTCAATGCGAGTTTATCTCCTTTAGAATTAAATGAAAGCCCACCAATTAACCCCGTTGGAATTGATTTAACTTGCTTATAACTAAAGTCTTTTGTGTTCATTAAATATAATTTCGATAATCCATTTTCATTCACTGTGAAAGCAAGTTTATCTCCCTTTTTATTAAGTTGAATGCTTTCAACATCCCAATCAATTTTTTCAGTTAAGATTTTTTCTTTTCCTGTTGATAGATCATAATATCTAAGTTTCTTAAACTCATTATTTTGATCTGAGGAATAAAATATTCCTTTACCATCTTTAGAAAAAACCGCACTTCCATAAGAAATTTTATCATTGCTTGGATTTATTTGAGTTAGCTTTTTTGAAGTTAAATCATAAACATAATAGTAGCTTTCATTTGCTGAGATACTTTTTCTAATTAATAGTTTTTTATCATCTGGGGACCAATCGACAGCAGTCCAAGCACCACCTTCACTAAGAATCATTTCAGAATTTCCATCAATATCAGAGATATAAATATCCCAATCTTTACCATTACGTTTTGTTGAAAAATAAGAGAACTTATCTCCTTTGTTATTCCAATTTACTCCACCATTGCTTGATTTTCCATCTGTTAACAATTTAAAGTTGCCATTGTTCAAATCGAAAGAATAGATCTGATAAAATTCTCCACCACCAATATCTTTTGTAAAAAGGAAAATATTTTTATTCTTATCTGGACAGAAAGTCGCTCCAGAAACCGGTTCGTTGAAAAAAGTAATTTGCTTTCTCGCCCCGCCTGGTTTTTCCACAATGTGAATTTGATTTGTTTCACCAAATCGAGTTGATATAAGAATACCTTTATCATTATGAAGCCAATCCTGAAAAGAAGCCGCGCGAGTGCTTTGATATTGAAACATTCTATCTTTAATTCTTTGAGGAATTTCAGGAATGTTTTCTATAACAAGATTTCCTAATTCTTTTCTCTGAACCTCCTGTGATAATCCAATGAAAGAAAATGAAAGTACTATTAACAATGCTGAGATTAAATTTTTCATAAAAATCCTAATTTTTATTTGAATTTAATAGTAAAAATAAATTGGAATCCTTAAGTAAGAAAGGTTGAAAAATTTATTTATAGATTTGACTTTATACTAATTAGTTTAATTTATATCTGATTAGCTCAGATTTATTAACGTAATTGATTTGACCGGAAATACTTCTGCTTTCATAATATCTATAAACAATACCGATTCGGGGGACAACAATAACTGAATCATACATTAATTGAGTTGAATGAATAAGAGAAATCCAATAATTAAACTGACCAGCTTCTGTTTTAATGGTTTTATTTCTGTTCCAATTAACTCTATAATTTCTTCTTGTGTCGTCAATTTGAAGGGAAAAAATAAACTCTTCTTTTTTAGGTGGGATTAACCTTAAATATGGAATTCTTCCTTGCCAAAATGGAGCTCGATCAATAGCAAATAGACTATCGTTTTTTATGAAAAACTGATTCGACAAAAAAAGCTTGGTTGCATAAGAATTATTTTCAACATTCCAAATTAATCTTCCCAATGAGTCTATTTGATTTGAAACTATTTTAGTAGTAACAATGCCATAAAAATTATTTGAGAGAGAATCCCTGTAAGTCCATTCAAAACCAATTCCTGTTGGAAATGAAAGAGTTAAAGAATCTGGATTAAAAGTTGGTTCAACTGGAAATTTTTTCTCTGAGAATGAACAATAAAATAAAATTGAAGAGATAAAAAAGACAACAAAAGCTGAGGCAATATTAAAATTTTTATTTAACATAAAAATCTCATTTATCTTATTTAATAATAATCAAATTAGAATTTAAATCCAACATTTGATAATTGACAAAAGAATTTCTACGAATTCAATATCATAAAGCTTTGCACTTTATAGACAAAAAAATTTTTTATCAAATCACTTGTGCTTAGTTTTGAAAGTCAAATTTAAATAACTTCTTATTAGGAGGATAAACTACGTGATTATAGCCGTTCCAAAAGAAATTCATCCTGGCGAAAATCGTGTTGCTTGCACCCCTGATGTTGCTTCAAAACTTATCAAAATTGGATATGAGATTCACATTGAAAAAAATGCTGGATTAAATGCTGGCTTTAGGGACGAGCAATATGAAAAAGCCGGGGCAAAAGTAATTGACAATGCTGAGCAGCTGTTACAATCTGCTGACATTGTTCTCAAAGTTCAAAAACCTGAACTAGGGGAAATAAAAAAAATTAAGAAAGGTGCTTTGTTAATCTCATTTGTTTATGTATTGCACTATCCAAATATTGCTAAAATCTGTGCTGAAAACGGCATTGATTTAATAGCAATGGATATGATTCCCAGAACTACTCTCGCTCAAAAAATGGACGCATTGAGTTCTCAAGCTAATATCGCTGGTTATAAAAGTGTTATACTTGCGGCAAATCATCTTGGTAAAATCTTTCCTTTATTGATGACAGCAGCAGGAACAATATCACCTGCAAAAGTGGTGATTATGGGTGCGGGAGTTGCTGGATTACAAGCTCTTGGAACAGCTAAAAGACTCGGGGCAGTTGTGGAAGTATCTGATATCAGACCTTCTGCTAAAGAGGAAGTTCAAAGTCTTGGAGGAAAATTTATTGAAGTAGAGACTTCTGAGAATATGCAAGATGAGAGAGGTTACGCTAAAGAAGCTTCTGAAGAATTTTTAAGGAAGCAAAAAGAATTAATCTTCAAGCACGTTACAGAAGCAGATATAGTTATAACCACTGCGTTAGTCCCCGGTAAAAAAGCTCCCGTTCTTGTAACTGAAGAAATGGTAAAAAATATGAGACCCGGAAGTGTTGTTCTTGATATGGCTGTTGAGTTCGGTGGAAATTGTGAAATCAGTGAATATGGAAAAACTGTTAAGAAATATGATGTGACTATAATTGGTGAACCAAATCTTCCAAGCCTCGTTCCAACTCACGCCAGTGAAATGTATTCAAAAAATTTACTCGCATTAATTCAGCATATTGGAAAGAACGGACAAATTGAATTAAAACTTGAAGATGAAATTATCAAAGGATGTCTAATAACTAAAAATGGTGAAATAATAAACGAAAGAATTAAAGAATTGTTAAAAGAGAAAGGAGATTAAATGGAAGGATTAACTTTATTGATGCAAATTTACGTCTTCGTACTTGCAATTTTTGTAGGCTTCGAACTCATTACAAAAGTTCCTCCTACTCTACATACTCCATTAATGTCTGGATCAAATGCAATTTCAGGAATTACTATTGTTGGAGCATTATTAAGTGCAGGAGTTGAAGATATGTCAATTAGTACAGTTCTCGGTTTTATAGCAATAATATTTGCAATGATAAATGTTGTTGGTGGTTTTTTAGTTACTGATAGGATGTTAAAAATGTTTAAGAAGAAATAGGAGATTAAAATGGTTGTTGTTTCATATATTGTTTATTTAATAGCATCAATTTGTTTCATATTCGGAATTAAAAAACTTGCTTCTCCCAAAACTGCTAGACAAGGGAATCAACTTGCTGCAGTAGGAATGTTACTGGCAATTATAGTTACTTTATTAGATAAAAGAGTAATGTCTTTTGAATGGATAATCGCAGGAATAATTATTGGTTCTGTCATAGGTGCAGTTTTCGCATTAAAAGTAAAAATGACCGGAATGCCACAAATGGTTGGTTTATTAAATGGATTTGGTGGAGGTGCATCTGTTTTAGTTGCTCTATCAGAATATGAAAGAATTTATTTCGGCAATCAGCAATTTGAAATTTATACATTGATAACTATTGTATTGAGTATTTTAGTTGGCTCTGTTACTTTCACTGGCTCATTAGTAGCTTTTGGTAAATTACAGGAACTTATTACCGGAAAAGTAATTAAATATCCTTTTCAACATCCTCTAAATGCTCTTTTAATTCTTGGTGTATTAGTTCTCGGAGTAATTGTCGTAATAAATCCAATTAACATTCAAATCATTCTGGTTATTACAGCTGTTTCGTTAATACTGGGCATATTATTAGTTCTTCCGATTGGTGGAGCAGATATGCCTGTTGCTATTTCATTACTGAACTCATACTCAGGAATAGCAGCATCAATGACAGGATTTGTTCTATCGAATAATATGTTGATCATTGCTGGTGCTTTAGTTGGAGCATCGGGAATTATTCTAACAATAATAATGTGCAAAGGAATGAATCGCTCTTTAATGAATGTTGTATTAGGTGGTTGGGAAAGTGCAGGGTCTGGTGGAAGCTCAAGTTCCGTAGTTTCTCCTAAAGGTCAAGTGAAATCAATTGATGCAGAGGAACTCGCAATGTTATTAGATTCAGTAAGCAGTGTCATAATTGTACCGGGATATGGAATGGCAGTTGCCCAAGCTCAACACGCAGTAAGAGATTTGATGAATGTATTGGAGAAAAAAGGTGTTAAAGTAAGATTTGCAATTCATCCTGTGGCAGGTAGAATGCCAGGACATATGAATGTTCTACTTGCTGAAGCTCAAGTTGAGTATGATAAATTAGTTGCAATGGAAGATATTAACGATGACTTCCCAAATACAGACGTTGTTATAATTATCGGGGCAAATGATGTAGTAAATCCAGCTGCAAGGAATAACCCAAACAGCCCAATTTATGGAATGCCTATTCTAAATGTTGATTATGCTAAAACTGTAATTATCAACAAGCGCTCATTAAATGTTGGCTATGCTGGTATTGATAATGAATTATTCTTCTATCCAAATGCACTTATGTATTTTGGAGATGCTAAAGAAGCCATAACAAAACTTGTCAATGAATTAAAATCTTCCAATTAAATAGCCTCCTATTCTTAAATCCCTCTTTCGCTATAAAAGTGGAAGGGGGATTTTTTATGTTCCGATTGTCATTAAATAGTCACTCGGTGGAAATTTAATAGTAATTCAATTGTCATTCGTTGGTCATACGATTGTAATTCAATTGTTTTGTTATCCGTTATAATCCGTGTTATCCGTTAAATCCGTGTTATATTATAACTGTTTCAATATAAATTCGACCAAATATTTCTTTCTTCATTCTTAAGCATTAGAATTATATTTGAAATGTAAACTCAAATTTTATTTGGAGAAAAATATGAAAATGAATTGGAAGCCCTTCGTTGGTAAACTTATTAATGTTACAATGTATGAAAACTATGGATTGATTGATGATCAAAGAAATAACCAAACACTTTATGAGATTGTCTTCAAACACGGCACACTCGTTGAAGTTTACGATGAAGGACTCTTACTTGAAACAACCAGAGAAGGTCATATAGTAAATATCTTCATTCCTCACGCATCTATCAAATGCGTTGAAATCTTTAATATCAGGGAGAATAACAGTGATTAAATTATTTTTTACTTGGCTACTGATAATTACAAATTCATTTTCTCAAATATCTATCAGAAGTTTACACGTTTACACAACTGATGACAATCGCTCATTTCCGGTAGTAAATTCCTCAAATAAACTTGTAATTGATTTTGATGTTGATTCAAAGAATGTCCCTGATTTGAATATTATATTCAAATTTTGCGATAAAAATTGGAATCCAACAGATAATATTTTTTTACAAAATCAAGGTCAAAATACAGCTTATATCTTGAACTATTTTTCACTTCCTGTTAATGTTGAGGAGGCAAGATTTCATTTTTCAAATAGATTCCCCGATGGTGATGGTTATGTTAGCTTTCCATATTCTGGCAAATGGAAATTTTTTATTGTAAATTCAAAAAATCCAGATGTAATTCTCGCAGAAGGCAAATTCATTGTTGATTTATCAGAAATACCTTTAGATGTTAACATCAAAAAATCTAATTTAATGGATAAAATTTACTCTCCTAATGAACTTTCAAGATCTTTTGAGATAATTATTAATGCAACAATCCCAGAAAATTTATTCCCCAACTTTGTTGAAGAAGTAGAAATTTTCAAAGATCATCTTATCGATTTCTCATTGAAACAAAATAGAAATAATGGAATAAATTTAAACAGAGATTTTAAGTGGGATGGAGCAAGTAAGCTTTCATTTGTCTTTCGAGATTTAAGACCAGGAAATGGTTATCGACAAGTAAACCTTATGAATACTAATCTATATTCAGGAAAGAATGTCTTTGCACAATTTGAAGGTTATGAAACTACAAGATTCTATTCATCGCCATCAATTGATTTTAATGGTGGAATGCAATTAAAAAATCCTCGAGATCCTTATGCAAATTATATGAATGTTAAATTCAGATTAAAACCAGCAAATGAAATTCATAATGATATTTACCTTATTGGAGCTTTCAATAATTGGAAAATTTCTGATGAATATAAATTAGATTTTGATGGAGATCTTTTTACTAAAACAATTCTTCTAAAAAGAGGAATTTATGATTATCAATATGCCGTCGTTGAAAATAATTCAGTCGATTTGTATTCACTGGAAGGTAATAATTATAACAACACAACCACGATAAACATTTTAATGTTCTATAGAGATCCACAATTTGGTGGTTATGATAGAATGATCGGTTTTTCAAGAATTCATCTGAAATAATTTATGGATAAATTAAAAGTTGGTGTAATTGGAGTTGGTCATTTAGGTAAACTCCACACAAAAATGTTTAGTCTTTTAGAAAACTGTCAATTAGTCGGAGTTTTTGATTCTGACTTGGAAAAATCAAAATCTGTTGCTGAAGAATTCAAAACAATAAGTTTCTCTGAACTTAGTGAATTACTTAGCCAAACAAATGCTGTTTCAATTGCTGCAACAACAAGTGCTCACTTTGAGCTTGCAATGAAAGCAATTGAGTTTAACAATCACATTTTTATAGAAAAACCTATAACAGCAACAATCGATGAAGCTGAGAAGTTGGTTGAATTTGCTGAAAAGAAAAATTTGAATATTCAAGTTGGACATATTGAAAGGTTTAATCCAGGTTTGCTCGCAATTGAATCTTACATCAAAGAACCGAAATTTATTCAAAGCGATAGACTGGCACCGTTTAATCCAAGAGGAACAGACGTTGCTGTTGTTCTCGATTTAATGATTCACGACATTGATATAATTCTCAGTCTTGTCAAAAGCAAAGTTGTTGATGTAGTCGCAAACGGAGTTGAAGTTGTTTCTGATAATATTGATATTGCAAATGCAAGAATAGAATTTGAAAATGGAGCAGTTGCTAATGTAACGGCTAGTAGAATATCTCAAAAAAGAATGAGAAAGATGAGAATATTTCAAAAAGATAGTTATTTATCATTGGATTTTAACACTGGTGCAAGTGAAATTTATAATTTGATTCCTCTAAATAGCGAAACACCTGAAAATGCTATGGTTATTGGTGAAATTGGCATTGGAGATAAGAAAAAAAGACTGATTTTTGAACAACCCGATAAAGTTGATGTAAATGCATTGCAATACGAATTACAATTATTCGTTAATTCGATTATTGAAAATAAAAAGCCCGTAGTTTCTGGATATGATGGACTTCGTGCTTTGAGAATAGCAGATTTAATTATTCAAAAAATAAATCAATCCAAAAGGAAATTATTATGAAAAAAATTTTTACAATCTCTGTCCTTTTCTTAATAATATTTATTTTCGTTCAGTGTAGCATCTTTCAAACGATAACCAATCTTTCGAGATTAAAATTTAAATTAGGAAATGTAAGTGGTTTCAGAGTAAATAATATTGATATCTCAAATAAGTCATCATTAAGTGATTTATCACCAATGGAATTAATGTCGCTAACAAATATCATAACAAAAGGTCAATTACCTGTTTCCTTTGTCTTGAATGTTGACGCAAAGAATCCAAATGATGGAACAGGCGGTTATCCAAGAACAGATGCAACTCTGAAATCATTTAAATGGAGACTATTTATCGATGATAAAGAGACAGTTTCTGGCGATATTGACTCACCTGTAATTATTCCCGGCACTGGAGAAGTTTCAAACATACCAATAAGAGTTGAACTTGATCTACTTCAATTCTTCAAAGGAGAGGGATTTGAAAAAATTGGAAATCTTGTATTAGCAATTGGAGGAAAACAAGGAAATTCATCAAGAATAACTTTGTATGCTACACCAACAATTTCAACTGTATTGGGAGATATTAAATATCCAGGCGAACTTAAGATAATTGATAAAAGTTTCACAAATTAATTTCATATATGAAAAAAAATCAAAAATTTGCATTAGGAATTGATCTTGGAGGCACAAATATAAAATTAGGCATAGTCTCCGAGTTAGGTAAAATAGTATCAAAAGTTGAAGTCAAAACAGAAGCTCATTTAGGTCCTAAAGCTGTAATTAAAAATATTGAAAAAGGAATAGATGAGATTCTCAAAAACAAAAAAATCAAATTGATTGGAATTGGAATTGGAGCGCCAGGAATAGTAACAATTAAAAAAGGAATTGTTAAAAGTCCACCTAATCTTCCCGGCTGGGATGAAATTCCGCTTGGCTCTATTATCAAGAAAAAATATGGAATCAAAGTAAATGTTGAAAATGATGCGAATGCTGCCGCAATAGGTGAAATGATTTTTGGAGCTGGTAAAAAATATTCTTCGTTTATTATGGTTACTTTAGGAACTGGGGTTGGTGGTGGTATAATCTATAACGGAAAACTCTATCGTGGTGAAATCGGTGGAGCGGGGGAAATTGGACATATTTCAATAAATCCAAACGGACCCCGTTGCAATTGTGGCTCTACTGGTTGTATCGAAGCCTATGCAGGTAATCATTATCTGAAGGAATCAGTAAAGAAAGATTTAGTAAATCATCCATCATCTAAAATTTGGGAATTGATTGAAAACGATCTTCAAAAAGTTTCACCAAGAATTATTCAAATGGCAGCGGAACTTGGAGATGTTTATGCTAAAGAAATTATTTTTGATTTAGGCGTTAATCTTGGTATTGCTTTTTCTTCTTTAAGTAATGTGTTGGACATCAGCACTTTTATTATTGGCGGTGGTGTGGCAGGATTTGGTAAACCACTACTCACCTCAATTAAAACAACTATGATTTCTCGAGTACTTACACCATTGAAAAGTAGAATTAACATTATTCCCGCTAAATTGAAAAATGAAGCAGGAATTCTTGGCGCTTCTTCACTTGTGTTTTACAATACTTAGTTTTTTCTGTTCAGCTTTATGAGATTAAGAAATATTATTTGTGTATGGTGGATTTTATTAATTTCATTATCAAAAGCGCAAATAGATACAAGTATTATCAATAATTCTTCAACTAAAGACACTTTACTAAAATCATCAACAAAAAAGTCTGACATTGATACAGTTGTCTTCTCAGAGGCAAAAGACTCGATCTTTTTTAATATCAAAGAAAAAAAAATGTTTATTTATAACAATGGACATTTAAAGTATCGACAAACAGAAATTAAAAGTGGATTTATAAAAATTAATTTTGATAAAAATGATATTGAAGCAGAAGGAATAAAAAATGATTCGACTGGAAAAATTGAACAAACGCCTGTATTGAGCGAAGGTCCCGAGACATATACAGGAATTAAGATGCGATATAATTTCAAAACTCAAAGAGGTACTATTTCATTCGCTCAAACTGAACAAGAGGGATCAAAATATTCTGGTGAGATTATTAATAAAGTTGATAAAGAAACTTACTTCATTTCTGATGGAATTTATACAACCTGCCTGGATAGCTGTCCTCATTATCATTTTTATTCACCAAAGATGAAGGTAATTCACAAAGAACAAGTTATAGCAAAATGGATTTTTCTAAATTTTGGAGGAGTTCCCTTCCCCATTCCGCTTCCTTTTGCAGTCTTCCCTATTGAATCAGGAAGAAGATCAGGAATAATTCCACCAGCATTTGGCGATGATGCAAGATTTGGAACATATTTTTCACGATTCGGATATTTCTGGGCAATTAGTGATTATATGGATATTAATTTAACTGGTGATTATTATACTCTCGGAAGTTACAGATTAAGTAGCCTTTTCAGATATGCTAAAAGATATAATTTCGTTGGAAACCTTGAAGCAAGTTTTGCAAAGTTTGTTGAAAATGAGCCAAAAGATCCTGATAGACAAGAAAATATTGATTGGAGACTATTGTGGACTCACAATCAAAACATCACTCCAACTATGAGATTTGATGCCAGATTAGAATTCTTATCTAACAATCAAATTCAAAGAAACATTTCTGACTTAAATGAAATTTTAAGAAATCAAGCTTATTCGAACGCAACTTTGTTCAAAACTTGGGATGAGTCGGGAAACAGTATGTCGATTAGTTATAACAGAAGACAAGTTTTTGAAACGAATGAAGTAAATGAAATCTTGCCGAGTGTAAATTTCTCTTTGTCTCAAAAATATCCTTTCCGCTCTGAAACTGGAGTATCAAAAAATTTTCTTGAAACTTTTGGAATATCTTATTCAGCACAATTGCAAAATAAAAGAGATAAAATCAAAAATGAATTAAAAATTCGTGGTGGAATAAATCATTCATTGAATTTCGGATTTTCTCCAAAGCTCGGATATTTCAATCTCGCGCCTTATTTGAATTATCAGGAGAGATGGTATAACAAACGAATAGAAAAATTTTCTTTAAGATCATCAAGAGGCGAGGATTCTATAATAACAAGGGACGTTAAAGAAATTAATTTCGTAAGAACATTTTCAACTGGAATTAATATTTCGACGAAATTCTTTGGAATTTTTAATCCTGATGTTTTGGGAGTCAAATCGATAAGACATCAAGTCATTCCATCTATTGGATATTCTTACATACCAGATTTTTCAAAACCTTTTTGGGGATATTATGATGAATACATCAATCAGAGAGGTACAAAAGTCAAATACGATAAATTTGAAAGAGAAGTTTTTGGTGGAGCTTCAAACAGAGAATCGCAATCAATAAACCTTTCTGTTTCAAATATTTTTGAAATGAAAACAGCTGCAGATCCTTCTGACACAACTTCCAAAGAAAATAAATTTCAATTGCTTAATCTAAATGCAAGTATTGGATATGATTTCACAGCTGATTCTTTAAATTTCTCTGACTTGAATCTAAGTTATAGAACTCAAATTGGTTCATTTAGCTTTGATGGAGGCTCAACTTTTACACTTTATGATTCTGATGAGAGAAATGATAGAATAAATAAATTTTTGATTGATTCTAAAAAAGGACTTTTTAGATTAACAAATTTTAATTTTTCTTTTTCTTTTTCTCTCTCTGGAGAAAAAATAAAATCAAAAGAAGCAGATACAATATCTTCAACAAATAGAGAAGAATTTCAACTTGTTCAACAAAGACAAAGTATTTATCAAGGATTATATACTGACAGAGATCCAGATTTCTCAATTCCGTGGGATTTGAGTTTAAATTACTTTTATAATGAATCTAGACCAAATCCAAAAAGAACCTTTAAATCATCAAGTATAAGTGGAAGTTTGAATTTTAATCTAACACCTGCTTGGAAATTTTCAATAACTGGAAGTTATGATTTAGTAAATAAAGAATTCGCTGCTCCTCAAATTAGAATATCACGAGATTTACATTGTTGGATTATGAATTTTACTTGGAATCCAATTGGCACTTTCAGAGGTTATAGATTTGAACTAAGAGTAAAGGCTCCAAATCTTCAGGATTTGAAACTTACAAAACAAGATCAATTCTATGAAGGAAGATGATGGAAAATGTTAGAGTATTTAATTGATGGAAATAATCTATTAGGAAAAATACCTCATCTAAAAAATCTCAAAATAAATGTTGCCGTTGAAAAATTAATTTTTCTCATTGAAAATTCTTTTGTGAATAAGAAAGTAAGAATAACAATTTTTCTTGATGGTTATCCCTTAGATGTAATTAAATCAAAATTAAATTTGGTATATTCATTCAGTAAATCAGCTGACGAAATAATAAAAGAAAAAATCAAACAAAGTAGAAGAAATAAAAATATAATTGTCATATCATCAGATTTAGAAGTATATTCATTCGCTAAAGAATATGGTTGCTCTGCAATTAAATCTGAAGAATTCTATAAAAATTATCTAACAAAAAAATTTGAAAACACTGAAGAAAAGCCATCCATCGGAAACATTGAAGAATTCAAAAAACTATTCAATACTGATTAAAATTTAAATTCAATTTGTGATAATTAGTGTAATTCGTCTCTTCATCAAATTTCATTTAAAGATTTCAATTGCATATAAATAAAAATTGATTAACTTTAATCAGAAATTTTTCAACAAAAATAGGAACTAGAATGAAAAAGTTTTACTTTCCATCCGTCTTCTTTTTATCACTAATATTTTCAGGTTTTTTATTACCACAGATTGATAATCCGCTTTATGATCACGTACCAATTGATTACATAAGATACATAGAAATTAAAGGTGATGAGCCTGTAATTGAATCAGTCGTAACAGATTCACTTGGATTTGATAATTTTAATTTAGGCGTTGCTTTTGCAGAGCCTCATATGTCGCAAAATTTAAATTCTCCTCTTCAATACTTTAATGCGTTTAATACAAATACAGCTTATAGAACTTATGATGGCTTAAATTGGATTACGAGTACGCCATCATTTGGAGCAACTCTTTATGGAGATCCAGTAACAGCTTACGATAGTTTAGGAAATTTGTATTATCAAAATATGTCAGGTTCAGGCACAATACAGAATGCGAGAGTTATTCGTTCTACTGATAACGGACAAACTTGGACTGCCTCTGTAATTGGAGTAAATGGAATTGATAAAAACTGGATGGCTGCTGATCAAACAAACGGACCTTATAAGAACTACATCTATTGTACAATGACTGGTAGTGGTGGAGTTGGTAATTTTTCAAGAAGCACTGATTTTGGTGCAACATTCCAGCAAACGGCAACCTTTAATACTCAAACATTACCAGGTATGATGGTTGCTGTTGGACCTAACGTCTTAGGTGGGAATGATATTCCTGGTGGTTGTGTTTATGTTGTTACAAATTCAGGAAGCGCTTTTGCTTCCACATATACATTTTATGTTTCAACCAATGGTGGTCAAACTTTTACTCTTAAATCTGCACAGAACTTTGCGAATTATGTAGGCACAAATGTTAGCGGTCGTAATTCTGTTCAAAATATGAGAACACGTCCTTATCCTTTCATAGCTGCCGATAATAGCTACGGTCCTTATCGAGGAAGATTATATTTGGTTTATGCTTCAAACACTCCTGCAGGAGATGGTAATAAACCTGATATTTTTCTAAGATATTCTGATGATCAAGGAGCAACTTGGTCATCAGCAAAAGTTGTAAATGATGATCCAAACACAACAGCAAACCATCAATGGCATCCTGCATTGTGGGTTGACAAAACCTCAGGAAGAGTTTTTATTAAATGGATGGATACAAGAGATACACCAACAAGTGATAGCGCTCATATTTATGCAACTTACTCGTCGGATGGAGGAAACACTTTCGCACCAAATCAAAGAATTACAACAGCTAAAATGAGAATTAATTGCACAACTTGTGGAGGTGGTGGCACCCCTCGCTATCAAGGCGATTATGATGCAATCGTTGCTCATAACAATATCTCAAATATAGTTTGGACTGATTTTCGTGCTGGTAACTTTGGAAGTTATACAGCTTACTTTCCTGATTATGCCCTGAGAGTTTCGCCTCAGTCTCAAGTAATTGAAAATAATAATGACACGATTTTTTATAAAGTTGAAGTTCCCGCGGTTAAATTATATGATCAAAGCATAACGTTTTCAGCTTCAATATCTCCGACTCCTGCTCAAGGTTCGTTTCAAATAAACTTTCTGCCTTCGAATGTATTAACAACTTACCCGGACAGTGTAAAATTAAGAATAATAACTCAAGGTTTAGTATCAGTAGGCAATTATACAATTACAATAACAGCCAATGGACCTTTTGGTCCTCCAATTCACCGAAGAACTGTTCAAATGACAGTAGATAATGTAATTCCAGTTGAATTAGTTTCATTTGATGCAATAGTAGAAAAGAATGATGTAATGTTAAATTGGGTCACAGCTACAGAGTTAAACAATCTCGGTTTCGATATTGAAAGAAAAATTGATGGTGGTGAGTTCGAAAGTATAGGATTTTTGCGAGCTAAGGGGACAAGCTCTGAATTAACTAACTATAAATTTATTGACAGAGGATTAAACGCAGGTAAATATTTCTATAGACTGAAACAAAAAGATTTCGATGGAACTTTTGATTACTTAAAACAAATTGAAGTGAATGTAACAACTCCAATGGAATATGCTCTTGAACAAAACTATCCAAACCCATTTGGAAAGGTGATGTATTCTAATAATCCAACAACAACTATTAAATATTCAATAAAAGAAAAGAATCACGTCTCGTTGAAAGTTTATGATATTTTGGGAAACCTTGTTGCAAACTTAGTCGATGGTGTAATAGATGCTGGTAATTACGAGTTGAAATTTGATGGTTCTAACTTATCAAGTGGAGTTTATTACTACTCTTTAACCGTTGATAATTTTTCCTCTACTAAAAAATTTGTTTTGGTTAAATAGTAAAAATTTATTGATAAATTATATTGGGCTTTCAAAGATTGTCTAATAAAATTCTTTGAAAGCCTTTTTGTTACTTTACTTTATGATATGCTACACTCGAACCTACCCAGGTTTTATTTTTATTGAAATCTACTCCCATCATTTTTCCTTTACTTGTTCGAATAAGATTTAATACAAGTTCAGGTTTAGGTTCATTTTCTTCCCATAAAAACATCATTCTTATTTCAACTTTTGAGTAGCCTTCAGGAGTTTCGATTACAGGAGCATATTCAACTTTTTGTTGTAAAATATAATTTTCTTTATCCTCTATTGAATCTAATTTTTCTTTTGTAACATCTACATCAACACCAAGTCCTGCAAATGAAAAAAGAGGCTTTAGAACATAATTAGATAAATCATCAGGATACTGTTCAAGATCTTTTAAGTAATAACAATTTGGAACATACTTCCCTTTCAGCTTTGGAAGAGTGAATTTACTTATTTTGAAAAACCAATTCGGATGCCCAACCCAATGAACATCAACTTCATCGGTTAGATTAAAATCAGATTTAATATTTTTTCTTATCAATTCATCAAATATTACTCTGTTATAAATTCTTCTTATTGGTATTTCCTTTCCATCAAAACTGTAAAATAAATTCTTTCCTTTTTTAATAATATCAGTTAAGCAGACATATTTTATTCCACATAACTGCTCCATTGCAGCGAAATCAATTCTCGTTTTTTGATTTTTGGGTTCAATCTCCAATAGAATTACATTCTCTGGACTTTCAGAACCGAGGATAATCTTTTTTAATTTTTCGATATAAGAATTTTCTTCATAATTATTGAAATAAGCTGAAAAATTCTCTGGTATTTCGAAAAACTTTCTGATTGCTTTGTCAAGATAAATTTGATAACCATAAAGAGTTGGAAATCCTTGTAATTCTATCAGCTTTGGTATGAAGTAATCTTCTTCTTTAGTAATTGCAAAATCTAATGAAAGAAATATTGGATGACTTGTGTCATTAGGAACAAATAAATTTTTCGGAACTGCCTCGATTGAACTTTTAAGAAAATCTGGATTTGAGAGTTGATCAACAATATCATCACAAGCCTTAAGCAATTCTTCTTTAAATTGTTCACTTAAAAACATTGGTGTTTCGCAAACTCTAAAGTCAGCAGGATATTTTAAGACATTATTTAAGTAATCGAGGAATTTATGGTATTTTTCTTCAGTAAACTCTGAGTTGAATTTTTTTCTTAATTCTTCGATCATATCAATTCCCTTATTGATTATGCGATAACAGAAATGAGTTCATCAATAGCGTGTTTAAGAAAACCTGGTAATATGGTTTGTCTTGTTTTAATGATTTTATCAGGATCTTTTAACCATCGAATCATTTCAAAATATTTTTCTTCATTATAACGTTTGACAACATATTCTTTTCGTTCTGGCTGTCTAAAATGATATAACATACTTGCTGGATCAGCCTCTGGATGAAATTGTGTCCCCATTATTTCATTAGAAATTCTAACTGCTGTAATAGCGGGATTGTCTTTATTTTCTTCTTCGGGTATTTCCCAAGATAAAATTTTGGCACCTAGTTCATTTAGTTTATTATAGTCTGCATTTACCACTTGCCAATGTCTTATATCTGCTGCGTAGAAAGGATCACTCAATTCTTTGAATATTAAATCTGATTCAGCATCTTGAGTTTTTGAAAAAGGCATCACTCCAAATGAATTTATAAATCTTTTGTTAACTTCACCAAAACGAAAGAACCTCGCCATCATTTGGAAGGAATGACAGATAAAAAAAACGTATTTCTTCTTTTCTGTATTCGATTGATTATGATTCCAGATTTTTTCTAAGAGGTTAAAATATTTCTTTTCCCATTCTTTCCCCTCTCCTTCAAATGGGCTACCGGGACCGCCAGAAGAGATATAAATATCATATTCGATTGATGGAATGACATTTTTATATCTTGTTTCATATACATCGTAGCTAATTGTAAAATCATAGCCTTCAGATACTTCTTTTACGATATCTCTTATACATCTCATACCTTCATTAGGTTCGTTATTATAAAGATCAATAGTTGTGATTTTTATTTCAGATTTATTCATAGGAAAAAATTAGTTATTTCTACTTTAAGTCAAGTCCGTAGTGGGTTTCATCAATGATATAATCGACAACATTCTTCAAATCCCCTGCTTGCTCATAAACATCAAGTTGTCTGTCAGCTCCTGTTCCCATTTCAAGTATTTTTTTGACATAGTGAGCTTCCTCTCTACAATTTAGGTCATCAACGACATCATCAATAAATTCAAGAAGTTCTTCAGCTAATTTTTTAAATTCTACTTCTTCTTGTTTTCCAAAATCAATTAATTTACCGTGAATACCGTATCTTGCTGCTCGCCATTTATTCTCTGCTATTAAAGCTCTTCGATAAAGTCTGAAACCTAAGTTCTGCTTGATTAATTTGTAAAGTTTTGCTGTAATTGCTTGAATCAATGCCGTAAGACAGATGGTTTCATCAACACGCATCGGAATATCACATACTCTATATTCAAGAGTATGGAAATATGGATGAACTCTTATATCCCACCAAATCTTCTTTGCATCATCAATACAATTAGTTTTGATCAAGAGATTTACATAATTATCATATTCACCTAAACTCATAAAGAAATCAGGAATTCCAGTTCTCGGAAATCTATCAAAAACTTTACTACGATAAGATTTGAACCCAGTATTTCTTCCAAGCCAAAACGGAGAATTTGTTGAAAGAGCAAAAATATGAGGAAGGAAATATCTTGCAGCATTCATAATATGTATTGCAGTGTCTCTGCTATCAACTCCAACGTGAACGTGCAAACCAAAGATCAAATTGGCTCTTGCAACTTGTTGAAAGTCATCAACAATGTTTTTATATCTTGGATTTGAAGTGATTCGTTGATCTTTCCAATGTGAAAAAGGATGCGTTCCTGCTGCTGCTATTCTTAAATTATTTTGAATTGCGAGTTTGGCTAAATCAGTTCTAAGTTTTTTGACTTGCTCTCTGGCATCTTTAACGTTTTTGCATACATCTGTTCCAATTTCAACTACTGATTGATGCATTTCAGGTTTGATTCTCTCTTTAAGAATTATTTTTCCGCCTTCGAGTATTTGTTCTATGTGAGATCTTAATTCTCTGCTTACAGGGTCAACTATCTGGAATTCTTCTTCAACACCGAGAGTGAATATTTCAGGATTAAACATAGCTCCTTCCTTTAATCAAATTTTTAATGGTTTATTATTTGCGAAAGAAGTTACAAATTCTCCCCAGGTTAAATTATTTTGACCTGGCTTATGTGATTTTGCCCTTCTTATTGCCATATTTGCCGCAGCTTCCACAATCCATTCAAAATTCTCTGTCCCAACAGAATTTACATCAGCATCTGGCGCTGGATTGCAAAAATCAATCGCATAGGGAATTCCATCTCTAACGGCCAATTCAACTGTATTAAAATCATATCCTAATGCAACATTAAGTTTAATTACAGCTTCTCTTATTTTTTCCAAAAGATTTTTTTCCACTGGCTTTGGATTTCTAACATATCTGAGATGATGCGGTTGTTTTGGATCATACTGCATAATGTGGACATCTTTTCTATCGAGACAGTAACATCTGAAATAATCAGTGTAAATTATCTCTTCCTGCAACATCATAACTAACTGGCCTGTCTGATTATATGCTTGGAAAAACTCTTCAGGTGAATTCAGCTTATAAACATTTTTCCAACCTCCACCTGCAAATGGTTTAAAATAAGCAGGGAAACCAACATAGTTAAATATACTTTCCCAGTCCAATGGATAAGCTAAATTTCTAAAAGAACGTTCATTAGTATCTGGTGGATGTTGATTCGATGGTAAAATAACTGTTCTGGGAACTGCTACTCCAATTTTCGTAGCTAAAGCATTATTAAAAAACTTGTCGTCAGCAGTCCACCAAAATGGATTGTTGATTACAGCTGTTCCGGTTATAGCTTCATTTTTCAGCATTGCTCTGTAAAAAGGGACATCCTGAGATATTCGATCAATAATAACATCATAACCGAGTGGTTCACCTTGAATTACTTTATCCACTCTTAAAAATTCTGCAACGATATCTTTTTCACCTTTCGAATTGACTCTTTCTACAAATGCTGGTGGAAAAGTTGTTTCCTGACCAAAAAGAATTCCAATTTTTTTCATAAACGCTCCTGAGAGAATTTTGTTTTATTTTTTATTTCTATTTCAGATTGAGATAGATAAATAGTTCATATTTTTGAAAAAGTAATTTATTATAATTAAATACAATAATTGACAAAAAATCAAAAGACCAAATAATCAAGGGAAAAAACAACGGCACTGCTCTCATTGGGCAAATATAATGAAAAGCCATTTAACAAAGCAATTATTAACAAAAAAATAATTGCTTATAAAATTTATTTTTAAGGAAAATTCAATGAATTTTTATGGAAATAAAATTTAATAAACTAACCGGAGCCGGAAACGATTTTATTCTAATTGATAAAAAATTAAATAAAGATTTTACTTATTCACCTGAAATAATAAGAAAGTTATGCGATAGAAGATTTGGAATCGGTGCTGACGGAGTTATTATTTTCTATGAAAAATCTACAAATTCTTTTGAGATGGATTATTTTAATTCAGATGGTTTCAGAGGAAGTCTATGTGGAAATGGTGCTCGTTGTGCTGCTTGGTATCATTATTATGTTAACAAATCTTCTAATTACTTAGAATTTTTTAATAACGACAACAAATACAAAGCTGAAATTATCGATAATGAACTAATAAAAATATTTTTAAACAGTCCAACTAATTTAAGGTCAAATTTTGTTGTTAGAACAACTGATAAAATAATTGAAGCAGCTTTTATTAATACAGGTTCGCCTCATTTAGTGATAGATATTTCAAATGGTATAAGGAACATTTTTAATGAAGAATTATTTACTATTGATATCAAAGATTTTCCCGTTTTAGAACTTGGAAGAGAGTTGAGATTTCATCCTGATTTTAGTCCTGAGGGCACAAATGTAAATTTTTATAAGCAAAATGAAAACGAAATAATTTTAAGAACTTATGAAAGAGGTGTTGAGAATGAAACTTTAGCTTGTGGAACTGGTTCGGTTGCCACCGCGATCATAAGTCACTTGAATAAAAAAATATTTCCTCCAATTAAAATTAAAACTTGGGGAGGCGATACATTAATTGTAAATTTCGACTTAGAAAAAAATTCATTTAATAATTTATCTTTAACAGGACCAGCAAAAAATATTTTTTCTGGAACAATAATTATTTGAAAAATTAATTGGGAGTAATAATGTCAAAAGTAATTTTTACTGTTCAGTATGAAATTAAACCAGAGAAAAGAGAGGAATATCTAAACTCAATAAAAGAGTTAAAACTTCTAATCAAACCTGATGGTATGGAAAATTATTCTGTGTTTGAAGTAAAAGGAAAACCAAATAACTTTCAGGAAATGTTTGTTTTTTCATCGGAGGAAGCATTTGAATCTTACGAGGATAATTTAGATGAAAGAACAAGTCTTTTAATTAGTAAAATAACTGAAATGCAAATTAAACAAACATCTAAATACTTAACTTTAATAGAAGTTCAACTTTAATTAAGAGGAAAACAAATTGAAAATTCAAACGCCTTATTTATACGTCGCAGGAATAGTATTAATTATTATTTCTCTTTTCATATTCACACAAATTGAAAAAGATAACTCTTCAGAGAAAAAAATCACAAACAATGAGATGCCAGATGATGAAATTCATCGCAATCTGAAGAATCAACACGGACAGATGGGCGTGACTGAAGAGACTAAAAAAACAATCGAAAATTTCGAAAAAGCCTTGAAAGAAAATCCCAATGATACTGCTAAAATCAGAGAATATGCGGATTTCTTAGCAATGGCCCATCAAATAGATAAAGCTCAAAGTTTATATGAAAAAATTCTGAATATAGATAAAAAAAGAACTGATATTCTTCTTAGTCTATCAACTATTTTTTATAATAAAGGTCAATTAGATAAAGCAGCAGATCTAACTAATGAAATTCTTAAACTAAATAGGAACGACTATACAGCCATTTACAATCTTGGAGTAATTGAAGCTACAAGAAACAACTTTGATTTAGCAAAAAAACATTGGGAAAAAGTTATCAAAGAATCAAAAGATCAGAATATTACTACTGCAGCAAAGTCCGCTCTTGATAGATTAAATCAAATGGAGAAAAAATAATTTTAATTATTAAATCATTTAATTACTTCAATCCCTAAATAGTAATTTCTTCTAATATGTTTGAATATGTTGGTTCAATTCACATTCACTCAGTTTTCTCTGACGGAACGGGTGAAATTCCAGATATAGCAAAATTTGCTGATGAGATAGGACTGGATTTTATAATAATCACTGATCATAATACTCTGAGAGGATTACACGAAGGCTATGAGAAATGGTATGGCAACACTCTTTGTTTAGTAGGCTGCGAAATCAATGATAAAAATAACAAAAACCATTACCTTGCCTTTGGAATAAACGATGCTTTTTCTACTCGAACCCCAGCAAAAAAATATGTTCAAAAAGTAAAAGAGTTAGGTGGTGTAGGAATAATTGCTCATCCTTTGGAAAAACGAACTCATATGAAAGAACATCCTCCATACCCTTGGACTGAATGGGATATTACTGATTTTGATGGAATGGAAATTTGGAATCATATGTCAGAGTGGATGGAAAATCTCACTGAAGAAAATAAATACAGGTCTTTTATTCATCCACTTAAAACAATAACAGCGCCTACTGAAGAAACTTTAAAGCTTTGGGATGAATTAAATCTCAAAAGGAAAGTTGTTGGAATCGGTGGAGTTGATGCACACGCACATAAATATAATCTTCTTGGATTTTTGGAAGTTGAAATTTTTCCTTATAAAGTTTTATTCAAGTCTGTTAGAACTCACGTCCTTTTAGAAAATGAAATAAAAAAAGGTAGTACTCAAAAAGAAATCGATACCGCAAAATGGCAAATATATAACGCAATTCGAAAAGGTTCTGCTTTTATTGCTAATGATTATAATGGTGATTCTCGTGGTTTTAGATTTTATGCAAAAAGAAATGAGGAAGTATTCAATATGGGTGATTCTGTCGATCATTATGAAAATGTCTCTCTTCACATTTCTATTCCATTATCAGATTCAGAAGTAAGAATTATTCAAAACGGGAAATTAATATCAGAACATCTCTCAAATCAGATAGAATATAAATTAAAAGAACCAGGAATTTATAGAGTTGAAGTATTTAGAAATAAAAGAGCCTGGATTTATTCAAATCATATAAGAGTTGGAATTTAGTTTTTAGTTTTTTCGTACCTGATTCAAAATTCTAAGATAATAATCTCTTCTACTTTTCATTATCCTTATAATATATTTACTTATGTTTGCCCTGAATTGTATTAATTATTTTTATCAATAAAAAAATCCAAGATTAAATAACTCATTATGAAAAATGAGTCTCTGAAAAAACTGAATAAAGTTTTGTATTACTTAGGTTTTGAAATTTCTAAAATCATACATTCAATTTTTTTACTAATTTTTATTTACATAAATCAGAATTCATTTGCACAGACTTACAGTGATAGCCTTGAATTAGAACAATCTTATAAAACTCGTAACAATTTGTTTTCAATTTTTGATAAGCAATTAAATGTTTACAGCTTAAATTCTTTTTTCTCTTTTTCGAACCAAATTGAAAATTATCAAATCAGTATAAATGAAAATTTCAGATCATCTTATATAAAAGGAATAGAAAATACTTTCAGAGATGAAAATCAATTAAATATTTTTCTTGCTAATCAAATTAATGAAAATCTCGATTTAGGAATAAAATTTAGAAGTTCAATTTTGTCTGACAGCAGAAAGCTCGAGATTAACCAAGCTTCAATTTCATCTTTATCTACTTTTTCAAAACTTAAATTTTTTGATAGTAAATTCAATATTATTCCATTCGTCGGCTATTCTGTAAACAATCAAATTAGTGAAAAAGATTGGGGTGCGGAATATGGTTTTGAAGTAGCATCAAAAAATTTAGAAATAAGTGATTTTATTATTGATTCTGACATAAAATTCAAAAATGAAGATATTTCGCCGAGGAAAAATTTCATTCGTCTTTTAGGATTACAACTTGTAACTGAATTTGACAAGAATATTGTGAACAATTTCAATATAAAATTTGCAAAAAATAGAAAAGACTTTTACTTCGCTGCTGATTCGCTAATAGCACAAAACTTCAACGTAAATAATAATTTACAAAGCAGAATAGAAACTCAATATTTTGCTTCAAACAAATTGATACTCATTTCTTTTTTTGATTATCTTAGCTTCGAATCAGAAGGAAAGATTAATTTAAGAAAAGTTAATCGTGAAACCAGATATAAACTTCCTAGTATCCAATCTTCACCAATATTTGATACTGAAATTAATGAGCTCAAATTAGAATTCGATTTATCTTTGGTTTATAAAACTGAAACATTTAACAGCAACTTAAAATTTTCTCTAAGCGAACGTGATGAAAAAAATTCTGTTATATATGATGACAGGATAAATTTAATTTTATATGAACAAAGAAAAGAATCTGAAGAACAAAAAAACAACAATAGTACTTTTGGTACCTTATCATTTGAGGCGAATTATACTCCAACAAATAAAGACAAGGTCAGTTTAAGCTTTTATCAGAGCAAATTAAAATACGACACACAGAGTTTTCTAAATGATGATGACAGAGATGAAATACTTACAATAATACGACTGTATTATTCAAGAATATTAAATCCATTCTTCACACTTTTTTTAAATACTGAAGCTAATCAATCTCACACGGTTTATATATTTTCTTCCAAGAGTTCAAATAATAACATTAACAGAGTATTTCGATTTAGAACAGGTTCAGAGTTTAATTCAAAATTAATTAATTCATCGAACATATTCGAGGTTTCTGCTAATTATACGAGTTACGATTTTGAGGATTTAAATTCTAAATTAAGAAGTTTTTCGTACCGCCAGTTTACTGCACTTGATTCAACAAAAATATTCTTAACTAAAAGAATGAATTTTAATTTCATTGGTTATATTAAAATGTCTGAACAAGGTGATTTTAATTGGAAATCTTTCTCAGAGAAGCCCCGAAAGCATATTAAAGAAATCTTTATTGAACCTAAATTTGAACTTGAATTTTATCAAAACTTATTTGCCTTTGGTATGCGTTATTTCAGACTTTCGTCGTTTAATTATAGAGAAACAAAAAAAGTTTTTGATAGTGAATTTTTAAGTTATGGTCCTGTTGTTATGATATTTTTTAATACGTTCTCTAATCTGCTAATTAAGTTACAAGGTTATTATGAATTTGCTAAGACTTCGAATTTCAAGATTAAACAGCAAGCAAATATGAATTTAAACATTAATTGGAATTTCTAATCATTGAGATTAATTTTCTTACAAAAAAAAGGAAAATTTGGAAAAAAAATTTTATCATCTAGAAATAGAAAGCGATCCTAAAAATCTCATCACAGTTGAAGAATTTATCAACTATTTCGCAGTTGAACTGAATCTCAGCGAAGATAAAATTAATGCATTATTACTATCTGTAACGGAAGCTGTAACTAATGCAATTAAACACGGTAACAAAAATCAACCTAATAAATTAGTAACTATAAATGTTACATTTGATTCAGAGTATTTAACAATCTCAATAAAAGATCAAGGAGAAGGTTTCAATCCAAACGACATCCCTGATCCTACTCATCCAGAAAATTTACTTAAAGACTCAGGTAGAGGTGTTTATCTTATGAAAATTTATATGGATGAAATCTATTTCAACAAAACAAATGAGGGAATGGAAACAATATTAAAATTGAAACTTAATTAATGATTTCAGAAAAACTTAAAGGAGAAAAAATGGCAAGAAAAAAAATAGCATTAATAGGTGGAGGTCAAATAGGAGGTGTTTTAGCCCAATTGATTGCCTCCAGACAATTAGGTGATATCGTTATGTACGATATCGTAGAAGATATGCCACAAGGAAAATGTTTAGATATCGCAGAAGCTTCTCGCATCGATGGATTTGATGTAAATATTAAGGGCACTAATGATTACAAGGATATTGAGAATTCTGATATTGTTATTGTAACTGCCGGATTGCCACGTAAACCAGGAATGAGTCGGGATGATTTGCTAACAACGAATGCTAACATTATAAAAACTGTTGCTGAGAACGTAAAAAAATATGCACCAAATTCAATAGCAATTATTGTTTCAAATCCACTTGATGCAATGGTTACATTATTTCAAAAAGTAACAGGGTTTGCATTTAATCGAGTTATGGGGCAAGCTGGAGTTTTAGATTCATCTAGATTTGCTACTTTTATCGCTTGGGAACTTGGAGTTTCAGTAAAAGATGTAAATGCTCTTGTTCTTGGTGGTCACGGTGATACGATGGTACCAATCGTTAGATACGCAAATGTTAATGGTATTCCAGTGATGGAATTATTAGAGAGAAAATACTCAGATAAAGAAAAAGCCAAGGAAATTATGTCTGCAATGGTTGAAAGAACAAAACAAGCAGGTGGTGAAGTTGTTAAGTTATTAAAAACTGGTTCGGCATTTTATTCACCTGCGTCAGCATCAATTGCTATGGCTGAAGCTATAATTTTTGATGAAAAGAGAGTTCTACCTGTTTGTGCATATTTAAACGGAGAATTTGGTGTTAGTGGTTATTATGTTGGTGTTCCAGCAATTCTTGGTAAGAACGGAGTTGAAAAAGTTATTGAATTTAGTCTCAACGATGAGGAAAAATCCTTATTAGATAATTCAGTAAATGCAGTTAAATCTTTAGTGGCTGATATGGAAAGATTAGGATTCTGAAAATTTTGAATAACTGAAGATATAAATTAAAAAGCCCTCAAGATGAGGGCTTTAATTTTTTATTGTAAAGGATAAACACTCACGTATTGACGATTTCCTCTTTTGACCTCAAATTTCACAACACCATCAATCAAAGCAAAAAGGGTATCATCTTTACCGATTCCAACATTTTCTCCGGGATGAAATTTAGTGCCTCTTTGACGAACAAGAATATTTCCGGCTAAAACTTTTTCTCCGCCAAATCTTTTTACGCCAAGTCTTTGGGCATTACTATCTCTACCGTTTCGAGATGAACCTTGACCTTTTTTATGAGCCATAAAAATCTCCTTTAACTAATCTTTGTAATTTCTATTCTTGTTAAATGCTGACGATGACCGCGTGTTTTTTTATAAGAAATTCTTCTTTTCTTTTTGAATACTATAACTTTGTCATCTTTCAAATGAGCTAATACTTTTGCGGTTACTTTTACACCCTCTAAAACTGGATTACCAATTTTTGTGGTCTTCCCATCTGTTAGAAGCAAAACTCTATCGAAAACTATCTCAGAATTTTCTTCTGCCTTTAATCTAGGGACGTAATATTTTTTATTTTCAGTTACTTTAAATTGCTGTCCAGCTATATCAACTACTGCATACATTTTAATCACCTATTATTTTTCTTATTTCGAGCCGTAAAACTAATAAAATTGAGTTATTTAGACAAATTTTTTTAATGTCATTATTCTACCTTAAAAATTCTTATTGAATCAATTTTTCCAATAAACTTCAAATTACTTAATTGATATGGTTCTTCGGTGTAGTCAAAGATATAATTTATTCCCAATTTTTTTGCTTTTTCATACAGTTTGGGATTATTTATTGATAGTTTCTCTGTTCCGAAAAATTTAGAATTGAGGAAGTATGAAAATGCTAATCCTTGCTCCCAATGATTTGTAGAAGCAAAATTTCCGAATAATTCAAATCTATCTTTAATATTTTTTGCTTGAAAGTAGAAGTCATTATTTGGTGCTTGCTGTTTAAGTCCATAAATCATAAAAGGGGAAAATGATATTATAATTATAAGATTAATCAATACAGAGTAAGTTTTGCTTGTAAAAATTTTTATTTGTGCCGAACTCAGTGAATAAAATCCTATAAGAGATAACAAAATAAAAGTTGGCCATATATATCTATTCTCAATATAAATAGGGGTATAACCTAAAGCAAAGATTATTGCAGCAATTAAAATTTTTAATAAAATAATATTCTTCAAATCTTTCACTTTAATTAAAAATGCAAAAAGAGCAAGAGGAGGAGAAAAAACAATAAAAAACAATAAAAACTTTAATACGTTTTTTAAGGTATTAAAGACAAAATATTTAAGATCTTGAATGTTTGAAAAAGGATTCCAATTTGGATAAGAGTTAATATTCGGATCATCCCAAGCACTTACAGAAAATTTATCTGATGGTATAGCAAATCCTGAGTCAATTGATGGGTGTTTAAAGTTTAATTCTGGATTAACTATTCTTAAATTTATAGTTCCTGATGATGAAATTGTAAAGCTTCCATATTTTTCACTCAATAAATAAATCCAAGGCGCAATAAGTATTAAAAATAATATTATACTAACGATGTATCTAACAAGTACAATTTTCGATATTTTTTTATAAAGAAGGTATTCAATGAATATTAAAATTGTTTGATAACTCAAAAAAAACATTAATCCATAACTCTTAGTCAGAAACATCAATGCACCCAAAAATGAAGATAGGAAAACTAGTGATTTACTGTCCCAGAATTTTTCTTCTGTTGTGAGGTAAACATAAATCAGAGTTATTATTAATAATAGATAATCAGGTGTTAATCTATAAAATGAAAAATATATCGCAGGCAGAATAAAAAAATAAATTCCCAAGACTCTAATTTTTTCGTTAACATTTAATCTAATAAGGAACTTATTAATTAGAACAAATAAAATAATTGATAAAAAAATTGTAATTAATCTAGCGAAAATGTGTTGTTCGATCTTTAGCAAGAAAGAAGGTAACAATAACCAAGAAAATAATGGGCCCCAATATGCATTTATTGCTTCGAAAAAATTTCCATTGTAATACTTTTTAGAAATAGATATGTAGCTTATACTATCAGGATTAATTCCGTGAATAAAATATTTAGCTGCAATAAACCAACAAATTAGATAAAATAAAATTGAAATAAACAAATGTTTGTTGTTTTTCGATTTAATCAATTTAAACTCTTTTGATTAAATGAGAGAATATTATAGAACTCACAAGTTGAACTCCAAAAGTACCTAGTGAAATGAAAAATACAGTATCTTTTGAAAAATCAATGTTCGAAAAACCATTCTTTGCCCACAAAGCGAAAAGTAAAAAAATAAATCCAAATGATACTAAAAGCGTTGATACTGAAAACCAAAATAGTTTGTCCTCAGAGAGATTAATTAAATATTCATATAATTTTGGTAAACTTTTTCTTTTAGTAGATAAACCTAAACCAATTGAAAAAATTGTTAGACCAATTACTCCTAAAAACAATAATACAAGCATTGTGTGAATACCCAAGATATTAAATATCCATAATTTAATTGGTCCAAGCAACCAGCCCAATAAAATTCCCAAAAAAGAAAAAGTGAATATCAGTAAACCGAGATTATGGAATAACACAGGAGCTTCAACAAGAATTTGAAGTAAATGACGCATTCCATCTCTCCAAGTTCTGAGATGTGGCACTCTTCCCTCTTTATCAGGATATAAGGTTACATCAATATGAGAAATTTTTGCTCCGTTCTGTAATGCTTTTACCAACATTTCAGATGCGAATTCCATACCAGTTCCTTTAATATCCCATTCCAAATATGATTTTCTATTAAAACAACGAAAACCCGAATTACAATCTTTAATTTTATTATCTGATTTGGCATATAGTAAATTAATAATTCCATTAAGAACTGGAGTCCCTAAATATCGATGTAAAAAAGGCATTGATTCAGTCTTAAGAGTTTTATTCAATCTATTCCCAATTACCAGATCATATCCTTTAATAGCTTCAAAGAATAATTTTGGTGCCTCAAGAAAGTCGTAAGTATCATCAGCATCTGCAAAAACTACGTAGTCAGTATCAGCTGATTTTATTCCGAAATCTAAAGCAGCACCATATCCTTTTGTCTTGCAGTGTACTATTGTTGCTCCAAAATTTTCCGCAATATTCACTGAATTATCTTTACTACCATTATCTGATACTATTATTTTTACTGGATAATCTTTAAGAATGGTTTCTTTTACTCGATTTATTTTACTCAACACAAAAGGAAGAGTTTTTTCTTCATTGAGACAAGGTATCACAAAAGTAAGAGAAGGCTTTTTCATAGTTTTATTTCTTCAATTTAAAACTAAATTCACTTCCTATCCCAAGTTTGCTTTGAACTTGAATTTTTGTGTTATGAGCTTCAAGTATGTGCTTTACAATTGATAATCCTAAACCAGTTCCGCCAACAGCTCTTGAACGTGCTTTGTCAACTCTGTAGAATCTTTCAAATATTCTATCTAAATCCGATTCTGGAATTCCAATACCAGTATCTTTTATGCGAAAATTAACGAATTTTTTCTCTTCTTCGACGATTATTTCAACTTTACCTTGTTCAGTATACTTTATTGCATTATGAATAAGATTAGTAAAAACTTGTTTTAACCTTTCCTTATCCCCTAAAACATATAATTCAGAAGGTACTTCGTGAAGGATTAGTTGAATATTTTTTTCTTCAGCTAAGTGACGAAGTTCTTCAACTATAGAGCATAGGTAAGGTTTGATTTCAAAATATCTAAAACTCATCTGCATTTCACCAGACTCAATCATAGAAATATTTATCAAATCGCTTAAGAGATTATTTAAGTTTATTGTGTGTTGGTTGGCTTTATTGAGAAAATTTCTATTCACTTTTGGGTCATCAATAGCACCATTTAATAGAGTTTCAATATAACCTTGAATAGCAAAAATAGGAGTTCTTAATTCGTGAGAGACATTACCTATGAATTCTGAACGAACTCTCTGAAGTTTTTTCATATATTCAATATCATTTTTAGATTTTTCAAACATTCTTTTAATAGAATTTTCAAGTTTATTCAACTTTTCCCTAAGTAAAATTTCATCTGACTTTTGATATTTATTTTCTCGAATATTATCAATTATTCTTACTATTTCATCTAATTCTTTTTCCCTTTTCCTGCTCACGTAGTAAAAAGTGAATGTGTTGGATATGAATAGTAGAATTAGAAATAAAGTAATGTTGATAATTTTGAAGTAAAGAGGAATAACAATCAAAATCGTTAGGGCGATAGAGATAAAATATTCTTTGGAATATTGACGAATTAACTTGAAAAAATTCTTTATACTAATTAACACTTTTTATTTTATAGCCCACACCTTTTATAGTTTCAATTAAATCAGCGTGTTTGCCAAGCTTCTCACGAATTTTTCTTATATGAACATCTACTGTCCTATCTACAACATAAACATCCGTTCCCCAAATTTCTTTGAGTAAATATTCTCTATTAAAAACTTTATCTGGATTATTTATTAAAAAATATAATATCTCAAATTCTTTTCTTGGGAAATAAATTTCAACATTATCAACAAAGACTTTAAATGTTTCTTTATCGATTTTGATAGGTCCGTAAGTTATTTTAATTGGATATTTATGTTTTGAGGAAATTTCTTCACTTTTTTTAAGATTAGTCTTAACACGAGCTATTAATTTCTTAGGAGAAATTGGTTTTTGAATATAATCAATTGCACCTGATTCTAACGCTTTAATTTCACTTATCTCACCATTTTTCGCTGTTAAAAAAATTACTGGAATATCTTTGAATCTTGAATCCTTTTTCATTCTTTCCAAAACTTCAAAGCCATCTAAAACTGGCATCATTAAATCAAGAATTACAAGGTCTGTATTCTCTGTGAGTTTTTCTAAAGCTTCCTTGCCATTTAAAGCAGTTATTATCTCATATCCTTCGAGTTCTAGGTTGTATCTTAGAAACTCGAGAATGTCAGCCTCATCATCAACAAGTAATATTTTTGCCATACTATAATTCTACCTCTATTTCTTTATTTTTAATTGATGAATCATACATTGCTTCAATTATTTTCATCCTTTTAAGAGCTTCTTCTCCAGGAGAGAGGACTGGATTTAGATCTTTAACTGCTCCAATAAAACTTTTAAGTTCATTAACGTAAGATTTTTTGAAAAGGTTAGTGGGATTATCAGATTGTTTTGGAGATAAATCAATAATTTGATTTTCAATTTTTTTAACTACGCTCAAAGGATCTAAAGAAACACTTCCCTTCGTACCATAAACATTCAGATAGAAATTATCTTTACCAGCAACCAAAGACCAACTTACTTCAATATTTATTAGCGAGCCATCTTTGAATTTTATAAAACTTATTGAGGTATCTTCAACATTTTTAGTAAAATGATAAAAATTCTTACAAGATACAGAGCTAACTTCCGGAAAACTCATCAACCACAAGGCTAAATCTAAAAGATGAATGCCAAGATCTATTATAACACCACCTCCTGCTTCTTCTTTCTTGGTAAACCATTTTTCTTCAGAACTCTGGCTTCGAATCCATCCACATTTTGCGTAGAAAGGTTCTCCAATCTCTCCAGAATTTATTATACCTCTAAGCAACATAGTATCTGGACGATATCTTAAATTCATTCCAACCATAAGTTTTCTTTTATATTTTTTTGCGGCATCAACTATTTCTTTGGCTTCCTTATAAGTTCGAGCGAGAGGTTTTTCAACTAAAACATCTTTTCCAGCTGCTAAACAATCAATTGCGATATCTTTATGTGTATTGGTTGGTGTAGCTATTATTACCGCATCGATATCTTCATTATCAAGCATCTCTCTGTAATCAGTATATCTGTTCGAGATTGAAAACTTTTCAGAAATTACTTGCAACCTATTTTTCTTAATTTCTGAAACTGCAGACAAGATTACATTATTCATTTTTGAAATATTGGGAAGATGTATTAACTGAGAAATTGAACCAAGTCCGATGACTCCGAGTTTGACTTTTTCCATATCTATTTATTTTGATAAGTGTGAATAAATGAAATTACTTTTTGTTTAATTCCAACAGGATCAATTCCTATTAAATTATGTAGTTCTTCTTGAGTTCCGTGCTCAACAAAATAATCAGGTAGTCCAATTCTTAATATATCATTTTTATAATTTTTATCAGAAAAATATTCGAGTATTCCAGACCCAAATCCACCAATTAAAGAGTTTTCTTCCAAAGTTACAATTTTATCAAACTTTCCTGCAATAGCGTCTAATAGCTCAGTATCGAGAGGTTTTGCAAATCTCATATTAACTACTTGAGCAGATACGTTTTCTTCCTTTAATAGTTGTGCAGCTTTTATTGCATAATTAACCATTGCACCATAAGCCAATAACGCAACATCTTCACCTTCAGAAATTATTTCAGCTTTACCAATTTCTAATTGTTCAAATCCCTCTTTGATCGGGACTCCGAGTGCTGAACCCCTTGGATAACGAAGTGCAATAGGTCCTTTTTTGTATTTGATTGCAGTATAAAGCATATTTCTCAATTCTGCTTCATCTTTAGGTGCCATTAAAACCATATTTGGAATAAATCGCATATAAGAGACATCGAATGAGCCGTGATGAGTAGGACCATCTGCACCTACAAGCCCTGCCCTATCAAGAACGAATACAACGTGAAGTTTTTGAAGTGCGACATCGTGAATTATTTGATCAAATGCTCTTTGAAGAAATGTAGAATAAATGGCAACGACTGGAATTATTCCTTGAGTTGCCAATCCAGCTGCAAATGTTACGGCGTGTTCTTCAGCAATTCCAACATCAAAATAATTTTTAGGAAATTCTTTTTGCAAAATATCTAAACCTGTTCCATCGGGCATTGCTGCAGTTATTCCAACAATCTTAGGATTCTCTTTAACTAATTCAACAAGAGCATTACCAAATATAGTTGTATATGGTTTTGGTGCATCTGCTTTTTTATAGGCCACTCCAGTTATCTTATCAAACGGAGTTGAAGCGTGTAATCGTTGAACGTGAGATTCTGCAGGTTTATAGCCTTTACCTTTTTCGGTGATTGCGTGAATTAGTATTGGTCCTTTCAAATTTTTTACGTGATCTAAAATTCTAATTACTTGATGAAGATTATGACCATTTATAGGACCGAAATATCTAAATCCAAGCGCTTCGAATAGCATTCCAGGAGTAATAATTGCTTTAATACCGTGTTCTAATCTTGCTGCAATTTTTCTTAATCTATCTCCGAATTGATCAAGTTTTCCAGTTAAATCCCAGATCTGTCCTTTGAATCTATTGTAATCTGGATGAGAAATCATCTCAGTAAAATAATTTGAAATTTGCCAAACATTCGGAGCGATGGACATATTATTGTCATTTAGTATTACGATTAGATCTGATTTAATCATACCCGAATTATTCATAGCTTCATAAGCCATACCACCGGTCATAGCACCATCGCCGATGATTGCAATTACTTTACGATCAGGTTCATTATTTATGTCACGCCCCACAGCCATTCCTAAAGCAGCAGAGATTGAAGTAGTAGCGTGTCCAGCTCCAAAGGCATCATACTCGCTCTCAGTGCGTTTTAAGAAACCGCTTATTCCACCAAGCTTGCGAATTTTTTTAAGTGCCTCTTTCCTTCCAGTTATTATTTTATGTGGATATGCTTGATGACCTGTATCCCAAACAACTAAATCATAAGGAGTATTAAAAACTTTGTGAACACCAACGGTTAGTTCAACTGTACCTAAACCTCCCCCAAAATGACCACCAATTTCTGATATAGTGTCTATTAGATATTCACGAATATCCTGACAAAGTTGCTTTAATTCAGTTATGTCCATCTGTTTTATGTCAGATGGATAATTAACTTTTGAAAGTACCTTGTATTTTTCTTCGAATGAGTTTGTCTGTTGTCCGTTATTCATTTTCATTAAAATCCTTAATTGATATTTCTTTCATTTGATTTTTTAGATTTTTGATTTTTAGTTCAGCATTTTCCAAAATCATCAAACATTCTTTTGAGAGTTGAATACTCTCTTCATATAATTTTATTGAGTCCTCTAAAGAAGTTTCTTCAGATTCGAGAATCGAAGTTATTTCCTCAATTCTCTTCAATTTATCTTCAAAATTTTGATAAGATTTTTGTTTAGCCATTTTGTTTTTGGTTCAATTCAATTTCTCCGTCATAAAATTTAATCTTGAAAGACTTGTCAAGATTAAGATTTACTTTTCTCTTGACAAATTTATTCTCTTGTAAGATTAAAGCAAATCCACGATTTAACATATTGTTAATATCATAAAGTTTCAAATTATAATAAAGTTTTTTAAGAGATAAATCAGCATCGTAAATTTTTTTATCGATCAATTGAGAAAGTTTTGCAAGATTTGTATCTAGTTTTTGTTGATAATTTCGAACTCTATCAAGAGGAAAACGATATACAAATGAATTTGTCAAATTAAATAGACTAGATTTATAATTATCAATAAGATCTAAAATCATATCATAATTTTTTTTCAGATTATATAAAATATTTTCTTCCAAGATTACAACATCAGGAGTGGCAAGTTCCATTGCAACTGATGGTGTGGGAGCTCTCAAATCAGCAACAAAATCAGCAATTGTGTAATCAATCTCGTGACCTACCCCAGTGATAATTGGAATTTTAGAATCAAATATTGCACGAGCAACAATTTCTTCATTGAAAGACCATAAATCCTCGATTGAACCACCACCTCGCGCTACGATTATAACATCAATATCTTTCTGTTTGTTTAAGAGTTTAATGCTTTCAACGATTTCTTCTGCTGAGCCACTTCCCTGAACTTTACAAGGAGCTAAGATAAGTTCACATAATGGATATCTTCTTGCTGCAACAGAAATCATATCACGTATGGCTGCACCATCGATTGAAGTAACTATTCCAATTTTTTTAGGGAAAGAAGGAATTGGCTTCTTATGAATTTCATCAAATAAACCTTCTTCAAATAATTTTCTTTTTAATCTTTCAAAAGCAGCCTGAAGTTCTCCTTCGCCGGCAGGTTTCATCGTTTTAGTATCGAACTGATAATTTCCACGTGGAGGATATACTGTAATTCTTCCCCTTAAAATAACTTTCATTCCATCCTGTGGTTTGAAAAAAACATAATTGTTAAAACCTTTCCACATTACACAAGTAATCAAGGCATTCTCATCCTTTAAGTTAAAATACCAATGCCCTGATGAGTAAGATTTAAAGTTCGAAATCTCTCCAGTTAAAAAAATATCATCGAAGGTTTGTTCGAGGACAAATCTAATAGATTGTGTTAATTGTGAAACTGTAAAAATTTGTTCTTCAGTTTGTGATAGTTTTAATGAATATTGATTCAAAATTCGTTAATCTTTCTGTTTGTTGTATAATCAAGTTCACTTCCAAATAAGCTATGAGGAATTAGAAATACAATTAATGTAACAATTGAGGCTATAATTATATACTTTGAGTATTTATCAGAATTTTTTTTGAAAAACAATGGTACAAGCCAGAATATAAAAGCAATAAGAGTTTTGTTATCTGTCAAATCATAACCGAAAGGAATTCCAGTCCAATAAGCACCAAAAGCAAATTTCTGAACAATCGGACCAAAAATTAATCCCCCTAAAATTATGAAGATTAAAGTTGCATAATGGAGATTTTGATATTCTTTTTTATTGAAATATTCTAAACCAGTTCTTGTTGAAAATAGCATTCCAAGAAAGATGAAAAGTATGTGTGGAATCAAAAAATAAGAAGGAACATCATCTTTAAATCTTATGACAACATTCTTCTTTGGTGGTAGGATAATTTCATCACTTGCATTTGCTATTTTAACTCTATATTCAAGTTTACCTGCTGCTGGTTGTGCAGGAAGGTAAGCAATTAAATATCCATTTTGATATTTCATTTCTTCAATATTCCATTCTTCATTCAATTTGTACCGCTTCCATTTTAGCTGGGCATTTATATCAGGATTATCGACTTTTATTTTTATCTCACAATCTTTCGATGTTGAATGAGAACGAGGGAATGAGTATTCAATCTTAATATTACCTAATTCAGATTTTCCTGATACAGGATACGTTGGGCCTGTTAATCTTTGAAATACAGATGAACCAATTGTTACTAAAAAAGCAATTGACCAAAGAATTATGTTTTTTCTCATTTAATTTTTTTTTGAATGCAATTTAACAACTTCAGAATCTTACTGAAATTCCGAGAGTTGGTAAGATTGGAAACATATTATTTTGTTCTTTACCTATAGTCAAATCTCTTTGAATAAAATAGTCATAGCCAACTACGTTTTTCCTGTTATAAATATTTATCACATCAAGATAGAAAGTCCAG
>JANWVQ010000059.1 GCA_025056745.1 Ignavibacterium sp.
AAATTTCTTCATATCGTTCGTTTTATAATTGCCACCAACAAAATTTTTTTATACAATAATACAAATAAAAATATTTTTGTATATATTAGTTGCGTAAAAACTATTAAAAAAATAAGACATTATGCAATATGGCGTCAATACGAAATTTGTGGAAGATTTCCTGCAGTTATTAAAGATTAAACGATATTCCTATAAAACTATTAAAACCTACAAAAATGCTCTTCTTTGCTTTATTAACTTTTATGATAATAAAGATATATCTTCTTTATCAGCCAAGGAAATTGAATCTTTTATAAATTATAAAGTTACTAATGAAAATATTTCTGTTTCTTACCAAAAAACTCTTGTAGGAGCAATTAAATTTTTATATCACCAGTTGTTAAGAAAAAATATTCAACTTAATTATTTGTATCCAGACAGGAGAGAACATAAACTTCCAAATGTAATGTCTAAAGAAGAAGTCCAGAAACTTATCTCATCAACTATAAATATAAAACATAAAGCTATTTTATGTACGATTTATAGCTGTGGAATGCGACTGAGTGAATGTCTAAATCTTAAAATTAAAGATGTTCAGTCAGATAAAATGATTATTAAAATTGAGCAGTCAAAAGGTAAAAAAGATCGCTATGTGCCTTTATCAAATTCGCTTCTTCTACTTTTAAGAGAATATTATAAAATTTATCATCCCAAAGTTTATTTGTTTGAAGGAGATAAAGGAAATCAATATTCTGCCAGAAGTGTCCAGAATATCTTTAAAAATGGATTAAAAAAGGCAGGAATTAATAAAAATTTTTCTGTTCACTCACTTAGACATAGTTTTGCTACTCATCTTTTGGAAAGTGGTACAGATATAAGAATAATTCAGGAATTGTTAGGACATCAGAATATAAGAACTACCCAAATCTACACTCATATTTCTTCAATAAGTATTCAGAAAGTAAAAAATCCTTTAGATGACTTAATGATTACTTTGTAAATTCATAAAATTAAATTTCATAAATTTTTACTTGAATAAAACTCATCATCTATTATGCTCCTTCGTTTCAACGTGTTTAATTGAGAAATATTCCTTCGTTAGTTTTTTCAAAGTGCCTGATAATAAAATTATCCCTATCAGATTAGGGAAGGTCATAAAACCTAATGCTGCATCACCAAATGCCCAGATTGCTTCGAGTTCTGCAATTGCCCCGATAAAAACAAAAACAATATAAACCCATTTATAAGGTAAGGTAGCTCTCTTGCCAAACAAATAATTACTTGCTCTCTCTCCGTAATATGACCAACTAATCGCAGTAGATATAGCGAATAACAAAACACATAAAGTTACTATTTTATCTCCATAAGCAAATAACCAACTAAGTCCTTTTTTGAATGCATAAGCTGTTAAAACGCTGCTATTCATTAATTGTCCTGTGAAATTAGGATCAATTCTTTCAACGTAAAATTTCGTATGAAACCAAGCATCTGTTGAGATAATTACTAATCCAGTTATTGTACAAATAGTTATTGTATCAATGAATGGTTCAAGCAATGCTACTGTTCCTTCACGAACAGCATATTTGGTTTTTGCTGTTGAGTGAGCTATTGGAGCACTACCTTGTCCAGCTTCATTTGAATAAAGTCCTCGTTTAATTCCCCATAACATAGTGTTTAATATTAAAAGAAAAGTCCCAGCTCCAACACCAGCAATTTCAGCAGGTGGATTAAATGCCATTTCGAATATCAAAAAGAAACTATCAATTAAGTGTGGTAGATTTGAAAATAATATCAACACACCAGCAACAACATAAATGATTGCCATAAATGGTGATAGAAATCCTGTAACATTTCCAATTCGTTTAATACCACCAATGATGACTAAACCAACAATTAAAGAAAGAAAAATTCCATTAATTACCTGTTGAATTGAGACAGAGAAATTTTCAAAGACCTGATGTTTTTGAGTTAAAAAATGATTATATCCAACTAATTGAGTTACTTCTGAGTAAATCTGATCTGATACTGTAAAAGTTTGAATAGCATTTCCAGTTGCAAAGGAACATATTATGGCAAAACAAGCAAAAGTCACTGCAAGCCATTTCCAATTTTTACCCAATCCTTTTTCAATTGTGTACATTGGCCCGCCAGCTGTATTACCAAATTCATCAAATTCTCTGAAATGATGAGCTAAAGTTACTTCAGAATATTTGAGAGCAGTTCCAAAAAAAGCAGTAACCCACATCCAGAATAAAGCACCAGGTCCGCCGTAATAAAGTGCTGTTGCGACTCCTGCTATGTTTCCAATACCTACTGTTGCTGATAAAGCTGTGGATAAAGCTTTGAAATGGTTCAAATCACCTTTATCATCTGGGTCATCAAAATCACCTTTTGTTGCTTTAATACCGTGAAGAAAATATCTTAATTGAGGAAAGCCTAATTTTATTGTAACGAATATTCCTGTTCCTACTAATGCAATAACCATCAATGGAATTGAACCGATTGGATATTCCTTAGTAGGGAAATTTTTAATTATTTCAAAGTTGCCGGGGAATGACCAAACTGCTTCGAAAATATCCACTCCACCGATTATTAAGATAGTTATAATTATTCCGAAGGAAATTAATCCAGCTTTTGTTCTATTCATTTTAACTCTTTTTTTATGGATATATGATTTGTTATTCTAAAAAACTCCAATAGACTGAAGTAGTACAAATAATATTAAAATTGGCGAAACATATTTAATCAAAACAACCCAGAGCGAGACAATCCAACTATAATTGGTAAATAATTTATCAGAACCTTGTTTGAGTTCTTGTAAAACTTTGTCAATACCCCAAACGTTTCCAACAAAAATTGCTATCAACAAACCACCTAAAGGAAGCATTATATTTGATGAAAGATAATTAGCAACATCAAAAAAATTCATTCCGAAGATTTTATAATTTTCAATTATGTTAAATGATAAAACGCTTGGAATTCCGACTAAAAAAGCTAATGATCCAAAAACCAATACTGCTTTATGTCTGCTCCAGTTTTTTTCATCAACGAAATAAGCTGTTACAACTTCCAGAAGAGAGATTGCCGAAGTTAAAGCTGCAATTGTTAGCAAAATAAAAAAGATGATTCCAACAAAATATCCACCTGGCATTTTTGTGAAAACAATTGGAAGAGTATGAAAAATCAATCCAGGTCCTTGAGCCGCATTCTGACCAGTTGCGAATACTGCAGTAAAAATTGCAACTCCAGCAATAACAGCAACCAAAGTGTCTAAAACAACAATTTCTAAAGATGATTTTGGAACATTATCATTTCTTGACATATAACTACCGTAAGTCAGCATTGCACCCATTCCCAAACTCAATGAAAAGAAAGCTTGTCCTAAAGCTTCTAAGAAAGTTTTTGGAGTTACTTTGCTCCAATCAGGATGGAAAATAAATGCTAAACCTTCATCACTACCTTCCAAAGTAATGCCTCTTATCATAACTATTATTAGCAAGATAAATAATAAAGGCATCATAATTTTAGAACCTTTTTCAATACCTTTTTGAACTCCAGCATAAACGAAAAACATAGTCATCAAAATAAATATTGCCAACATTCCAATACCCCAAGTAACGTTCTTAGTCAAATGATTAAAGTGTTCAGCAGCAGATTGAGCGGAATTGAAATTATAGAAAACACCAGTTGCCGATTCATATACATAACCAACAGACCAACCAGCAACCACAGAATAAAAAGATAAAATTATAAATCCTGCAAAGACTCCCATCGCCCCCACCCAAGGCCAAAATTTAGAGTCTGATAATTTTTTGAATGCTCCAACAGGATTTTTTTGTGCAGTTCTTCCAAGAATAATTTCAGCGATAATGACAGGTAATCCAATTAAGATTACGCAAAAAATATAAATAATGAAAAAAGCAGCCCCACCATTCTGACCGGCTACATAAGGGAATTTCCAAATATTACCAAGACCAATTGCTGAGCCCGCTGCAGCTAACACGAAACCAATTTTGCTACCCCATTTTTCTCTTTGTAGATTTTCGCTCATTTAGCCTCCTAAAATTTTTAGAGGAAAAATAGAAAACATTATTTATAAAAACTTTGGTAATTTAATAAAAAATGTAGTGCCTTTACCAACTTCACTTTCAAAATAAATTTCACCATTATGATTTTGTATAATTTTTTTACAGATATCTAAGCCGAGACCTGTGCCAGATGATTTTGTGGTAAAAAAAGGTTGCCAGATTTTATCTCTAATTTCCTCTGGAATTCCACATCCTTCATCCTTTACAGAAATTATCCAATTATTTTCATCCTCTTGAAGTGATAATTGAATTGTGCTTTTGGGCTCTGAAGCGTGGGCTGCATTTCTAATTAGATTTATCAAAACTTGCTGAATTTTATCTTGATTTACGAGTGCAAAAGCGTATTTATAATCTGGTTCTTTGAATTCTAAGTTTATCTTATTTAAATCTTTATCGAAACGTTCTAATTTAATTGTTTTATCAATCAATGAAATTAAATCAATTTTAGATTTTTCATATTCTTTTGATTTGGAGAAATCACGTATCTCATCTAACAAACTCAAAATTCTATTTCTTGCCTCGAGAATATATTCAGTGTATTTAAGAATTTTCTTATCATCGGGATAAAGTTTTCTTATAAAATCAACAGCCATTATTACTACTAATTGATTTTTTATTTCGTGAGAGATTCCAGAAGCAAGTTGGCCTATTGTAGCAAATTTTTCCTGATTGATTATTGTTTCCTGCGCTTGTTGTAATTCTAAAAAAGCTTTCTGAAGTAGTTCATACTGCCTTTTCAGTTCTTCAATTAAATGAGCATTTTCTATAGCAACTGCAGAGATTGATGCAAAAGCCTTGGATAGTTCAATATCCTCATAAGTGAATTTATCGTCATTTTTGTTCAATATTTGAAAAACACCAATGATATCTCCTTCAATGTTTCGCATTGGAACGGTTAAAATGTTTCGTGTCTTAAAGCCGGTTATTTGATCAAATTCTTTATTAAATAAAGGATTATTGTAAGGATCATCAATCACTAATGTTTCACCAGTAGAAGCGACATAACCAGCAATACCTTTTGATATTGGAAAACGAATTTCTTTTTTGTTTATTCCAATTCCAGAGTAAGAATAAAGCTCTTGAGATGATTTATCATAGAGAAAAACGGTTGAACGTTCACAATTGAGAAATTCTGTAGAAGTTGCTACAATTAAGCCTATTAGATTTTCAACATTTTTTTCAGAGCTTAATTTGATTGTGATTTCAATCAGCTTTTTCAACTTTTCCATAGATTTCTCTTTCTTAAAAATACTATTTGTGATTTATGTTCTTGCAAATCAAAATATTAAATCTATATTTCAACCAGCATTTTGATTATCTTAAGAAAGTGAGATTTTTATTTATAAAATCTAATTTCAAATTTATATCAGGAGGCAATATGAAACTAAAAGTATTTTTAATTTTTCTACTGATTTTTTTCAAAGTTCCAGCTCAAAGTTCAATCAATATAGTTGTTTTTCCATCGCTGCGTAATATTGATTTTACTTCAATAATCCCATCAAATGAACTTCAAAATAATGTAAGAATTTTTTGTGTAGAAATCTCTCCTCAAGGGCAACAAGTTTATATCAAAGGATTGTTTGAGTGGCAAAAAGTTGGTTCAAATAGTTTCGTTGAATTGGGAAATTTTGAAACAAAAAATTTTACTTCAAGAAATTTTTGTAATGATGAACTCGGTTCACAAGATATTTCAATTAAAAAATTTAGTTCAAACAGAGATTTAATTGATGAGAACCTCAGAATTGGTGTCCCCTCTGGTGTTTATAGAATAACGTTAAATCTATTTGACTCAAATTCACAGACATTGCTTGCTCAGGATACAGAGGAGCTGACATTCTTAAATCCTTCTCAAACACTTCAAATAATAAATCCAAAGATTGGATTAACATACGATCCTGGAAATGTCATTATTGACTGGACTCCATTAAATGGTGCTGATTTTTACTCTGTCAAAGTAAACAGACGTTTGAATCCAAATCAATCTTTAGAAGAAGCATTGAATTTAGGTACACCATTAGTAAATGATAGAAATGTTGGAGCAGTGACAAGCGTTAATCTAAGAAATATTTTAGAGAGAGAGTTGGAACCTGGGACTGAAGTTGTTGTTCAAGTTACTGCTCATATTTCGGGACCTTTTGGAGGAAATAGAATTTTTAGTCCAATTATTAATTTTTATATACAAGGTCAAAATGTCCCCTCAACAAACGCTTCTTATTTTAGATTAATGAATTCTCTTCGAAGATTGCAAAATTCTCAATTACTAACTTTATTGGAGAATAATCAGATTAATATCTCAGAAATTAGGATAAGAAAAGATGATGGTTCTTTTATGAGTCTTGAAGAACTTGTTGACTTTTTGGAATCAAATTCTGAAAACATTTTAAGAATAGAAACAGAATAGGAGGTTGAATTATGAAAAGTGTAATTAAAATATTCATAGGAATAATCTCAGTTTTTATTCTTATTGCTGCAAGCAATCCTGTTAATACATCAAAGCAATATAATGCTGTAATTGTTACGAAAGTCATTCAAGATGTCAAACATAAATCTGGCAATGATGATTGGACTCAAACAAAACCTCTTACTCAGCTAAAAACAAATGATTTATTAAAAACTGGAATTAAATCTGTGGCTGTATTAAAATTTGTAGATGGTAGCATCTTAAGAGTAAGAGAAAAATCAACCATAGTTATCTATGCTGATAAAAAAGAAAAAGGTCTTATTAAAAATACCAGATTGGAAAATGGCAAACTAATTTTCGATGTGAATAAGCAATCTGAAGATGATAAATTTATAATAACAACACCAACGGCTGTTGCGACAGTCCGAGGTACAGCAGGTTTAGTTGAAACTCTTGAAGATGGTTCTACGTTAGTTTTTGTCGAGCGCGGAGTTGTTGAAGTTGAGTCCACAGGGCAATTGAAAGAAACAAAGGTTTTGGAAGCCGGAAAAGTTTCAATAGTTCAACCAGATGGAACAATTCAACTTTCTGATGCAAATGAAGAGCAGAGAAAAAATTTCTCGAATTCAAATAAGACAAACGAAAAATCAATTCTAATTCAGACAAACAGAGGGAACTTCAGAATTTATTATTTAGATGAAGAGTAATTTTTAATTTAGAGTTGAATTCCATTAAATTTGAGTTGTAAAATTTGGAATTCAACTCTAATGAAAAATTTTATACGAGCATTTATTTTATCCTTAACCTGTATAATTGTTGTTAAAGCTCAATTTAATGATATTAAAATATCCACCAATCCTGAAGATGTAGTTGAAAATTATTCATTTACGTTATCAATTGAGTTATTAGATGGTGAGCAGCCAGTTCAAGCAATTATTTTCTATAGAACTTTTGGTGATATTGAATTTACATCCTTTGATATGACAATTCAAGGCAACAAACTTGTTGCACAATTTGAGCCCTCGAAAGTAATCTCTCCATTTATTGAATGCTATGTTAATGTAATTAACTCTCAGGGTGTTCAGAAAATATATCCATCCGCGGCTTTGGAGACAAAGAATTTTATTAGAATAAATGTGAACAAAAAGATCTCATCAGTTCAGGAAATAATAATTTTATCACCTACAGCTGATGAGGCTTTTACATTAGAGGAATTTTTCCTTGCCTTTTCTTTAATTAGAGTTTCAAAGGATGTAAATAAAAATTTAACAAAGGTTTTTATAAATGGAAATGATGTTAGTTCTTTACTTATTTTTTCAGATGATTTGGTTTTCATACCTCAAGGAAAAAACGAATTCTTAAACTTAGGAAAAAATTATCTTTCTATCTTTTTATATGATTTTGATGGTAAGCTTTTTAAGGAGATAGATTATAGTTTTGATATTCTTAGTAAATCTCAAAAAGAGGAATTAGAGAAAATAAAATTTAAGTTAAATGGCTCTGCTGAATTAAATCTTGCAAATGAAAAATTGAGATTTGGTTCAGCAAATTACAATCGATTAAATTTATCATTACAAGGGAATTATGGGGAAATTTATTCCAATGCACAAGTTTATTTAACTAATGAAGAAAAATCATTTTTACAACCTCAAAATAGATTTTCTCTTCAAGTTTATAATGATTGGGCTAAGTTAAACTTCGGTGATCATTTCCCGGAATTTCCTTCTTTAATTTTAAGTGGAAAAAGAGTTCGCGGTTTAAGCGCAAAACTATCATTAGGATTTTTTAATATTCAAACAACTTATGGAGAAATAACTCGCAAAATAGAAGGTGAATTAATTTCTTTAGTCAGACGTGATTCCATTGTTCTTGATCCTAATTTAATTCCTTTAGATTCCTCAAGATTTGGTCAACCTTTCGGAATTGTAAGACTAGGAACCTATGGTAGAAAATTATTTGCTGTTCGTCCTTCTTTTGGAAGTGGTGAAAATTTCCAATTTGGAATTACTTATCTTCATTCGAAAGATGATGAAAAATCTGTTATCTTCAGTGCAAAGCCTAAAGAAAATCTTGTTTTAGGAACTGACTTTTTCTTAGGTTTTGATCAAAGAAGAATTCAACTGAACTTTCAAAGCGCCTTTAGTTTGTTGAATAAAGATATTGCATTGGGTAATATCTCTGATGCTACATTAGACTCCATAGCAAACAATAACAACATTGGAATTGATGTTAGCTTATTAAGAACAATCAGAGATATTTTAGGTAATTTCATAACCGTTAATCAATATCTTTCTCCAATAAATCCACAAGAACTTCCCAATTTAGCTGCTGAGGGAAGTTTAAGTGTAAATTACTTTGGAAATTACTTCAAAGGCACTTACTTATATAGAGGAAATGAATATACATCTTTTGGTCAGAATTATATTCGAACTGATATAAAAGGAATTCAATTATTAGATAGAATTTCATTATTTCAAAATAGAGTTTTTTTATCATTAAGTTATGAAAAATTGAATGATAATCTTCAGAATACAAAAATTGCTACAACCACTTTCAATAATTATGAGGGTTCATTATCACTGTATTTAAGAAATGATTTTCCGATTGTAAATTTTTCTTATTCAAATTTTAATACAAAAAATGATATTGATCCATCCACAAGAGATTCTGTCAGATTGAATAACATTTTAGACGAAAACACCAATGTTATTAATCTCTCTTCTTCGTATGACTTTAATTTTTATCGTAAACATAAAATATCTTTAGGATACTTGAACTCCAAAAGAAACGATAATACGTTCAGAAGATCATCATCAAGTTTTAGTTCATTAACTTTATCTATTCAAACTATTTGGGATTCAGATTTAGTATCTTTTATAAGCTCTAACATCAATAATTCGGAAATAATAAATCGCACTTTTGACTTTTTCTCACTGACAATTGGTGGCAGACTCTCAATGCTTGAAAATAAATTGTTAAATTCAGTCTCTTTTGCAATTTTCTCCGGTGATTTTAAGCGTAATGTTTTAGATGTTAATTCAAAATATCAAATAACTAATAATTTATCATCATTTTTTAATTTCAGATACATCATCAATTCAGGAAATTTGAAAGATGAGAGTTTATTAAACTTATTACTTAGATATGAATTTTAGTAATAACTTCATCCTTCCAACATTTATTTCACTTTTGATAATCTTATTCGCAACGAACATTATAATTGAAAACTACATAATTTCTTCTTTAGACAGTAAGCTGAAAGATTTGCATTTCAATCGAAGAGGGAAAATATTTGATTTAGAACAAAATAAAGTAGTAATTATAGGAATATCAAATAAGACATTAAAAGAACTTCCACCACCATACAATCAATGGCCAATTGCAAGGAATTTGTTTGCCAAGCTAATTAAAAATTTAAATGAGTCAGGTGTTAAAGTAATTGGAATTGATATTTTATTTAATGAAGAAGATAGGTATGATAAGAAAAACGATTCTCTTTTTTTATACGAAATTAAAAAATTGAATAATGTGGTATTAGCTGCGAAGTTAGATGAGTTAGATGAAAGATTTATCATTCAAAGCGAAGGCAATAAAAAAAAATATAATAATTATTTTTATGAAGGAGATGATGATTTAATTGGATTTGTAAATGTTATCCCAGACTTCGATGGAATTATAAGACATTACTATCCAAAATATTACGATGTTTATTCTGAAAGAAACTTATCGACATTTTCATTTAAGATATTTGAAAAATACCTGAAATTAGTTTCTAAAAATGATTCCAACTCGTTTCAAAAATATTTTGATGAAATAAAATTACACATTGAAAATAAATCTCTCCTTATAAATTTTTATGGGCCCTCTAAAACATTTCCAACAATTGAACTTATCGATGTATTAGATGACGTTGAATTAAAGACCGTAACTGAAATTGAAACTGGAGAAGAAATAAACACTTGGGATGATTCACTGAGTGGATTGAAATACTCTGATTTATTCAAAGACAAAATAGTCTTAATTGGATCAATTGAACCAGAGGATAAAGATATTTATCCAGTTCCTATATCAGAGGAATCGCAAATGCAATTTGGTAATTTGATGTATGGGGTTGAAATTCACGCTAATGTTGTTCAAATGCTGGTTGATAAGAACTTAATAAAAAAAATTCCGAATTCAATTTTTACAATTCTGATTTTTATAACTGCTTTTTTACTTAATTACTTATTTGATATTCAAAAGAGATGGAAGTTCAGCTCACTATTAGGAAATGAAATTTTGAATCTGATAGTCTTATCCTTGTTTCTTTATGGATTATATGAAACATCTTTTCAGCTATTCAAGCAAAATTATTTTTTAAGTGTGACAAGTTTAGGATTGACTGGCGTCTCAATCTATCTAACAAAATTGATTATTCATTATTTGAATGAAAGAAAACAAAAACTTATGATTAAAAATATGTTTAGTCATTATGTAAGTAGTAAAATTGTAGATGATTTAATAGCCAATCCACAAAAGTTAAAATTAGGTGGTGAAAGAAAGGTATTATCAATTCTTTTTAGTGACATTACAAACTTTACGACTTTATCAGAATCAATTGAGCCTGAAACTCTTGTGGAATTTATGAATGATTATTTCGATAAAATGTCCGAGATAATTTTTATAAACAATGGAACACTCGATAAATTCGAAGGTGATGCTATAATGGCTTTTTGGAATGCTCCTATAAATGATCCTAATCATACAACAAATGCTTTGAAATCTGCTTTAGAAATGAGAAGTCAAACAGAGAAAATAAATCAGGTCTGGAAAGAAAAGCTTAACTTTCATATAAAAACGAGAATCGGGATTAATACGGGTGAAGCAATTGTTGGAAATATGGGTTCAAACAAAAAATTTGATTTTACTGTGATGGGAGATAATGTTAACATCTCCGCTCGATTAGAGGCTATTAATAAATTTTACGGCACTGATATTATCGTTTCAGAAAATACAATGATCGATAATAATGACAAATTTCTTTTCAGAGAATTAGATTATCTTATTGTTAAAGGAAAAAGTAAGCCAATAAAAATTTATGAGCTAATTGGATTAATTGATGATAATTTTAACAATACTTGGAAAACAATTATACCTGAATTTGAAAATGCTTTAAAGTTTTATAGACAAAGAAAATTCAAAGAAGCGAAAGAAATATTTGAAAAAATCTTAAAAATCAAACCGGATGATAAACCAACTTCATTATACATTCAGAGATGCGATAGCTTTATTCAAAATCCACCAGATGAATCGTGGGAAGGAATTTCTGAAGTATTGATTAAATAGCCAGTTCTGTTTATTGTATTAAATAACAATTATTTTAAATTTATTATGTATATTAAGTTCAGAAAAGTGCATAATAATAGAGGAGTAATTTTGAAAATAGTCAATAAAGTTATTGTTTCACTTGTTGTCTTTTTTATTTTATCTTGTAGCAAACCATTGTCCTCAGAATCTTTTATAAGAATTAATCAATTAGGTTTTAGACCTGAAGATCAAAAAACTGCAATTTTGATCTCAGCTGCTCCAATTACTGTTAAAGAATTTGTAATTAAAACAAAAAATGACAAAACTGTTTTTGAAAAAGATTTATTGATTGACACAGCATTAAATTCTCATTTTAAGTATTCAGCAAGATTAGATTTTTCTGAATTCAAACAGCAAGGCGAGTATTATATCCAAATAAATAACATTCGTTCTAAAATTTTTAGAATTAGGAATAATATTTACAATCAAGTAAGAGATTCATTGAGTTTATTTTTTCGGGTTCAACGATGTGGTCCTACAAAACCATTTCTACATCAACCTTGTCACTTACAAGATGCAACTGAAGTTATCGGTTACAGTAAAACATCGCCTGTTGATTTAACAGGAGGTTGGCACGATGCTGGTGATTATACAAAATTTTTATTTACAACTGCTTTTACTACTTATATGATGTTATTTGCCTATGAGTTTGATCCACAAAAATTCAATTATGATTTAGATAAAAATTCTGTCCCTGATATTCTTGAAGAAGCTCGTGTAGGATTAGATTTTTTATTAAGATGTGATTTCGCTGATGATGCTTTTATAACTCAAGTTCAAGATGATAGAGATCATACTGTTGGATGGAGAATGCCAGAGAATGATACTCTTACTTTCAACCGTCCCGCATTCGTTAAAATGAATAGAAGTCAAATTGGTATTTATGCAGCCACAATGGCTATTGCAAATAGAATATGGAAATCAAAATTCTTTGATTATGAATTCGCTGAAAAATGCCTAAAGTCTGGAATTAAAATTTTTGAACTAAGAGATAAAATAATAGATTATAAAGATGAAGCTAAATATTATCCTGATACTATTTATATCGGTGAATTAGCCTTGGGGGCTGCAGAGTTATTTTTTTCAACGAATAATAAGAAATATCAAATTTTAGCTTTGGAATATGGCAGGAAAACAGAACCTGATTTTTGGTGGAGCTGGGGTGATTTTAACGCACTTGCTTTTTACAAGCTTAGTAGTATTGATTATTCTTTTACAAATCAAATCAGAAAAAACTTAGAACAATTTCGTCAAAATTCGAGGAATAATTTTTTTAATGAACCATTAAGCTATAGTTGGGGTACAACTACTTCATTTTTAGGAGTAGCACTACAAGCGATTCTTTATAAAAAATTAACCAACAATTCAGAGTTTGATAGTTTAATTTACAACTGCAGAGATTTTGTCCTTGGAAGAAATCCCTGGGGGATGAGTTTTATTTATGGAATAGGACATTCATATCCTAAAAAGATTCACTCTCAAATAGCATATTTTCTTAAAGGATATCTACCCGGTGCACTTGTTGGAGGACCCTCTCCTAGTTCAGTTTTTGAAGGAAGGAATATTGAACGAAATTCTCAATTAAGTAAATTTGATTATAAAAATATCATTTATTTTGATTCATTCGACAATTATGTTAATAATGAACCAACAATAACTGGTAACGTAACTGCTTTATTTGTCTATGGTTACTTCTGTTCATCTAATAATTGAAATTTGTAATAAAATGAGTCAAAGTTAATTTTTATGGCTCATTTTGATACGCTTAAATGATTTGAGCATTGAAAAAAATGAAAAAATCGCATTTTTTAATGGTATGATGATTGCTTATTATCAAAAAAATTATAGGTTTTAAAATGAAAAGGTCTGTAAGACTAATTCCATCTGGTATTCAGTTAGTAGATAGCACTTGGGGCGGTTTCTACAAAGGTGGAACTTATCTATTAGTCGGAGAAAGAAAAACAGGGAAGACTTTGATTTGTATTCAATATGCCTATGAAGCTGCTAAACAAAGAGGAACTTGTTTATTTTTTACAAATGCTCGACCAAAAGATATAATTATCCAAGCTGCATCAATTGATATTGATTTAGAAGATTATATTAATCAAAATAAAATAATAGTCGTACGAGTTGCGCCTCCAAATGATTTCTATGGATTTTCAGATAAAGATAATTTATTGACAGAATATTTAGTTGATATTGAAAACCTCGTAAATCAATACAATCCAACCAGATTAGTTTTTGATGAAATAACACCTTATGTTGATTATCAAGATACAAATAAATTGAAAGCAGTTTTTACTTCAACCTTTGAAAGAATTGAAGATCGAGGAATAACAAGTCTTTTAGTTTTAAGAGAACCTGCTTCAATAGAAGCTCAGCTTATATTTAATGTGTTAGGCTCATTTGCTACAGGTGTTATTCAGCTCTATAAGTCAACAGATGAAAGTGGTATTGTTCGTGGTGGTGTTATGGATATTCAACCAAATGTTGGACATAGCGAAGGGAGATTTAAGGCAAACTATTCTATTGAACCGTATAAAGGAGTTGTAACTCACTTTAAGTTACCAAAAAATAAAGAAACCGAAACGGAAAAATTATCTTCTTTGAAAAGAAATAACGGTTTTGCAACTTTATCTGAAATTGATAATAAAAATACAGTTGAAGAATTAACCAATGTTTATTCTTTAGATGAATTTAAATTGCTCGTTAATAATCATATAGCGATGAATAAAACCACAGGTCAAGTATTCTCTTTAATCTCATTTAAATTGGTTGACCCTGAACTTAAACAATCATCATTAACATTAAATCAGTTAAAAAATGTAATTAAAATATCTATCGACAGAAAAGATAAAATGTGCGTAATTAATGATGTTATATTGGTTTTGTTCTTAAAAGAGGATATAAAATTATTAAACAACTTATTAGCTAAAATTAAATCAAATTTACCATCAGATGATGCTGACGAACGAGAAACAATGGCCAAGGATGTTGTATTTAGAGTAATTACTGTTAATGAATCATTTAAAGATGCAGATGATATGATTGCAAATATCTCTTCAACAGATGAAGTCTTCAAGGGCATAATATTTAAAAATTAATTACAAAATATCATTATATTAAAATGGCTGAGGAAGTAAAAAATTTAAGGAAAGAGATAAGGGTATTTCCTTACCCTAAAGACGATATGAAGGAAATTGATCCAAAGAAAAAATATTTAAGAAGAATTATAGTAAGTGGGACTCTTTCTTTAATTCTAATTTTACTTATTTATTTTACAATGCCATATACAATACTGGGATTTAGCTCTCTTATTGAATATTCTGTTATTGTTGCTTTAATGTTAGTTATGTTAATTCTTCTATTTAGGTATTTTTCATTATTAGTCTTGTCCTACTTAAATAACAATGAGTACACATTTAATACATCTCCAGAAATCAATCCATTTGTTTCAATTATAGTTCCAATTTATAACGAAGATAAGGTCTTAAAAGATTCTATTGAATCATTGTTGAATTTAGATTATGATAATTATGAAATTATAATGGTTAACGATGGTTCAACAGATAATACACTTGAAGTAGCTGAAGCATTAGTAGGAGTTCATAAGGGCAGATATTCTGATATTAAAGTAACGCTCATAAATAAACAAAATGCAGGTAAAGCAATAGCATTAAATACAGGTATATCTGTATCTCAAGCAGAATTTGTTTTATGTATGGATGCTGATTCAAAATTATCTCCAAACTGTTTGAAAGTTGGTATGCGTCACTTTAACGATCCTAAAGTTGGTGCAGTAGCTGGTAATGTCAAAGTTTTGAATAGAAAGAGATTTTTAACTGATCTTCAAGCGTTGGAATATATTGAAGGTTTGAATATGGCTCGTGCTGCTCAGAGCTACTTGAGGTTAGTAAACATAATACCAGGTCCAATAGGAATATTCAGAAAGAAAGCATTAGAATCTGCTGGCTATTATTCTGATGATACATTTGCTGAAGATGCTGATCTTACATTAAAAATTCTATCTGCTGGTTGGAAAATTTATTATGAGCCTCTCGCTATATCTTATACCCAAGCCCCTATAACATTACAACAACTTATAAAACAAAGATATAGATGGACAAGAGGAATTTTACAGTCTTTAAGGAAACATAAAAGTTCTGTTTTTACTTCAAAAAGTCCATCAATTGGTTATACATTCATTATAATGTTTATGTTCTATGAAGCTTTAATTTGGCCAGTTATGAATATTGCTGCCAACGCTTTTTTCATTTTTGCAGCTCTATATTTTGGAATTTCAAGCCTATTATTTTACTGGTGGGCTGGATTAGCAATTTTGGATCTTGCTGCTGCACTTTATTGTATTGCAGTTGAAAAGGAGGAATTTAGATTAGTTTGGTATGCAATAATTTATAGAATGGTATTTATACTAATAATCGATATAAGTAAAGCGATGTCAACTATTGAAGAATTTCTTGGTATAAAAATGTCTTGGGGAAAATTAGAACGTCAAGCAAATCTAACAGCATAAATAGGAGTAGAAATGGAACTAATACCAATTTTATCAATGATCATACTGGTTGCAACAATTTCAACATTTATACTTGCAATTGGTTCATATATTTTATACAAAGTAAGAGAGAGGAAAGCACAAGCTGCTTCAGTACAAAGACCAGCAGTTTATCAAGCTGAAGTTATAAGTCCAATAAGTATTCCAGCTGAAGCTCAGGGAACTCAGTTTCAACCATATTCTGAAGTTAGGCCAGTTTACTCACAAGAATCATATATTCCATCTGATGAACTTCATTATGGTCAGGAACCCGCACCAGCCGCTTATAATCCGCAACCTCGTCCATTTACTGGAACAGGCGGGCAAACTCAAAGAGCTAAAACTACGGACGAAAATAAATATATGAAGTATACATCTGAAGGATATATTCCTCCATCTGCAGATAAAAAATCTGGAACTGCAAAGTGGAAGTAGTCGAAAGAAAATATGGCTTAAGAGTTAATTTTCTACTCCTTCTAATAGGCGGATTAGTAATGCTAATTGCCTCTGCACTAATATTTTTACTAATAATAAGAGGAATATTCGGTGTTTTTGAAGTCAATGATATAATCCCTAAAAACTTTTTTGGATTATTTGGTAAACCGAAGCCTCAAGTAGCAATATTGCATTCTAAATACACACAAAATATGTTACCAAAAGGGAATACTTGGATTTTAGATAATATTAACACTTGGAAAAAATATTTGAGCAATATTAATCTCTCAGCTGATGTAATTGGTGATGAAGATATTGAAATGGGAAAACATTTCGATTATAAATTATTAATTCTTCCTGGCTCAAAATCTTTAAGTGAAAAAGAAATTATTCAAATTAAAAAATATTTAGAAAAAGGTGGTGCTGTCTTTGCTACCAGTGGAACAGGATCATTTTCAGATGACGGAAAATGGAAAGGTTGGGATTTTATAAATGAAACTTTTGGTATAAGATTTACAAGAGAATTAAGTAGAGACGAATCTTATCTAATCCATACTCTGAGAGGATCATTACCTTTAACAGCTGAAATTCCTGCTGGTTTCGCTCTTAAGGTAGCAACTTGGGATCGCCCTGTTGCGGTTGAAGTGCTTGATCCAAGAACTACTCAGGTAAGTTATTGGTTTAATATTAAAAAAGACAGGGGCCTTGTAAGACAAGAAATTAAAGAAACCGCTGGAATTGTCTATGGCACATTTGGGGATGGAAAATTTGTTTGGTACGGATTTGAAATAAATTCTATCATTGGTGTAAATCAAGAGCATCTTTATTTTGAAAAACTTTTTAATAATAGTATAAATTGGTTACTTTCTTTGCCAGTATCTGTCCCTAAAATTTGGCAATCTGATTTCAAAGCAGGGGCTATATTCTTAGTGACTTTGGATAATAAGTTAGATAATCTAGATAACTTAATTCCAATTATTCAGAAGAATAATATTCCGATTACATTTTTAGTAGATCCTCAAATAGCCTTATCTGATAGTTCTAGAATCAAGAATATAGCTCAGTATGGTGAACTGGCAGCCATTGTTGATATAGGATATATTAATTCTTGGGATGACACTGATAATAAGCTTTATAATCAAGATGAACAAACAAAGAAAATTAAAGAAGCAAAAGAAATTATTGAAAAAGTATCTGGTAAAAAGGTTTTTGGTATGATGCCAAAATTTGGACTTTTTGATCAGAATACAATTTTCGCTGCCATAAAAAACAATCTTAAATATTTAATTGCAGATTCGATTTTAGATCGCTCTGTACCTAACATTGTAATAAAAGGGAAAGATAAAATTGTTGTTTTCAGTAGAACAGCGAGAGATGATTACGAAGTTATCAGAGATTACGGCTTAGAGGAACCAGCTTTTCAATTTTATACATATCAGGAAGATATTGATCGCCTGCTTTTTGAAAGTGGGTTATTGGTCTTTAATTTTCACCCAGAATATCAATTACAATCAAAAAATGTAAATGTAATAGAACAAATCCATAAAGATATTGAGAAAAAAAATTTTCAAATAAACTATGCTTCAGCTATTTCTAATTGGTATGATAGAAAAGAAATCGTTCAAGTAAAAGCTGAACAAAGAGGGAAATACAGAATCTCATTGAAGATTTCAAATCCCGGCGATAGAACTATAGAAAATTATAAGGTTGATATTGATTTAAACAGAAAAGTAAAAAATGTATCATTAGGATCTGAAATTATTGGACTTAAACCAGTTAAATTTGAACATTCTGAAGGAAGTAACATAATCTATATTACTATTGACAAATTAAAACCAGGTGAATCAAGAGTTTATTTTTTAGATTATGAAGTTGTTTCATAAAATGGCAAACAAAATGAAATTTAATTTAAGAGATTTTTACTTATATCTAAGCTTATTTAGTTTAATATTATTTAGTTCGTGTGTAGAAAATGTTTCTGATGCAAATAATAACACAAATGTAAATCCAACCTATAATTATAATTTACGAATTGAAAAATTAGGTGATGGTACTGCAGTAAATTTAAGTTGGAATCTTGCTAATGCTGTGGTCAGTAGTTTTGAGATTCATCGAAAAATTGGATTCAAAGGAACTTATTCACTCTATAAAACTGTCCCCGGAGATGTTAAAGCAATTGTCGATGTAAATCTTAATAAAGATTCAACTTATTATTATAAAATCAGAGGAATAAATCAAGGTGTTCCATTACCATTTAGTCAAGAAGTTAATTCTGACAACCTTTTTAGTAGTGGTGATTTAGAACCACCAACCAACTTAGTTGCAAATGCTCGTGGAACAAGATTAGTTATTTTGAACTGGCGTGATAATAGTACAAATGAAATCTTTTTTACTATCGAAAGAAAAAATGAATGGGGAGATTTTGTAAGAATTGCATCTGTGCTTAAAGATGTGACAACCTTCAGAGATACAACTTATGGATTATTTCCCGGAGGAACTTTTTCTTATAGAATAAAGGCTTTCAGTGGTAAAGATTCAGCTCACTCGAATATTGCAACAACTACTACTTATGCTTTTGATTTGCCAGCACCAAGTAATCTAAGGGGTAACTATGATCGTAATAGAAGAATAGTAAACTTAGAATGGGTTAATAATGATACCCAAGGTTTAATTAAATTCTTTGCAATTGAAAGGAGAGTTATCGATTCTTCTAATTATACCACTTTGAACACAATTCCGTTCAGTCAATTAACTTTCGTTGATTCTACCACTCAATTAAATAAAGTTTATTTTTATCGAGTCGCTGGGCTAAATAATAACAGACAATATTCTGAATATTCAAATGAAATTGCAATAAGCACGTATTAAAATTTTATGGCAGCATTATTTAATTCAAATATTAACTGGGAAGCTCTGAAGATAATAGACAGTTTCAATTCTCCTACTGTAATAGTTGATAAAAAATTAAATCTGATCTACTTTAACAGAACTCTAAAAGAAATTCTTACTGAAGAACCAGGAGAAAATCTTCAAGATTTACTAAAACCTGAATTGATTTTGAAACTAGAGAGTTTCATTAAAAACTCAATCTATAAGAGTAAATCTTTGGTTGACGATCTTGTTGTACTACCAAAGAGTAAATATTCACAAAATTATTTTTCTCTTTTTATCTATCCATATCAAATTTCATCAAAGGAATATTTTATTCTATCATTTAAACCACCCTATGATGAATCAGAAAAGAACAGCCAAACCAGTCTAACTGAAATCAAATTCTTCAATGAAAATTTTGAGATTCAAAATTACCTTTCTCCTGAAATTCAAGATTTATTTGAAAGTGTTTCAGACATAATACCATTGTCTTTAGTAAATAAGAATAAAATAAAGCTTTTACTAGATGAAAGAGATGAAATTATTTGGTTAAGAGATTCCACCGAAAAAATAATTTTAGCAAATAAAAGTTACTTAAAATCAGTTGGTATTAGTTCTGATGATACTCAGATATTAAGTGAGGACTATATTTTCTTCCCTTATCAAAAAGAGCTGCTAAAGAATTTAATGGATTATTCTAAAAATGTCAGAAAACCATTATTGGTTAAGGGAATTAAATACTCATTAAGTGAAGTTAAAGATTCATATTTGATGATTTATCCTGTTGCTGATAAGTTAGGGAAAAATTATGTCTTTTTCTTCATATTACTCAAAGAACATTTCAATAATAAACCCATAGAAGATTCAATTCAATTGGATTATATCCAATTACCTATAATTAAAATTGATCAAAGCAAAAATATAATTTATTCAAACAAGCATTTTCAAAATATCTTAAATCAACTTGCATTGAAGCAAGCAATAAATTTAAATGAATTGTTTAGTGAATCATTGATTGAAAAGGTTGATGAAATTATAACATCAGAGTCATTTGATAAATTTGTGTATATTGACAAAACATTCTCAATTTCAATTATTGAGAAAAGTGATTTTGTCCTGAATCTTTCCAAAGATGAAAAAGGCTTTATTAATTTAATTTTCTATCCGATAAGCAAACACGAAGATCTAATGTTGCTCTTATCTCAAAGAGGAAAAACTTTAGATTACTATATTCAAAACAGCCCTGAACCAATTTTCATATTTGAAAAAGAAACATTAAAGTTTTTAGAAATAAATAAACCAGCCTTAAATCTATACGGTTATAGCAGAGATGAGTTTCTAAAGCTTGACTTGACTGATCTATATTCTCCTGAAGATTTTCAATCTTTGATGGATTCAATAAAAAAATCAAAAGAACAAAAAATAACTCCTGTATTCAAACAAAAAACTAAATTTGGTAAAGATGTTTATGTTAGACTTAATTACAACGAATTTAAATACAATGGCTTGGATTCATTTCTAGTCAACATAATAGATGTTACTGACAGATTATTACTCGAAAATGAAAATAAAGTTGTTAAAGATATTTTGTTAAATGTTTCTGATATAATTATCGAGACCGACAGTTTCGGTTTTATAAAATCCTGCAGTAAAAATGTATTTACTAAACTTGGTTATCAAGAAAAAGAACTAATTGATTTAACATTTACATCTCTTGTCCGTGATGAAGAAAGATCACTTGTTGCCTCAAAGCTCTTAAAGTCCAATATCAATCCATCAGAAGAGTTTTTCTTTTCGATAAAAAAAGCTGATGAAAATTTTGTAGATGCAAAAGTGAAATCAATCCCAATTAAAAATCCATTAGGTGAAGTAAATGCTTTCAAGCTACTGATTTCATTAGAGGAAAAATTGTCAGGAAAACAAGTTGAGATTAAAGAAATTATTAAAGAAGTAGTTGTAGAAAAACCAATAGAAGTACAACCCTCTCAAAGTAATCAAAATTTAATAAGCACTGAATTCCTTTCAGGCGTTTTTCACGAGATATTAACTCCATTAAATGTAATATTCGGATTCGCACAAGAGATAGTTGAGGGTGTTGAAAATCCTACTGCAGAGCAGAAAGAGGCAATAGATATTATAAAACAGAATAGAGTTAAAATGTTGGACACTATGAATTCAGTGGTAGAATATTCTGAATTGATTTCAAAGAGTTCAGATTTGAATATCAAAGAATTACGTTTAGTAGATATTATAGATAGAATTGAAACTCAAGCAATAGATATTTCCAAAACATTTGGAATTGAATTTTCGTTAGGTAAGATATCAAGCTCACTCAAAATAAAAACAGACCCTGAAAAACTTGAGCGAGTTATAATTGGATTGGTAAAAATTATTTGCCGAATTGCTCAGGAAAAAAAGATTTATTTTTCTGCATATCAACTTGATAATGATTTGTGTTTAATCTCTATTTCGGATCAATATAATAACATATCACCTCAATTATCCAATTTACTTGATAAGCTATTTAACTTAAATGTAGAACCGAGAGATTTAGCTGCTCCGCGATTAACAGTAAATATTATGAAATTTTTTATGAACTTATTAAAAATCAAGTTCTCAAATAAAATAGAAAAAGATGGAAAAACGTATGTTGGATTCATTATTCCAATGAACTTTTATGATGAGGAGAAATTAGAGAGTAAAGACTTTGAAAAAGAATTTAATGTTAAAGAAGAAATTAAGCCGCAATATGATTCAACTACTTTTGAAGATATTGAAAAGGAAGTAAAAATAGAGTCAAAGTCTGATGTTTATCTCGAAGAAGTCAAAGATTCAGAAAATAAAGAGCAAATTTCAGAACTTAGCAAAGTATCAAAAGAAGAACCTAAAAAGAAGATAGATTTATCAAATCTAACTTGTCTTTATATTGAAGATCAATTGGATTCTCAAGTATTATTTAAGGTTCAAATGAAAGAGCTCAAAGAAGTAGTTGTTGCTCCAAGTTTTGAAGAAGCTCTTCCTCATCTAGAAAGCCGTAAATTTGATTTTATAGTGATTGATATAAACCTCGAAGGTGAGTACAATGGGTTAGATGCTTTGAAATTAATTAGAAAAATTCCCGGTTATGAAAAGACCCCAATTTTTGCATCAACTGCTTACATTCTGCCAGGTAATAAAGAAAGATTTATTGCCGCTGGTTTTAATAGTTTCATAGATAAACCAATCTTTAAAGAAAGAATAATTAAATCTTTGTCTGAAATTTCAGTTAATTAAGTCTACTCTAAGTCCTGATTTTCTCGTAAAATTTAACTTGACTTTTATTAATGTGTAATTTAAGTTTACCATACAAATGTATGGTATTTTAGAGTAAGATTAAGAGTATGAGTAAGAGAAAGAAAATTCTTACTCTTAATCTTACTCTTACTCTTTTAGTGTTTTAACTATGAAAAAAGAACTAACACAAATACAAAAGAAAATTCTGGATTTTCTGATTGATCAGAAAGTTTCTAAGGGAATTCCACCGACATTAGCAGAAATTGCATTGCATTTTGGATATAAAAATCGTGCGACTGTTCAGCAACATCTCAGAGCACTGGAGAAAAAAGGATTTATAAGAAAAAATCCGAAGCTTTCTCGTGCAATAGAAATTACGGTTGAAGATAAGTTTTTTATTCCAAGACCTGTGCTGGGTGAAGTTGCAGCCGGAAATCCATTAACAATTTATCCTGACGCAATTGATACAGTTGAACTTCCAACAATTGCAAGAATGCCAAAAGATTCTTTTCTACTTCGTGTAAAAGGTGATAGCTTAAAAGACGCTTACATTTTCAGTGGTGATATTGTAATTGTTAATCCGAATCTTGAACCTAAAAACGGACAGATTGTTGTTGCTATTCTTGATGATGCTGCAGTTGTAAAAAGATTTTATAAAAAGAAAAATGAAATTGAACTCGTTTCAGAAAATCCTGATTACAAACCAATTGTGATTGATAAAAAGTATCCATCATTCAAAATTGTTGGAATTGTTGTTGGCGTTTACAGAAGTATGGATAAGAAAGCAGTTTAAGTATGAAAACTATTTTAGGAGATTAATTTGTTTTGTTATTTCTTCTTTGAGAAGTTTGAACTTGTTTAAGGTATAATAGGTTCTGTCCTTTTCATCAAGTATAGAACCTAAAGTTACTTTGTAATCTTGTTCTTTGAAATTATTGATTATTTGAAGTGCTTTCTCAAGCTTTAGTTTGTCAGTGGGAAGATTGATGCCTCTCATCAGAAGAAACTCGATATCGAATGCATCACGAATTATTTTACGAGAAATCAAAGCTTCAAATTTATTTTTCATCATTTGTTCGAGAGTTAAAGCTTTAACCATAACCTGTTTTGTAGTGAATCGTGAAAAGGCAATTTTATATTCCCAATCAAAATTCGTTTGTTCTTTTCGGATTTCAATTTTAAGTGAACGGTTAACAGAAGATGATCTGAACTCGAACAAAATAGTATTTCTCTTATTCATTGAATCGGTTAGTTTATAATTATCAGCTAAGGCTTTCCTGATGAGTTGAAAAATTTGTTTGTTGTCTGAAGAAGCATCTAACCAGAAGTCGAGATCAGTGGAATAACGATTGAGGTTATGGCATAATCGTAACATCGTTCCACCACCAAAGTAGAGAAATTCAAGCACTTTAATGCTGTTAAGTAATTCAAGAATTTCAATTTCAAGTACTTCTAAATTTTGTAGCGTTTGCATAGCTTATTCCAAAATTTAATTGTAATGCGATTAGAATTTTCTAAGTAAAGATTAATCTGATTGACATTTAGTTTTTTGAAATTTATTGCTTCAAAATCAAGACTATATTTACCAATTGAAGTTAGATAAATGGCATCGGCAAAAGCTTTTTCTGGTTCAGCTATAAAAAAATTATCTGTTCGGATAAATCCTGAATAAAAAGATTGCTTTACCTTGAGAAATCTAAATTCGATGTTTTTTATTATTAAATTTTTAGTTCGTTTGAGAGAAACTGATTCGATAACACTTTGCGATTGTTGAGTCGTTATTCCATAATAACTTAACGCAGTCAAAAGTGAAATATATGAAGGGACTTCGATGAAGTTTGCAATCTGAAAAATTTCCGATTCTTTAAGTTCTTTGAATCTTGACTCGGTAAGATAAAAATTTCTTTTTATTCGGATTAATGAGCCAGACTTTGTATATCTGTTAGCAGTAACTTTTGCTGATTCTTTGTTTAATGAAAGCTCATTAGCAATATCATTAAGTGTCAGGAATAATTTTGTTGATTTATTTAATAAATTCAGTTTCATTACCTAAATATAGAAAGTTAACACTATTGTTAACTTAGTATATTTAGCTTAAAATTACAATATTTACGTTATGTCAGTAAAATATCACATAGGAACTGCCGGTTGGTCTTACAAAGACTGGGTGCCAAGCTTTTATCCTAAGAATCAATCTGCTGGATTTGATTGGTTACAGTTTTACTCACGCTATTTTAATTGTGTTGAAGTGAATTCAACTTACTACACATACATCAGTCCAAAAATTGTTGAAGGCTGGATTAAAAAAGTATCTGATGCCGATGATTTTATTTTTCATATAAAACTTCATCAGGATTTTACGCATAAAAGAAAATTTGATGAACAGAATATTAAAGCAGTCAGATACAATCTTGATTTACTCAGAAAGTCAGAACGGCTTGGTGGTTTGTTGATTCAGTATCCATATTCATTTGCTTTTGATGGAGTTTCAGTTCAACATATTCAAAAGATAAAAGATATTTTTTCTGATATAAATTGTTTTGTTGAAGTACGACATTCAAGTTGGAGAAATAATCACGCACTGGAATTTTTCAAGCAGAATAATTTAACCTTTTGTACGATTGATCAGCCGCAAATCGGACAAGCTATTCCATTTGAACCAATAATAACGAACGACAAAGCATACATTCGCTTTCACGGAAGAAATATTGAAGCTTGGAAAAAATCATTATCAAATTTTGGCAAAGAGCAGACTTATGAGGAACAAAGTTCAAGATACAGTTATCTTTATTCACAAGGAGAATTAGTTGAGATTGTGCAAAAGATAAAATCAATTGAAAGCAAAGTGAAAGAAATAAATGTAATTATGAATAATCATCCAAAAGGAGATGCAGTTGCAAATGCATTTGAGTTGATTCATCTGCTCGAAGAGAAAACAAAAGTTGAAATGCCGGAAACTATTGTGAAAGCATATCCGAATTTGAAAGAAATCGAAAAAGAAAACTTAAGTTCGAAGGAGTTTTTATTCTATGAAAATTGATAGGGTGGAAGCTGAAAAAAAATTACTGAAAATCTTTGGTTTCAAAAAATTCTTTGATAAGCAATGGGAAACTATCGAACACTTGCTTAGAGGAGAAAGGATTTTATTAATTGAAAAAACCGGATTCGGCAAGTCTTTATGCTTTCAATTCCCTGCAATTCTATTTGATGGACTTACAATAGTCTTTACTCCACTTATTGCTCTGATGAGAGATCAGGTGAAAAGTCTAAATGCAAAAGGAATATCAGCAAGCTGCATAAATAGTGAACAGGATGACAATCAGAATAAATTGGTTATAGAGCAAGCACTATTGGGAAAAATCAGCATTCTTTACATTGCTCCTGAAAGACAAGAAAATTATGATTGGATTGAATCAGCACGCAAGATGAAAATCTCGATGGTGGTTATAGATGAGGCTCATTGTATTTCAGTATGGGGACACGATTTCAGACCAGCTTACCGAAGAATTATAAATCTTGTTAATCTTTTGCCGAAGGGATTTCCAGTTTTGGCAACTACAGCAACAGCAACTAAGGAAGTAGAAGCTGACATAGCTAAACAAATGGGAGGAAGTATCAAAGTTATTCGTGGAAATCTAATGAGAGAAAATTTTAACCTTTATGTCTTGAAGGTAAGTTCAGAGGAAGAAAAGATGCTGTGGCTTGGTAAAAACTTGATGAAACTGTCTGGTACTGGAATAATCTATACAGGAACGAGAGTAAACACTGAAATTTATTCACGCTGGTTAGACTTTCTAAACATACCTGCTATTGGTTATAATGCAAAACTTGACTCACAATCTCGAATAGATATTGAAAACGGACTAATGAATAATCGGTGGAAAGCAATAGTTTCAACTAATGCTTTAGGAATGGGTATTGATAAACCTGATGTTAGATTTATAATACATACACAAATTCCTCAGTCTCCAATTCATTATTATCAAGAAATTGGTAGAGCGGGAAGGGATGGTAACCCTACTGATATTATTCTTTTTTATTCACAAGAAGATAAAGAATTACCTCTTGCTTTTATTGAAAATTCCAAACCAGATATATCTAAATACTTTAGAGTTATCGAATTGATAAAAACTGAACTTTTGGGTGAAAGAGAAATCATAAAGAAAGCTAATCTCAAACAAACCCAGTTTAGAGTTATTAAAGCAGATTTAATAGATCAAGGAATTATTAGAGAAGTGTTAATCGGAAAGAGTAAAAAATATGAATATGTTAGTAATGCACCATCATTAGATACGACTCAATTCCAGAGCCTGCGTGAGCATAAATTAGAGGAACTCGAAAAGATGGTTGAATACGTTGAAACCAAACAATCAAGAATGAAATTTCTTTGTAATTATCTTGGAGATAATACAGAATATAACTTTAGAAATTGTGATAATACTGGACTGGAAAAATTAAAGTTAGAAGATGATTCAATTTTGAAAGCAAGACTCAATGAATTTTTTGAAAATTACTACCCCACACTTGAAGTTGAAACTAAGGGTTCTAATCTTGTGAATGGTGTTGCTTCCTCTTATTATGGTTTTTCTAATGTAGGACGAATTATTCATCGTTGTAAATATGAGAATGGGGGAGACTATCCCGATACTTTAGTAGATATTTTCTTAAAGGCAGTCAATAAGAATTTTCCTAATGAAAAATTTGATTTAGTTGTATATGTTCCTCCTACAGTTTCTGGAGATTTGGTAAAAAATTTTGCAAATAAAATTTCTAAAAAATTAAATGTTCCAATATCTCACTCGTTAAGGAAAACGAGAACAACCGAAAAACAGAAGGTATTCCAAAATTCCTATAGTAAAGCGGAAAATGTTAAAGACGCGTTTTATTATGAAAAAACCGAAGAAATTATAGGAAAAAATATTTTACTTATTGATGATATCTTTGATAGTGGTGCAACTATAAAAGAAATAGGAAAAATGTTAACTAGTTTAGGTGCCAGAAAGATAACTCCAATCGTAATAGCAAAAACAGTAGGAGGTGATTTGATATGATAAAAGATGCAGCATACTGGATTTCTTTTGCACATACAAAACAAATTCGAACTGCTAAGCTCAATGAGATATTAAAGAAGATATATTACGATGAAAAAATTTCAATATCTGATTTCTTCAATCTTGAAGAGAACTACTGGAGAACAACCTTCCGGCTAAATGATGAGGAAATTCAAAGTTTGATTGAAAGTAAGTCTGAATTAACAAATAATTCCTTCCTTGCTGAAGATTTATTTAATCAAGGTTTTAATATGATTCCTATCATTTCAGAAGATTACCCAGAAAGACTTAAGTCTAATCTATCATTAAAAGATAAGTTAAGTTGTCCTCCACTGCTTTATATCAAAGGAGATAAACAAATATTTACAGAAAAAGCTATTGCAATAGTCGGTTCAAGAGAAGCCTCGGCAAAAGCTCTCGAGTTTACAGATAATATAGCTCGGATTGCAACTAAAGAGTTTAAAGTAATTGTAAGTGGTTTTGCGAAAGGAGTCGATAAACAGGCACTTGAATCAGCTCTCAAGTATACAGGAAGAAGTATTATTGTCTTGCCACAAGGAATAACGACATTTTCTTCGGGTTTTAAAAAGTATTATAAACAAATTGTTGATGGAGATGTTTTAGTATTAAGTACATTTCATCCCAAAGCACCTTGGTCTGTCGAACTTGCAATGGCGAGAAATCCTATCATTTATGCATTAGCTGATGAAATTTATATTGCTGAGACATCTGAAAAAGGTGGAACTTGGGCTGGTGCAATTGATGGTTTGAGAAGAAAAAGAATAATATATGTCCGTAAACCAGAAACTGATGAGAGCAATGCAAATAATTTGTTGATTGAAAAAGGAGCAATACCAGTCAATATTGAAGGGGAATTATTAAGTAGCAACATAACTCCAAAGTATAACTTCAACTCAATTCCAAAACAAGAAATGTTAGTTCGGGAAAATCCAAACAATCTCGAACAAAAAATATATTCCATACTAAACGGTAATCTTGTCTCAGCAAGTGAAATAATAAAGAAAATAAATTCAGACTGGTCAGTACACAAAATGACTAATTATCTCAAAACACTTGAATTTGTTGAAATAAGAAAAAAAGATAAGCTTTATTTCACTGTGAAAAACTCAATTAAGGAAGATACTTTGTTTGATATGACATAATATTCATCATTTTGTTGTCTCTGAAAAAAGTTTGATTCATTTATCTATGCGTACAATTTTTCACCTTGACCTTGATGCGTTCTTTGTTTCAGTAGAGAGAATTCTCGATCCGAAGTTGAACGGCAAACCAGTGATTGTTGGTGGTGATCCAAAATATGGAAGGGGAGTAGTTGCTGCCTGTTCATACGAAGCCCGCGCTTATGGATTACATTCCGCAATGCCAATCAGGACTGCTTATAAACTTTGTCCGCACGGAATTTATTTACACGGACATTTTGAAGAGTATGAGCGATATTCCAATGCAGTTAAAAATATTCTCGAGCGATATGCTCCTTTGATTGAACAGGCATCAATCGATGAGTTTTATATGGATATGACCGGAACGCAAATCATTTATGGTTCTATGTTTGCATTTGCATCCAAACTTCAGAAGGAAATCTGGGATGAACTTCAACTGCCTTGTTCAATTGGTATCGGAAGTAATAAGACAGTAGCAAAAATTGGTTCTGATTGTATGAAGCCGAATGGAATCACCTACATTATTCCCGGAATGGAAAAAGAATTTCTTGCTCCAATGCCTGTTGAAACAATTCCCGGCGTTGGCAAAGTAATGAAACAACAACTTAATGCAAGAGGAATTTACAGAATTGCAGATATAACAAAACTTCCTTTAGATTATTTCTCTGTGGCATTTGGTAAGTATGGCATTGACTTATGGAGAAAAGCTCACGGTGAAGGGACTGAATATTTAACAATTCAGAGAGAAAGAAAAAGTATATCAAGGGAAACTACTTTCGGAAAAGATGTTACAAGTGATGAAGAACTAAAACAAACTCTGTTTTATTTAACTGGTAAAGTCTGTCAGTCATTAAGAAAAAGAGGTTGGGAAGCATCTACAATCGAAATAAAACTTCGATACATTGATTTTCAGACTTTGATTCGTTCAAGAACAATAAAACCAACTGATGATGACAAAGTTGTATTTGATACTGCCTGGGATTTACTTAGAAAAGCCAAAACAAGAAGAGTTGCTGTCAGATTAATCGGGATTGGTCTGTCCAATTTTTCTCCTGCAAGTGAACAGGAATATTTATTCGAAGATTATGAAATAAAAAGAAAAAAAATGTTCAGAGCAGTTACAAAAATTCGCGATAAGTTCGGATATGAGGCGCTGAAATTTGGTGATGCAGTTTAATCACTGGGTATTCGTAATAAAGAACTATTCATATCTAAAAAATTAAACTCGCCCAAAAAATTTTTACTTACTGTTCAATTTCTGTTTTAGTTCGTTTATCTCTTCCTCAAGTTTTTTTATCTTTTCAATATAATCCGGCAGATTTCTGAAATGAGCTTCAAGTTTAAGAGCTGTTTTGTGTTCTTTTGCAGGTGTTCCAAAATAATAACCAGATTTTGAAATACTTTTCGACACTCCTGATTGTGCCATTATAATTACATTATCTGCAATTTCTAAATGGTCTGCTATTCCAACTTGACCGGCTAAAATGCAATTATTACCAACTTTGGAGCTTCCGGAGATTCCTGATTGGGCAGATATGGCGGTATTTTCTCCAATTACAACATTGTGAGCAATTTGGATTAAATTATCTAATTTCGAACCTTTTTTAATTATCGTTGAACCCATTGCAGCTCTATCGATTGTAACGTTAGCACCAATTTCAACATCGTCTTCAATTATGACATTTCCTATTTGAGGAATTTTTTCATATTTACCTGATTCATTTTTAGTGTAACCGAACCCATCACTTCCAATAACAGTTCCAGAATGAATTATTACTCTGTTTCCAATTTTACAGTTTTCTCTTATGGTAATATTTGAGAATATTAAACAGTCACTTCCAATTTCAACATTGTTAAAAATTGTTGAATTATGAAAAATTTTTGTATTATCACCGATGACACATCCATCAGATATTACAACATTTTTACCAATAGCAACATTATTTCCAATAGTGGCTGAAGGTGAAATTGAAGCAGTTATATCAACGCCTTTTAGTTCAAATTTTGGAGAGAAAAAATTTCTTAAAACTGCAAAGAAAGCTTTATCTGGGGAGTTACATTCAATATATGTTAAATCACTTCGTGTCTTTGGAAAATCAGGTTTTACAATTAATGCAGCTGCTTTTGTTGTAGTATGATATTTTTCATAAGCAGGTAAATAAATGAATGAAAGCTCATCTTGCTTTGCTTCATCTATTCTCGCAACTGATTTTATTACGACCTTCTCATCGCCGTGAACATTACCTCCGATGAATTCAGCGATATCTTTAACAGTAAGAGACATTAAAAAATCTTAAGCTATTGAAGTTTTAGTTTATTGAGAACTTTTGCTGAAATGTCATATTTATCTTTTGCATATAAAATCATAATATCACCACTTCTATCAAAAACGAAATCTAAATCTTCTTCTTGCGCAACCTCTTTTATAGCATTGAATATTTTATTTTGAACTGGTTTCATCAGCTCATCTTGCTTCTGGAAAAGTTCCCCATTAGCCCCGAATTTTTTATCTCTGAATTCTGCTATTTTATTTTCAAGTTGGACTAGTTGTTGTTCAGTTTCAAGACGAGTTTGATCGGACATAATAAGTTTTCTTTTTTCATAATCATCATATTTAGTTTTCCATTCTCTCTCAAGTTTATTTAATTCAGATTGCCATTCAAGAATGAGTGCGTCTAATCTCTGACGAATATCTTGAACGTCAGGTAATTGATCCATAATAGCGTCGGAGTCAATGTAGCCTATTTTTAATTGCGCAAAATTTATGGATGAAAGAAAAAGTAAAATGATGATCGTTAATTTTTTCATTTTATATCCTGACTATTAAAAAATTTTGATAAAGTTCTTAAAAACTATTTATCACTTGTAAAATTAGTTTGTTCCTCTTCGAAGAGTATCAAGAACTTTGAACGTAATATCAAAAGCTTCATCAGCATATAGTAAAAGAATGTCACCACTTTTATCAAACACAAAGGACATATTTTCTTCTTTTGCTACTTTTTTTATTGCTTCATAGATTTTCTTTTTTACAGGTGCGAAAATTTCTTCTTGTTTTTTGAAAATCTCACCACTGCCTTGTTGAAACTTTTGTCTTCTAAATTCAAGAATTTCTTGTTCCATTCTGATTATTTTTTGTTGAGCTTCAAGCTTTTTATCATCCTTTAAGGTTTCAGCCTTTTTTTGATAGTCTTGAATTGAGGCTTGATAAGCTTGGGTCATTGAATCGAGCTGAGCAGTCCATTTACTAGTAATTGCATCAAGATCACCTTGAGCTTTTATAGCTTCTGAATATTGGCTAAGAATTATTTCAGAATCAACATAGCCAATTTTTAAACCATTTTGAGCAAAAATGTTTAATGAAAGCAAAATTGAAATGAATAAAATGTACTTTTTCACTTTTTCCTCTTAACTTGTTATTGAATAATATTTGTTAAAAACCTTTTCCGAATTGAAAATGAAATATCCAAGATGGATCTTGGCCACTTGCAATCTTTCTATCAAAACCATAACCTAAATCAAAACCAATTAAACCAATAGGATTTATCAAAAGTCTTGCACCAAAACCTACAGAACGTCGAAGATCAAAAATATCTGTTTTGTCAAAACTTTCAAAAACATTTCCAGCTTCTGCAAATGCCAATACATAAACTGGAATAGGTTCAATAGAGACAGCAAGGCGTAATTCTGTAGTATATTTAGTCATCACTCTACCACCTATTACTCTTCCATCAGCATTTCTGGGACCTACAGTTCTATCGTCGTATCCTCTTAATGATGTAGTTGCAATAATTAAACCATTTCCTCCCATATAATAAAATTCAAATGGTTGAATGTTAGTTCCTTTCACAATTTCATCAATATATCCAAAGTCTGCAAGTGCATAAAGTGAAATTCTATTAGAATTAAATAATCTTCTGTACCATTCAGTTGTAATTCCAATTTTCAGATAATCAACATCACCCGGTAAGAATGGACCACCAGAAATTTCTGCATCTATTTGAAAATTGGAACCTAAAGATGGAAAAATTGGATTATCAATATTTTTCCTAGAAATAAGAGCACCGAGAGTATATTGATTTGTTAGTCCTTCGGCATAAAAACCTTGTCCTTCAATGACATTGTTGTATTGATATTTAACTCTTCCTTGAATATAGAAAAAATCATCAGGCCATTTTAATCTTCTACCAACTCTTACTGTTGCTCCGGTTTGTCTTAGGTCGTAAATATACTGTTGTCTTGTATCGAAAATTTCTGCACCTACAGAAGTTGGTGTGTCAAAAAGCCAAGGTTCTGTAAATCCTAAAGTGAAAGTTCTATAAAGACTTCCAACTCCAAATTGCCAATTAAAACTTAAAATTTGCCCTCCACCTAATTGAAATGGTTCTGTTATAGAGAAATTTGTTAGTGTTACTCCAATTGCACCACTGAAACCAAATGCTCCACTATATCCGACGGATGCATTTAAGTAATCGCTTGATTTCTCTTCAACTCTAATCGTTATATCAACTGTTGAATCGCTTGCAAGTTTTGTTCCGATACCTTCCGGTCCATAAAGTTTCTCAACACTGAAGTATTGAAGGTTTGCAAGATTTTGAATACTTCTCAACAATAAGCCTCGATTAAAATAATCACCTGGAATAACGAATAACTCTCTTCTGATTACTTTATCTTTCGTTTTAGTATTTCCTTCTATATCAACTCGATTAACAGTGAACTGATTTCTTTCCTCAACTCTTATTTCGATATCAATAGAATCAGGAAAGACTTTTGTTTCTTTAATTTGAGCATTAAAAGTAAGATATCCATTATCTAAGTATAGAGCAGAAACATCGGTTTGTTTTTCATTTCCTTTAAGATTTTTTTCAAATCTGTCAACGTCATAAACATCACCTTTATTAAAATCTAATCTTTCAGTTAAAACTTCATCTGGATAAACTGTGTTTCCGACCCATTTTATATTTCTAATTTTGTATTGAGTTCCTTCATATAGATTTAAGACTATTTTAACGTCTTTTTTATTATTTAAAAAAATGAGTGAATCAGAAATGATTGAAGCATCCTTGAAACCATTTTTTCTATAGAATTTGATTAGATTCTCTTTGTCTTTTTTAAGTTTTTCTCTATCGAATTTACCACTGCTCCAAAATTTCCACCATTTTGCAATACTAATTTCATCCAATTCACTAAGTAAATCATCATCAGAAAATATTTCATTGCCTTCAAATTCGACGGCTCTTACCTTTACAACATCACCTTCAGAAATTTTAAGTCGAATTATAACACGACCTTTGATTCTACTTATTAAATCTGAATATTTAATTTCACTTTTTTCATAGACTTGTTCAATTTCTTCAGCAAAATCTTTTTGATTTCTCCAGTAAGTTATGATTTCGTTTTTAGTTGTATCTGCTCTTAAAAAATTGAAATAGGAATGCTCAATTTCTGCATTGTAATGTCCTTCTTTTTCATATAGAGACAATATATTGCTTTTCAATCTGAAAATATCTTGAGGTTTAATTACGGTTCCACGAAGGAAAGTAATTTTCTTTTCTATTTCACTTGTAGATATTTCATCATTACCTTCGATTAAGAATTTTTCGAGTCGTGGATATTCATCAACTTTTATAACTAGAAAAGCACCATCAGCAATTTCTTTGTCAATCAAAATTTGAACGTCTGAGAAGATATTCAAAGCCCAAAGGTTTTTTATAGCATTTAATGTTCTATCTCCCGGAATTTGAATTTCATCATTGACTTTCAACCCTGAAGCTGATAATATAGCATTTGCATCAGTGGTTTTATTACCTTCAACTCTTAATCCGAGAATTTTATAAGTTTTAATTTGTGTTTGACTTAATAAATGATTTTGGTTTGATAATGAAATTATAAGAGTAAGAATAATAAGAACAGGAATTTTTTGCATCAGTTTTGCCTTTGTTTTTTTTCTTTTTTTACTTGTTCGCTAACTTTACCAAAGCGACGTTCTCTTTTTTGAAAAGCTCTAATAGCCTCATATAAATGATTTCGATTGAAGTCTGGCCAAAATACATCTGTAATATAAAACTCCGAATAAGCAATTTGCCAAAGGAGAAAATTACTAACTCGAAATTCACCACTTGTTCTGATAACAAGATCTGGATCAGGAATTGAACTTGAATCTAAAAATTGAGAGAAACTTTTCTCATCCAAATCTTCAAAATTAAACTTATTATTTTTAACTGCTTCACAAAGTTTTTTGATTCCTTTAATTATTTCCCATCTACCACTATAGCTTAATGCAAGATTCAAAACCATTTTCTTATTGTTTTTCGTTCTTTCAATATCTGCCAACAATTGTTTTTGCACTAATTCTGGTAAAGCGTTAATATCTCCGATGGTTGTAAGACGGATGTCATTTTCACAAAGTTCATCAACTCTATCCTTTAGACTTTTTAATAATAATTTCATTAAAGTAGAAACTTCATCTTTGGGTCTATTCCAATTTTCCGTCGAAAAAGTATAAAGGGTAAGATATTTAACACCTAATTCAGCACAAGCTTCAACAATAACTTTAACTGTATCAACACCTCGTTTATGTCCTGCGACACGAGGAAGTCCCCTTTGCTTAGCCCATCTGCCATTCCCATCCATTATTATTGCAATATGGGTTGGAATGTTTCCATTTTTCTTAAGCTCATCTACAACGTTATTTTCATTATAAGATTTTGATTTTGCCAATTTTGATACCTGAAAATCTTAAAATAAAATCTATCCTTCCCAAAAATTTGAAAATTTATTTTACTAATTTACTTTATTTCCATCTTTATCTAGTAAAATAGGATCTCCAAAGCCGAGATCTTTTAATTTATTCATTTGCGTTTTTGCATCACCGACTACTAAATAAATCATTTTATCTGGATGTAAATAATATCGAGCTAAAGATTTTATTTTACCTAAGGACATATTTTGTAAAACAGTTTCCTGCTGTTTGACAAAATCTAATGGATAATTATAACGGGCAATTTGAGATAACATACCACGAAGTGCACCTATAGTTTCAAATCTCAATGCATTAGATTTTAATAAAGCGTTCTTTGTAAACTGTAAATCATCTTCTGTAATACCTGTTCTATATTTTGTTATTTCATCTCTAAAAATTTGAACAGACTCAAAAGTTGCATTTGATTGAACAGCTGAACTTGCTAAGAAATATCCTGTTGTAGAAGTTCCATCAAAACCAGTTCTTGCACCGTAAGTATATCCTTTCTCTTCTCTTAAAATCATATTGACAATTCCATTAAAAGCACCACCAAGTTTATAATTCATAACATAAGCTTTAAAGTAATCTTCATCTTTTAACGATGGTCCGATGTGACCAATTCTGATTTCTGATTGTTTTGCATCGGGGAAATCTATGAAATAAACCTGAGCTTTATCGGGCATTTGAGGTTGTTTTATTTCAGGAATTTGAACATCTTTTTTTAGCCACTTCGATTCTAAATTTTTTAGGGAATTAAGCACAACATCTTGAGGTAGATTTCCAACAAATAAAAAGCTACTAATGTTTGATGAGAAATTATTGGAATAATAGTTTTTTAAATCATCAATAGTAATTGAGCTTACTGATTCTTGGTTTCCTAAAACTGAGTTAGATAAAATATGCTCTGAACCATAAATTAACTTGATAAATGTATTGGTGGCTGTAACAGATGGATTTGATTTACTTCGTCTGATTGATTCCAAAGTCTCTTTTTTTAGTCTTTCAAATTCTTTTTCATCCCATCTTGGTTCAAGTAAAATTTCTTCAACAAGTTTGATTACTTCATTGTATTTTGATGCTAAACAGTTTCCTTGAATTACAATAGCTTCACTTGTTGCATAAACATTTATACTTGCTCCAAGTTCTTCAATCGCATTTTCTAGTTCTATGGGCGTTTTATTTTTAGTCCCCTGCATTAATAATCTTGCAAGAAGATTTGCAGTACCAACTTTGTCTTTATTATCTAAAATCAATCCACCTTTAATTTCAATTTGAAAATCAACTAGAGGAAGTTCTTTGTATTCAATACCATAAACTTTGATGCCATTTCTCAATTCTTTAGTAAATATTGATGGAATATTTACGAGAGGATCTTCTTTTACCTCAGGCATTTTAGAACGATCAAAAGATGATTGAATTGGTTCAGCAACAATGTTGTTATCAGGATTTTGTTTTCTTCGAGCAATTTCTTCTTCATCAAATGGTTTTAATTTTTCTTCTGGAATTATATAAAGTTCTGAAGGTTGGGCTATCAACCCCTCACCTCCAACAGGAACAAAACTAGTTAATACAAAATTTTTACCTTTAATGTATTTATTGTAAACATTCCATACATCTTCAACAGAGACTTCTAATTTATTTTTTAAGTCTTCTTTATAAAATTCAGGCGTGCCTGCGAATTCATTATATATTGCAAGTTGATAAGATTTTCCTAAAACACTTGCGACACTATTGTAAAAATTAGTTTCAATTCTTGCTTTTATTCTTTCTAAATCTTTTTCAGTAAAGCCTTCTTTCTCAAATTTTTCAAGTGCATCAAAAATTGCTTTTTCAACATCTGATAATTTAACGTTTGGAAAAGCTCTTACTCTGATCTGAAATTCTCCAGCTAATTCACTGCTTGATTGAAAGGCAGATACTGATGGAGCTAATTTTCGTTCATCAACAATCACTTTGTAAAGTGGAGACCTCTTTCCACGAGATAATAAGTTTGCTAAAACATCTAATGCATAAGAATCTTTAGTATAGCTATGGATTGTTGGGAAGACAATATTTAACTCTGGTGATTGAGCAAATTTATCAATATAATGAACTCTTTTTGTTTCAGTTAGACTTACAGGCATTGGATCAAGATTTTTAACAGGATCAGATGGCTTTAATTCGCCAAAGTATTTTTCAACAAGTTTTTTAACTTCATTTTTATCAAAATCACCTGCTATTACTAAAGTTGCGTTATTAGGACCGTACCATTTTTTATAAAAATCGTGTACATCTTTGACTGTCGCATTTTGTAAATCCACCAATTCACCAATTACTTGCCAGTTATATGGATGTCCTTCAGGATAAAGAAGTTTGTTGATAACATAATTTGTGTGTCCATAAGGTTGATTGTCAACTCGTTGTCTTTTTTCATTTTGAACAACCTCTTGTTGATTGATAAATGCTTCTTGATTTACTTTTGGTAATAAAAATCCCATCCTGTCGGATTCAAGCCATAATACTAATTCAAGAGCATTTTTAGGAACGACTTGAAAGTAAATAGTTCCATCTTGCCACGTGCCTCCATTAAGAGTTCCACCATTCCCCTGAATTAATTTGAAGAATTGATCTTGACCAACGTGTTGAGATTCTTGAAACATTATATGCTCAAATAAATGAGCAAAACCTGTTTTCCCGGGTTCCTCCCGATTCGAACCAACGTGATAGAGTATTGTAACAGCAACTATTGGATCCGATTTATCTTCGTGAAGTATTACTTTCAAGCCATTATCAAGCTTATATTTTTCGATTTTTAATTCGAAATTATTTTGAGATAAAATGTTAATGTTGACCATATTCAGTAGTATAAAAATTGTTAATAAATTTTTCATTATTACTCCAAAATTTTGCGGAGCAAATATCGTTAAATTATTTTAACGATGAAATGGTTAAAATGAGGTAAATGAGAGGCAATAATATATTAACGTATGGGCTCAGCGTTTATATTGACGTTCAAAATTCTTGATTTTTTCTCAGAACGCTTTACGAAGATATATGTTGTAATAAAAATAATTGCAGAGAATAATATAATCATTAAGCCTAAGTAAATAGGATTAGCAAAGCCAAAGATGAATTGAAAAATTTGTAAAAGGAAAAAAGAAATTATAGCTTCAATAACTAAGATAATGTTTCGTATAAAACTCGGTTGCATTTTTTCACCTTTATTTTTGATTCAAACATAAATGAAAAAGAATTACGCACAGTTAAAAATGAATTATTAAATTGTTAAAGAAATGTTAAGTTCATAAAGGACAAGGGTTTTGATTAAACCGCTTAAAAAATTTGGTCAGAATTATCTTATTGATAAAAATATCATAAAAAAAATTATTGATATAATTAATCCGCAACCCGATGATACAATAATAGAAATTGGCCCTGGAAGAGGTGCTTTAACCGAATATCTTGCAAAATATGATTCAAAAGTTTATGCAGTAGAAATTGACAAAAGAGTAATTGAATCTTTAGAAAACCGCTACCCAAATATCGAATTCATAAATCAGGATTTTTTAGAAATTAATTTGAGTCAATTCAATACAGATAAAATCAGATTAGTTGGTAATATTCCTTATAATATCACTTCACCAATTCTTTTCAAAATATTTGAGAATAATATCCTTATTAAAGACGCTATCTTAATGGTTCAATATGAAGTTGCAAAAAGAATGACTGCAAAAGTCCGTAATAAAGATTACGGAATTTTAGCTGTTTTGTTACAATACTTTTCTGAAACCGAAATTTGTTTCAAAGTCTCACC
>JANWVQ010000141.1 GCA_025056745.1 Ignavibacterium sp.
CTTCGTTGGGAGCCATTTGGTTGATTTACTTCTATCTAAAGGATATGAAGTTTGGTGTATCGTTAGAAAGTCATCAAATTTAAGATGGCTTAATGGTAAGAATGTTAAATTAATTGACTGTGGCTTGAACGATAAAAATGCTTTATTGAAAGTTATAAAAGATGTCGACTATATTTTTCACGTTGCTGGGGTTGTTAAATCAAAATCAAAAGAAGGTTATTTCAAAGGAAATGTTGACACAACCAGAAATCTTCTTGAGGCTGTGGTTGAAAATCAAGTTAACTTGAAAAGATTCGTCGTTGTAGGAAGTTTAACTGCTTGTGGACCCTCTACTGATGGATTGCCAAAAACAGAACTATCGATTTGTAATCCTATTACAACTTATGGAAAAAGTAAACTTGAAGAAGAGAAAATTGCTTTATCATACAAACATAAAGTACCTATAACTATTTGTCGAGCTCCTGCTGTTTATGGTGAGAGAGATACAGAAATTTTTATTTACTTCAAAACTTTTTCTAAAGGATTAACAACTTTAATAGGATTTGATCAAAAGAAATTAAGTTTAATTCACGTTCAAGATTTAGTCGAAGGAATTTATTTGTCATCTCAATCCGATAGATCTATTGGAGAAATTTATTTTATTTCATCAGAAGAATTTTATACTTGGGAACAAATAAATAAAATAACTTCTGAAATTCTAAATAAAAAAGCTTTAGTTGTAAGAATTCCTCACTTTGTTGTGTATCTGATAGCCTCTATTGCTCAATTTTTATCTTATTTTAGTAAAAATGCTGCTACTTTGAATATTGAAAAAGCTAAGGATTTAACTCAAAGATACTGGATTTGTGATACTTCAAAAGCGAAAGAACATTTCGGTTATAAACAAAAAATAGATATTAAAGAGGGTATTAAAAGAACTGTTGAATGGTATAAGCAAAAAGGTTGGTTGTGAATTAATTTTCTAATGCACCTTCAGCTATCCAGACTTTTATCCCTCTTATTTGATTACTTGTTAATTGTGGCATATATAATGGAGGCATTGGTGAAAAGCCAGCTCTTGGTGGTCTATTTATTCGCCAGACTAAAATGCTTGTAGTTGTATCTCCCGGGACGACAATTCTACCATCAACAAATCTCGCTCTTAGTGTTAAATCTAAGCCTGCTTCATATCTTCCATTACCGTGACAAGAAAAACATTTCACCTGAAATACAGGATAAATGTGTTTTGAGAAGCTAACATTCCTGTCAGGGATGGTCGTCGAATCAACATCTTGATTTGTGATTGTATCATCACAACTATTGAATAATAAAGATGAATTAAGAATTAAAAACACTAAAAATTTTTTATTAATAAATTTCTTCATTCGAAACGACTCAAATAATTTTATTTCAGATTAGAAACACATTAGGGCTTTCAAAGATATTACATAGTTTTTGAAAGCCCCAAAAGTTCTTTTTAATCAATAATCTTTTTCTCTTTTAATATAGTCTCTAAAGTAATTGAACCTATTTCTTGTAGATCATATTTAACTCGAGTATGCGGTTTATTTATTTTGATATATCTACTTAAATCAATCGGAGTTCCAATTACAACTGTATCACATTTTGTTCTATTAATTGTCGTTTCAAGATCTTTCATCTGTTGTTTACCATACCCCATTGCAGGGAGAAGTATTCCTATGTTAGGATATTTTTTATAAGTATCTGTAATAGATTTAACTGTGTAAGGTCTTGGATCGACAATTTCTTTAGCACCAAGTTTTTGTGCTACGACAGTTCCCGCTCCATATTTCATATCACCGTGTGTTAATGTAGGACCGTCTTCTATGATTAGAACACTCTTACCTCTAATCAATTCAGGATTTTCTACTGTAACAGGTGAAGCGGCTTCAATAATTGTAGCTTTTGGATTTACCTTTTGAATGTTTTCACGGACTTTGTTTATGTTAACTAAATCAGCGGAGTCAATTTTGTTGATTATTGCACAATCAGCTAATCTTAATGAGGTATTTCCAGGATAATAAACTAATTCGTGACCTGGCCTATGGGGATCAACAACTGTAAAAGTTAAATCAGGTTTGAAGAAAGAAAAATCATTATTGCCACCATCCCAAAGAATTACGTCTGCTTCCTTTTCAGCCTCTCTTAAAATTTCTTCATAATCTACACCAGCATAGATAACTCCACCTCTTGAGATATGTGGTTCATATTCTTCTATTTCTTCAATTGTGCAATTATGCTTCTTTAAATCTTCTAAAGATGCGAATCTTTGAACTCGTTGTTTAACTAAATCTCCATAAGGCATTGGATGTCGAACAGCTACGACTTTTTTGCCGTTTTTTCTTAGAATCTCAACAATTTTCCTGGAAGTTTGAGATTTACCGCAACCAGTTCTAACAGCTAGAACAGCCACTACCGGTTTAGAGCTTTTTAATTGAGTTTCTTCAGCACCTAACAATCTGAAAGAAACTCCTGCTGCATTAACTATAGATGCTTTCGTCATAACATATTCAAATGAAACATCTGAATAAGAGAAAACAACTTCATCAACTTTTAACTTTTTTATAAGTTCCTCGATTTTTGATTCTTCATAAATCTTAATTCCTTTAGGATATAAAGGTCCAGCTAACTCTTTTGGATAAATTCTTCCTTCAATGTTAGGAATTTGTGTTGCAGTAAAAGCTACAACATTGTAATCAGGATTGTTTCGGAAATAAATATTAAAATTGTGGAAGTCTCGACCAGCTGCACCCATTATTATCACATTTTTACGAGGCATAAAAGATTCTCCTTTGTGTTTTTGTTTGAAGAATTTTGAATTTTTATTATACAAAATTACTTATTGAAGCCTTTTGTTCTAAAATAATTTTATTTCAAATGATTTATTTAATCATAATTAGAATCAAATTATAAATGATATTTATTTTAGATTCATAAGTTACTTTTGAATATAATTTATCTTTGCAACCTATTTTATGTCTTCCCTAAATTCTATAATTAGAAATTAGACACACTTTCTTTGAGTATTGACTTCTTAGAAAATTTAATTGAATTGGAAATCTATTAAAACTCAAAGCAATCATTTCAATAAAACAACTTTGTATGTTTTAATTACATCTTCAGTCGTTAAAGTTACTAAATAAATTCCTGCACCAACAAATTGATTGTTATTATTTTTTCCATCCCAAATAATTTTATAATCTCCAATTGATTTGAATCCTGATTCTAATAACTTAATCTCTTTACCAAGTATATCATAAATTTTTATTGATACATTGGTGGATTTATTTAAGGAATATTCTACTGTCGTTGAAGGATTAAAGGGGTTTGGATAAACAGATAATTTTATTTCATTCGGAACGAATTCTTCATTTACACTTAGTGGTATATTAGAGTTTGCAGGAGTAGGAATTGTAAAAATCCAATTTGAAGCTCCATCTGGAAATCTTGAATAAGAAGTATCTTGCTTTTGAGGTCCGAATGTTATTGAGTCAATTACACTAATTCCATCACTTTCTGTAATAGCAATAAATTCTCCTTCTTTGCTCAACTTAAAATTTGTATGAATACCTGATTGATTTTGTTGTTCATCGCACCAAACTAATAAATATTGATTTGGATTTAATACTAAATTTGGTTGAGTGAATCTCCATTTAGTTAAATTGTTTTGTTTATCAGTTAAATATTTTCCTGTTAATAAAATTGGATTATTAGATTTATTATAGATTTCAATATAATCATCAAACTCACCAGCAGGATCAGGAATAGTTGTATTATCAGCTAAAAATTCATTTATAACTAATCCACTACCACTAGTAATTACTTTTCTAATTTCAATTGAGTTTTTTCTTGGATAAAATTTTTGATTATTAAAATTATCTTTTATGAAAATTCTAACACTTCCACCAGAGATATTACCTAAAGGAGGAATAAATCCAATCCATCTATCTGCATCTTCAACTTTTTTAGAATTTGTATTTGGTGAAAAAGTTAATGGATAAATCATAGTACTTGTGCTACCATAGGGAGTGAAGTGAATTGACATTTCAGATATTCCATTTGAACTAAAACCTGAAACTTTAAAGAAAATTGTATCATTTGGAAAGGGTGCTTTAGGTGAATATTCAATATTATAAACTATAGGTGGAGCCTGAATAAAATTTAATTGTGAATTCAATGTCTGATTTCTTGTATTAATAAATTGCTTCAATCCAAATTTTACGTGTTGATTTGAATAACTATTCTCAGAATATGAATTAAAAAAGTCATTCGTTGTAAATCCATAATCTTTTGTTCTGAAAGTATCCAACATTGCTGAATTTGTAATCATTGCTCTTAAAGAATCAATTCTATCATTCCAATTGTTCAATAAAAAAACTTTCTCTCTGAAAAATTGAAGAAATCTGGTATAAAGATTTCTGTATTCAGGTACTTGAAGTAATCTTTCTGATAAAGGTCTAAAGCCACTTGCTACTTTTGGAAAATTGTATGGATTTGCTGTTGCCCAATTTATATTAAACCAATCTATACCATAAGTATTATCATAATCATAAGGAATCAAATAAAACTTATCTTCTTTTGGATGATGATAAAGATAGTAATTGTTCATCAATGACCAATAATCATCCCAACTACCAGTGAGAATATTTATCGCAAAATATTTCAATACACTAGGAACATCTAAGAAGGATTCAATTGAATCAGCTAAAACTGATGTTGGTGTGTTGTTCAACAGTGAAATAAGTTTAACAAGTTTGGAAAAATCGCCGATGCTCTCGTTGGTAGTTAGTTCATAAACTGGCCTACCATCTTGTTTAAGATTTTTATAAATATTTGGATCAGAACCTAAATATCTTAAATCAGCAGGGTAGAGACATTTCCAAAGATTACCAGTATCATCATCAAAATGTTTTGACAAAAACTCATCATCAATGTGTTCAACAGAAATATAAAGTCCATAGTATTTATTATTGATATAGACTTCAACGTGGTTTGCTCTTGATGCTTTGTGACCAATGTTTTTATATTGATCGAAACAGAGTTTGCTCCTGATTATCGATGGGTCATTGTGTTCACCATTAAGATTTAGTTTATCAACACCATAGAACGAGCGACCTCTTATGAAAGTGTTGAAAGAAATTTTAAAGGATTTTTTCTTGGCATTTCGAGAAGTATTTCCTCGTAATCTGAATCCAATTGAGTCAACAATTTCATCTATCCAATTGTTCTTAAATCTAATTGATGCATAATGTTCTGAATCACTTTGGACATTATTATAAATCCAAGTTAAAGCGTTTGGATCAATGTTTATAAAAATTTTTGCAACGTGAGTATCATCATAAAGTTTCCAACTTTGATCTATTTGAGAGTTAATCTTCAAAGATGTGAAAATTGATATTGCTGTTATTAGTAATATTTTTCTCATTTATTTTACTTTGATTTTTTAACGAATAATTTTAATTAAAAATTTATTGATCAAATAATATGAAATATCTTTATCTCAATTTCTTAAAAAGATTGCTAAATTACTACATCAAAATTATTGTTTTGAGATTAGTGAGGTATTTATGAAAATATATTTATCATTAATTCTTTTTACGATTTCTATTTACTCGCAAAGTGTGTCAAAATTTAATGAACATTTTTTAGATAAAACTTTAAGAATAGATTACTTTCATATTGGAAGTAATAAATTAGAGCTTTTTACAATTGATAAGTTATATAAATATGATAAGTGGGCTGGAAGCACCAAAAATCTAATAGACAATTTAAATAACGGTAAATACTGTTATAAAATTTATGACCTTAAAACAAACAATTTGATATTCTCTAAAGGATTTGATACTTTTTTTCAGGAATATGCATCAACATCTGAAGGATTAAATGGAGTAAATAAAACTTTTCACGAAACTGCGTTAATACCTTTTCCGAAACAGAAAATATTCTTTGCAATTGAAAAGAGAAATACTCAAAATATTTTAGAAGAAATTTTTCGGGTTGAAATAGATCCAGAAAGCATTTTCATAATTGATGAAAAAGTCAATGATAATTCAGTTCATATTTTCAAACCACACTTAAGTGGTGATTCTCACGATAAAGTTGATATAGTAATTTTAGCAGAAGGATACACAATTTCTGAAAAGAAAAAATTTAAAGATGACCTTGAAAAATTTGTTGGATATTTTTTCGAACAAGAACCTTTCAAATCATTAAAAGAAAAATTCAACATTTACGGAATATTTAAACCATCTCAGGATAGTGGAACTGATTTACCAGGTGCTAAAATTTTCGCAAACACAACTCTGAACACTTCATTTTGGACTTTTGGTTCAGAGCGTTATCTGATGACTGAAGATAATAAAACAATTCGAGATCTTGCTGCCTATGTCCCTTATGATGCTATTTGTTTACAGGTTAATCATTCAAGATATGGTGGTGGGGGAATTTATAATCAATTTTGTACTTACACTACTGATAATCAATTTTCAAAATACTTATTCATTCACGAATTCGGTCATTCGTTCTCAGGTTTAGCAGATGAATATTATACCTCTGATGTCGCTTATAATGATTTATATAAACCAACAGTAGAACCAATCGAACCAAATATTACCGCATTATTAGACAAAGATAATCTTAAGTGGAAAAATTTTTTATCTGAGGGAATTGAAATACCAACACCTTGGGAGAAAGCTGAGTTTGATACTATGGGTTATAATTGGATGAAAGAAAGAAATAAAATGAATAATTACATAGCAGAACTTAAAAAAAATAAAGCACCAATTGAAAAGATCAGAGAAGCTGAGAATGAATATGCAATTAAAGATAAACTACAATCAGAGAATGTTGATAAATTTTTGAAGAGTAGTAAATATTGGGGAAAAGTTGGTGCTTTCGAGGGCGCTGGATATCGATCATCTGGCCTTTATCGCCCGATGCTTGATTGTATTATGTTTTCGAAAGGTGATAAACCATTCTGTAAAGTCTGTGAAGATGCCATCAAGAAAGTCATTAAATATTACTCAGAATGAATTCCTTTATTACTTTGCTGGATTGCAAAATAAATTTCACGTAAAAACTTTTAGTTGCAAAATTATCAAGAGGATGTAAAATGAAAACAAAACTTGAGATTGCTAAAAACTGGTTACCAAGATATACAGGAACTAAAATAGATGAATTTGGCGATTATATGCTTTTAACTAACTTCCATAACTATGTTGAAAAATTTGCAGAGCGATTTAATTGCGATATTAAAGGAATAGGAAGACCAATGCAAACAGCTACTAACAACGATGGACTTACAATTATAAACTTCGGTATTGGTTCTGCGAATGCAGCTACTATAATGGATTTATTAGTTGCACGTGCTCCAAAAGGAGTTTTATTTTTAGGAAAATGTGGAGGATTAAAAACATCCACTGAAATAGGACATTTCATTCTGCCTATTGCTGCTATTAGAGGTGAAGGAACAAGCGATGATTATAAACCTAAAGAAGTTCCTGCGCTTCCTTCATTTAAATTGCATAAGTTCGTCTCCGAAAAAATAGTTAATCGTGGTTTGGAATATAGAACTGGTGTTGTGTATACTACTAATAGAAGAGTTTGGGAATGGGATGAAGACTTCAAAAATTATCTTCGTAAACTTTCTACAATTGCAATTGATATGGAGACCGCCACGCTATTTATTGTTGGATTAGTTAATGAAATTCCTCGAGGGGCTTTACTTCTTGTGTCTGATATTCCAATGATTCCAGAAGGAATAAAAACGGAGGAATCGGATTTACTTGTAACAAAAAAATATTCAGAATTGCATTTAGAAATTGGAATTGAAGCAATGACTGAGATCGGTCAAAAAGGGGAGAAGATAAAACATTTTACTTACTGAAAGATTTTTTATTAATGACTTTTTGAATTTACATTAAAATTAAAATCACAAATAACTTTCATCTTAGGTCTAATAAAAAAGGCCGGTCAAAATTGACTGACCTTGAGTTTCTTTAATAATTTTTTATTTCATCAAAATCATCTTACGAACTGCGGTATTATTTCCAGCTTCAACTCTATAGAAATAAACTCCTGCTGAAACCAATTTGCCTGAATTATCTGTACCATCCCAAGTGAAATTATGAATACCTGCTATAAAACTACCATCTACTAAAGTCTTAATTTCTTGTCCTAATGAGTTATATATCTTAAGACTCATAGTTGAATTTTCAGGTAAAGCAACACTAATAACCGTACTTGGATTAAATGGATTGGGGTAGTTTTGGTAAAGAGTAAATGAGTTTAGAATTGTTTCTTCTTTTCTTTCTGCATTAAGCACACCACCTTCACGATAAACAGCTAATCCTCCTCCACCTGTCCCAATCCACTTGTTGCCTAGGGCATCTATGGCAAGTGCACGAACCTCATTATTTGGCAAACCAGAATTTGAAGTTTTATACACTGTCCAATTTGTCCCATCAAACTTTGCAAGTCCTCCATATGTACCAATCCACTTGTTACCTTGGGCATCTATGGCAAGTGCACTAACATAATCATCTGGCAAATCAGAATTTGAAGTGTT
>JANWVQ010000177.1 GCA_025056745.1 Ignavibacterium sp.
AATGAATGATTGATTGAAAGATTGAGTGATTTGGTGATTGGATGAATGAGTGATTGGTTTAGAGCTTTGTAATTTTTAGAGTTCTATTAAAAATTGAAAATTAAACACCTAAAATTTAACATCATAAAAGAGGTATCTATGATAGAACAAGTCCGAGAATACAAAATCATCTCGAAAATTGGTGAAGGTGGAATGGGTGTTGTTTACAAAGCTTTTGATGAAAATCTGGAACGATTTGTAGCTCTCAAAGCAATACATCCAACCTACACTTCAAATGATGAATTACTTTCTCGTTTCAAAAATGAAGCAAAAGTTCAAGCAAATCTGTCTCACCCCAATATAGTCTCACTCTACAATTTCTTTAAGGAAAATGATACGTTTTTTATGGTAATGGAATACATAGACGGAGAGACTCTTTCTCAAAGAATTAAAAGAGTTGGCTTAATTCCACCACATAAATGTATTCCAATGTTCGTTCAGATTCTATCTGCTATAGACTTTGCACATAAAAAAGGTGTTATTCATCGTGATATAAAACCTTCAAACATACTCATCACAAAAGATGATACGATAAAAGTAATGGATTTCGGAATTGCAAAAGTGCTTGGTGACAGAGGATTGACTAAAACAGGAACCAAGATGGGCACGATTTATTATATGTCCCCCGAGCAAATTCAAGGTTTAAAAGACATAGATGGCAGAAGTGATATTTACTCGCTTGGAATTACATTTTTTGAAATGCTAACAGGACAATTACCTTACAATGTCAATACTGAAAGTGATTTTTACATAATGCAACAAATCGTTGAAGTTCAGATCCCAAGTGTGAAGAAATATTACCCTTATGTCCCCGATAAAGTAGATATTGCCATACTTAAAGCGACACAAAAGAACCGAGATGAAAGATTTCAAACTTGTCAGGAGTTTATAGACTTCATAAAATTTGAAGATATTCCAGAACAAAGTGAACTAATAAAAAAAGAAATCACAATCCCCCCTATTGAAAGAAAATCACAACCCAAAATTGAAACGAATGTAACAAGCTCGCAATTTGATCCAGTCAATAAAATATATGAATATCCAAAATCATCAATAGCCGGGCGCATATCTGGATATATTATAGATTCTTTAGTTTTTTCAATTCCTTATGCAGTTTTAGCCGGAATAGCTGACAATGGTAACAGAGATGCTTTACCTTTTGCTACTATTTTGATAATTGTTGGATTAATATTTTATTTTATCAGAGATGGTTTAAGGAAAGGAAAAGGTATTGGCAAAGGAGTAGCAAATCTCAGAACAATAAATATTAAAACAAATCAACCCATTACAATGGCACAATCTGCTGGAAGACAAATAATAAACTGGATAGGTTTAGCAATTTATGGAATAGGTTTTTTAATTGACATAATATTACTTTTTGCAGATAGTAAAGGACGAAGAATATCAGATTTTATGCTCGGCACTCAGGTAATAAATGAGAAAGATTATAGACCAAATTAAGGATGAATGGATGAAAGGATGAATGAATGAAAGATTGAGTGATTGGGTGAATGAGTGATTGGATGATTGGGTAATTGGTTGATTGGATTATTAAGTAAATAGGTAAAACGCTAAGCAAAGATCTTTATTAATCATTTAAGGTCAAAAAATAATAAACTAACATATTAAAAGTTGTTATATGTCAAAATCAAAATTACAAATCGGAAATCTATCA
>JANWVQ010000026.1 GCA_025056745.1 Ignavibacterium sp.
TACTACAGCACTCGCAAATGACAGACTCGGAAATGGCTTTGAAAAAACTTCTGCGTTATCAACAAGAAAAAGTGTAAATGGTAAAATTGTCATCGGTGCAATTAATGGAGATTTTTATGGAATTAGCGCTCCAAATAATCCTTATGGCTTTTTAAACAACTCTCAAATTATAAATTCAGAATATGTTTTTGGAAGAGCTCATATCAGAAGTTCTTTTGGGGTGATAAATCATAACAAACCTGTTGCTCAGGTAATCGACTTTTTCACAACTATAACTGCATCTAATTCACAATCTAAAATAATAAATGAATGTAACTCTCAAAGAGGAACTGATGCTTTAATACTTTACAACAAATATTTCGGACCTTCAACATTAACAAATTCATTTGGAACAGAAGTAGAGATTCAACCGATTGATAGCTTCATAACAAACTCAAATACGAGATGTGTTGTAACAGCAAAGCAGGTTGGTGTTGGAAATATGACTATAAATCCGAGTAGATATATTTTATCTGGACACGGAGTAAGCAAAACATTTTTAGAACAAAATTTTAATGTTGGCGATACAGTTATTTTGAAAATGGGAACTTCACCGATTATCGGAAATGTAACCGCATTAATCGGTGGAGGACCTCGATTGCTAATCAATGGCTCTAAGCCATCAACTTTTGTCGGCTTCGAAGGTTTTAGTTCTGATTTTGTTAATACACGTCACCCTCGAACTGCTGTTGGATTTAATCAGGATAGTACGAAAGTCTATTTAGTCGTTGTTGATGGAAGGCAATCAAATTTAAGTGTTGGAATGACATTAGATGAATTAGCAGATTTAATGTTATCAATAGGATGTAAAAATGCTGTAAATCTTGATGGTGGTGGTTCAAGCACTATGGTAATTCATAATCAAGTTGTAAATAGTCCATCTGATCCAGGTGGCGAAAGATCTGTTGCAAATGCTTTGTTTGCAATAAGAGAAATGACTGTAACTTCACCAAGTCTTCCAAATCTTATACAGCCGAGTAATGGAGCAACAAATCAAAGAGATACTCTAATATTAAAATGGAGTAAATCTCCACAAGCTTCACTTTATGATTTACAAGTAAGTACTAGTCCAGATTTTTCTTCGGGTATTATTGTAAACAAAACAATAATTATGGATACTTCATTCAAGCTAACAAACATATTAGGACAAAAAACTTATTATTGGCGATTAAGAGCAAAAAACATTATCGGAACGACTAATTTTTCTACAGTATATAGTTTCACAACTGGATTCCCAACTATAACGACCTTGTTACAACCACCTCACGCAACAACAAATGTTTCAACATCACCTGTTTTAATCTGGGCAAAAGAAAGTGCTGCTACACATTACAGAGTTCAACTTGCGCACGGTAGCACGATTGTTCCTTCAAATACTATTCTCGACACTTTAGTTGCTATGGATACAACTCTTCAATTGTTAAATCTTCAAAATAACAAATTATACTACTGGAGAGTAAGACCTATTAATCAATATGGTAGCGGTGAGTGGTCAACTGTTTTTGGTTTTAAAACCGAACCAACAACTTCGTTTGAAGATGGATATATTATACCAGATAAATTTTATCTTGAACAGAATTATCCTAATCCAGTCGGCAATTTCATTAATTCTGACAATTTAAGCACAAAGATAAGTTGGGGTTCTCCAATTAGTGGTTGGCACACAATTAAATTGTATGATGTAATTGGAAGAGAAGTTGAAACGATTGTTGATGGATTTTATGAAGCAGGTAATCATTCTACATTATACATTGTGAATTCTACATTACCAAGCGGAATTTACTTTTATAAGTTATCTTCCGGTAATTTTAGCTCTGTCAGAAAAATGGTTATAGTAAGATGATTATATTAATTTCCTTACAAATTTTTATGTGAAATATTGTGGTTTTATAATTTCAAATAAATAAGATTCGCTATTTTAATTACTTGTATGAAAGCTTATGAGCAAATAATATTTAAGTTTACTTAAATGATGTTTAAAATACTACTCAATAAAATCTTTTATTGAATCTGCATTTTAACCCAACATTTTTTCATTTTACTTATTCTCACCAATGTGTGATGATATCTATAAATCATTCTTATAGATAATACAATTCCATTATAATTGAGTTAACAAAATTTTATTCCAGATGTCATACCTTTTGTATCAAAATGAATTCATAAGTATTTATAGATTTATTTTCATTGACAAGACCTGCAATCTCGTTACTTATAAAATTGTAAATTTTGAGAGTAAAAAACTCTCCGATGTAGTATGGCCCAAAAAGAATTGCTAAAAATCCTTTGAAGAATGATAGTTTTAGAAATCCGCTAAAAAAGCTAAAATAAATCAGCTTTTTCTCACTATTTCTACTAATTCTAATTTATATAAAGTATTTGCGTTAATTTTTTCAATATACCAAATACTATTTGTAAATTACTCTTTACAAATAGTATTACTATTTGTAAGTTTGTGTTGACAAGTTAAAGTGCTTGAAATGACAGGCTACATAGAAAGAGAAATTTATTCCGAACTTAAAAATCATCTTTCGAAAAGACAGATAACTGTTTTAACAGGATTAAGAAGAACGGGTAAAACAACTCTTATTAAAAAATTACTTGAAGATTCTGATTACAAACAGAAAATTTATTTTGATCTTGAGAGAATCGATAACCGCGAATTATTTTCCGAGAAAAACTATGAGAATATTATTTCTGCATTGACCTCGCGAGGAATTAACTTTCGTCAAAAGACCTTAGTGGCTTTAGATGAAGTTCAACATTTGCCAGGGATTCCAAGCGTAATAAAATATCTCTATGATAACTACAACATTAAATTTTTAATAACTGGCTCAAGTTCTTATTATATTAAAAATCTTTTTGGTGAATCTCTTGCTGGTCGAAAAAAAGTTTTTGTATTAAATACTCTTAGTTTTACGGAATTTTTAAGATTCAAAGAAGTAAGTTTTGTTCCTTTTAAAAAGTTTGGAAGGAAATTTATTTCCTCAGAATATGAGAGATTGAAAAATTTTTACGAAGAGTATATTCGTTATGGTGGATTTCCTGAAGTTGCTCTCTCTGTTAAAGTTGCAGACAAGAAAGATATTTTGAGTGACATATTAAGCTCTTATTTAAATATCGATATAAAAACAGTTTCAGAAATTAGAGATCAAAAAAATCTCCACCTTCTGCTAAAAATGCTTGCCTCAAGGGCAGGAACAAGATTGGATTATTCTAAATTGTCCTCGCTAACCGGAATTTCTAGACCATCTGTATATAATTACCTTGATTTGTTAGAACATACTTTTGTTATAACTAGAGTTCCTGTTTTGGCAAAAAATCCAGATAGAGAAATAGTGAAAGCACCAAAAATATTTATAAACGATAATGGACTGTTAAATCTACTTGCCGAAGTAAGCAGTGGTGTTCAGTTTGAAAATGCTGTTTTTAATCAATTGAAGTTTAGGGGTGAGCTTCATTACTATTCTTTAAAAACCGGCAAAGAAATAGATTTTATTATTAATAAAGAAATTGCTGTAGAAGTAAAAGAGACATCCACTAAACAAGATCTGGTAACACTAAAAAATTTAGCGAAAAATTTACAAATAAATAATTGCTTTATTGTCGGTCGTTATCCAACATCAAATTTCAGGGATTTTATTTGGGGCGGCGATTTGGGATAATTACAGAATAATCTTTGACAAAGTTCATTCTCAGATGAACAGCTTAATACTCAATCACAATTAATATCATAAGCTTTATTTATATGTTCATCAGAGATGAATAAAATATTTTTCCAATAAAACAGAAATGAATTAGTTTATAGATAAAAACTTTAACTATTTAATAATACTGCCCAAAAACTCCCCGATGTAATATGGCCAAAAAAGAATTGCTAAAAATCCTTTGAAGAATGATAACTTCAGAAATCCAATTGTAAATAACCAACCCATAATCCAGATTGGTCCCATTATTCCTGCTACTTCCACTTTATTCGATGCCATTTTTAATTCTCCTTGAAAATTAAAGAATTACATTCCAAAAATAATCTTTTGAACCTCTTCTCTTGATTAAATTCCATTAGAGGTTAATTTTAATGTTAAAGAATTTTTACAATAACACAAACAAAAAATTTTTTGAATATGAAATACTTCATTTGAAAATCAATTTATAATAATTTCAATATAGATTTTCTAAATAAGATTCGATACCGAGTATGTTAAATTCGAAATTTATTTTCAAAGGTGAAGGTGTCAATATTTATGAGTTAAACATTGAAATGTGTTAAACAAAACTTGAAAATGAGAATTTAATAATTATATTTGTCATAAAGATTTGCGTTCTTAAAAATCCAAAAATCTTATCAAGAACGGTGTAGGGAACAGGCCCGTTGATACCGTAGCAGCCGGTTGCGACAAATTCGCAGCGTCGGGTGCTAATTCCTGCCTCCGACTCTTCTCGGAGGAAAGATGAGATGAAGAAGTTTTTTAAATTGCCTCTTCATATCATCTGAAGAGGCTTTTTAGTTTTAAAACTTTGTGTCTTAGTGTCTTTGTGGCATTTAGAATTCATAAATAACATTTACTAATCATAACAAAAAAGGTAAGTATGAACACAGAAAATTTCAAGAAACTTTTATCTGAAAGAATACTCGTACTTGATGGTGCGATGGGAACGATGATTCAGCGTCATAAACTTTCAGAATCAGATTATCGTGGAGAAAGATTCAAAGATCATCCCGTAGATCTTAAAGGCAATAATGATATTTTATGTATAACTCAGCCCGAAATAATAAAAGGAATTCATCGAGCTTATTTTGAAGCTGGTGCAGATATAGTTGAAACTAATTCATTCAATGGAACACCAATCTCTCAGGCTGATTATAAAACAGAGCATTTGGTTTATGAAATCAATTTTGAAGCTGCTCGAATTGCAAAAGAAGTCGCTGATGAATTCAATAAAAAAAATCCTAATAAACCCAGATTTGTTGCCGGAGCATTGGGTCCTACTAACAAAACACTTTCAATATCACCGAATGTTAACGATCCAGGTTTTAGAGCTGTCACATTTGATGAAATGGTTAATGCATACTACCTGCAAACGAAAGGATTGGTTGAAGGTGGAGTAGATATTCTCCTTATAGAAACAATTTTCGATACATTAAATGCTAAAGCAGCAATAATAGCAATTCAGAACTATCTTGAAGAGAAGAATCTTGATATTCCACTGATGATCTCTGGGACTATCGTTGATATGAGCGGAAGAACTTTGTCAGGACAAACTGTAGAGGCATTTTATATATCAATTTCTCACGCAAAAAATCTTGTTAGTGTTGGATTAAACTGTGCTCTCGGTGCAAAACAAATGAGACCATTTATTGAAGATTTATCTAATATTTCTGATGTTTATATATCAGTATATCCAAATGCAGGACTACCAAATGAAATGGGTGGTTATGACGAAACTCCAGAAATGATGGCTTCTGTTCTTAAAGAGCTGCTTGCTGATCAATTAGTAAATATTGTTGGTGGCTGTTGCGGAACAACTCCAGATCACATTAAAGCTATTGCGGAGATAGTTAAAGATTTTAAACCAAGAATTCCTAAACCTGTTGAACCTTACCTCAGATTAAGTGGACTCGAACCAGTTATTTTAAGACCAGATTCAAATTTTATGAATATCGGTGAAAGAACAAATGTTACAGGCTCAAGAAAATTTGCTAAACTAATTAAAGAAGAAAAATATGATGAAGCATTATCCGTAGCTCTCGATCAAGTTGAAGGCGGAGCTCAAGTACTCGATGTTAATATGGATGAAGGATTGATCGACTCCGAAAAAGCTATGACTAAATTCCTAAATCTCCTAGCATCTGAGCCAGATATTGCTAAGCTGCCAATTATGATTGATTCATCCAAATGGTCTGTGATTGAAGCTGGTTTAAAGTGTTTACAAGGAAAAGGAATCGTAAATTCAATTTCACTTAAAGAAGGAGAAGAGGTATTTAAAGAACACGCAAGAAAAATTTTAAGTTACGGTGCTGCAGTAATTGTTATGGCTTTCGATGAAAAAGGACAAGCTGACACCTTCGAAAGAAAAATAGAAATATGCAAAAGAGCTTATGAAATACTAACTAAAGAAGTTGGCTTCCCTCCTCAAGATATTATCTTTGACCCAAACATTCTCGCAATTGCAACTGGAATTGAAGAACATAATAATTACGCAGTAGATTATATCGAAGCAACAAGATGGATTAAGAAAAATCTTCCTCTTGCAAAAGTTAGCGGAGGAGTAAGTAATCTCTCTTTTTCATTTCGTGGAAATGATGTTGTTCGTGAGGCAATGCATTCAGCCTTCCTTTATCACGCAATAAAAGCTGGAATGGATATGGGAATTGTAAATGCTGGACAGTTGGGCGTTTATGAAGAAATACCAAAAGACTTGCTTGAATTAGTTGAAGACGTAATTCTCAATAGAAGACCAGATGCTACAGAACGTTTAATTGAATTTGCTGAAAAGATTAAAACTCAAAACAAGACTCAAATTGAAGATAAAAAAGACGATTGGCGAAATCTCTCACTTGAAGAAAGATTAAAACACTCTTTAGTAAAAGGAATTACAGATTACATTGAAGAGGATATTAACGAAGCTCTTAAAAAATACAAATCGCCTCTCGAGATAATCGAAGGTCCTTTAATGGCTGGAATGAACGTGGTAGGAGATCTATTCGGTGCAGGTAAAATGTTTTTACCTCAAGTAGTAAAAAGCGCACGCGTAATGAAAAAAGCCGTTGCTATTTTGATTCCTTATATCGAAGCAGAGAAAGAAAAAAATCTCGAATCGCATCAACAAGGAAAAGTCCTATTAGCTACTGTTAAAGGTGACGTTCACGACATTGGAAAAAATATTGTTGGTGTTGTTCTAGGTTGTAATAGTTACGAGGTCATTGATCTTGGAGTTATGGTTCATTCCGATAAAATAATCCAGACAGCAATCGATGAAAAAGTTGATATAGTTGGCCTTAGCGGATTAATTACTCCATCTTTAGATGAAATGGTTCACGTTGCAAAAGAAATGCAAAGAAGAGAATTGAAAATTCCTCTTTTAATTGGTGGAGCTACAACATCCAGAGTTCATACTGCTGTTAAAATAGATCCTTGCTATGATGGTGCAGTTATTCACGTGCTTGATGCTTCGAAAAGTGTCCCTGTTGTCTCTAACCTCCTTAATAAATCCGAAAAAGAAAATTTTATAAAATCTATTAAAGAAGAGTATAAAAAACTTCGCGAAGATTATGAAAAAAGAAGATCAGATAAAAATTTAATTCCTTTAGAAAAAGCTCGCGAAAATAAATTAAAAATAAACTGGAACAATACAATTATTAAAAGACCAAATAAATTAGGAATTACAGTATTAAAAAACTTCTCTTTGGCTAAACTTAGAAATTATATTGACTGGACGCCTTTCTTTATGGCTTGGGAGTTAAAAGGAAAATATCCCTCAATCTTTGATGATGAAAAAGTTGGTAACGAAGCTAAAAAACTCTTTGATGATGCAAACACTCTTCTTGATAAAATTATAAATCAAAATCTACTTACTGCAAATGGAGTTATAGGTTTATTCCCTGCAAATTCTATTGAAGACGATATCGAAGTTTATGCTGATGAATCAAAACACGGAATACTCACTGTATTTCATACATTAAGACAACAATTATCAAAAACAGAAGGGCAACCAAATCTCGCACTGGCTGATTTCATTGCACCAAAAGAATCTGGATTGACCGATTACATCGGTGCATTTGCAGTAACAGCTGGAATTGGAATAGAGAACTTAATTCAAGAGTATGAATCAAGACACGATGACTATAACAGCATTATGGTTAAAGCAATTGCTGACAGACTCGCAGAGGCATTTGCAGAACATCTTCACGAATTAGTTAGAAAAGAATTTTGGGGCTACACTCCTGAAGAAAATTTTTCAAATGAAGAATTGATAAAAGAACTTTATGTTGGTATTCGACCTGCGCCTGGTTATCCTGCACAGCCAGACCATACAGAAAAAGCACTGTTGTTTGATCTTCTTAGTGTTGAAGAAAATACTGGAATTAAACTAACCGAAAGCTTTGCAATGTATCCTGCTGCAAGTGTTTGTGGATTATACTTTGCTCATCCAGAAGCAAAATATTTCAACGTCGGTAAAATCGAAAAAGATCAGGTTTTGGATTATCATCGCAGAAAAGGTATGAGCATAGAAGAAATAGAAAAATGGTTAAGCCCTATTCTTAATTATTGACCTCTATTGAACAAAATTTAATTCTATGATAAACTAGAATTATTGAAACAAATTCCTATTCAATGGAGGACCTCAATTAATTCTAAAGTAAATTACTTTTTACAATTAAAATTGATACTAGTTTTAGTGCACTAATTTTAGGATTATTTTATATTAATTAAAAGACTATGTTGACAATGGTTATTAAATAATGAAATGAAAACTGTGTTTTAGCTCTTTTCCTTTCAATTTTTTAGTCTCCACAAATAAAATTATCTACTGTTCTTTCTGCGTGTTTTTTTTTAACTTTTCAAGGTACTTAAATGAATATTTTCGTAGGCAATCTTCCAGATGATTTTCAGGAAGATGATCTCAAAAAACTTTTCTCTGACTTCGGTCAAGTCGAATTTCTTTTTCTCGTTCGTGATTACTACTCAAAAAAATCAAAAGGATTTGGATTTATATATATGCCAAATCATTTGGAAGCCAAAACGGCTGTAAAAGAACTCAATCTAACTCAAATCAAAGATAAAAATATTATTGTAGATGAGCTCTGTTCAAATTCTTTTGAAAAAAATCAAAATTATGATAGGAAAGAAGGTTACAATACTCTCGAGAAAGATATCAAAATTCGCCTCTGAGATCAAAAAATCTCGGATTAAGTTTTGAAGTAATTTTCCTAGTCAAGCGTTTTATTGCGCCTGACTTTCTATAAAAATTATTAGCGTATTGTTTTTGGCAACTAAAACTCTTTATTTTTATTTCAAATAAAATTAAAGGGTTAGTAAGTTGATAAAAATATTAATTGCTTTTTCACTGTTTTTTCAAACCAATTTTTTCATTTATTATGCTCAAAGCAATAATTATAAAATTAGCAAAAATTCTCTGATTCAAACAGTTTCAATATTATCATCAAAAGAATTTGACGGCAGATTACCAGGAAGTGAAGGATACAATAAAGCAGCTAATTTTATGGCTGAAAAGTTTAGAGAATTAAATCTTACTCCCTTTGGTGATTCTGCATATTTTCAGTTTTTGAATGTTGAATACAATAAAATTGATACACCTTTAATATTCAAATCAATAGTGAATAATGATACAATTCATTACAAATTAGGTGAAGATTTTGTTGTAAGAGGATTCAGTGGAGCAAATAATATCACCTTACCAGTTGTCTTTTGTGGATATGGAATTTCAAGACCAGATTTAGGATATGATGACTATGAAAATGTTGATGTAAAAGATAAAATTGTTTTAGCTTTTAAAGATAACCCACGCTGGGCAGATCAGGACAGATGGGGAGTAAGATATCCACGAGAAAAGTCTTTATTAGCAAAACAAAAAGGCGCAAAAGGAATTCTTTTCGTTTCTTTTCCAAATGATAAAAAACCTCAACCTTTAATTGGAAGCGTAATTCACGGCGAAGGTGAACAACCAACTGATTTTCCCCAACTTCATATTTCCATAAAAGCTGCGAATGATTTACTTAAAAACACTGGACTTACTTTAAGCGAGTGTCAATCCAAAATCGATGAAAACCGAAAGCCTTTTTCATTTCAAACGAATAATTTTGCCCAAATTCTAACAACCACTTTTTACACAAAAACTGCCAAAACAATGAATGTAGTTGCTCTTTTGGAAGGAAGCGATTCTATTTTGAAAGATGAATATGTTGTAATTGGAGCTCATCTTGATCACGTTGGATCGCAAGCTGGATTATTATTCCCTGGTGCTAATGACAATGCATCTGGCTCAGCAGGAGTTTTAGAAATTGCCAAAGCGTTTAGTTACCAATCCGTCAAGCCTAAACGTTCGATTATATTTATACTTTTTACAGCGGAAGAACAAGGATTATTTGGATCAAAATATTTCGTTGATAATTTGAAAATACCACCTGATAAAATAGTAGCAATGCTTAACTTAGACTGTATTGGTTATGGAGACAGTATTCAAGTAGGTAATGGATTGAGTTCACCAAAATTATGGCAAGTTGCTAAGCAAATTGATAAAGAAAAATTTAACTTAATGGTGAATGATACGTGGGCGAATGGTGGTGCAGATGCAGAAGCCTTTCATAAAGTGGGAATTCCTTGTCTTTATTTTGTTTCTAAATACAGTTATGATCATCTTCATTTACCAACAGATACAGTTGAAACATTAAATCCAAATCTTTTTGAAACTATAGTAGAATTAGCATTTTTAACTGCAAAGCACATTTCAGACGGTAAATATCAAAGAGAAGAAGTAAAGTAAGAAAGCATAAATACTCAATCAGTGTTTTATATGTACAATCTTGTTGTTAAATAAAAAACTTGTATCTTTCTAAGACGCAAAGTCACTAAATTTTTCGATAGGTGTTATATCTTAATTCGATATTTCTTTAATCTATATTTTTTTTAGCTGATAATCTTCTCGCATTAAACTAATCACTTTCTTATAAATTCTCATCAAAAAATATAAACATCTAATCTAATTGATTTTATTGCTTACCTCTGCCGAATCATATCATTTATTTTTCCTATTGAATTGTTCAATTATCTTGAAGTGCTTCTTGACTGCTCAATTTCGGTTCGCAAAAACAGTCAACTCTGACGGGTCAATTCCACTACCTGTCCCTCTGGGATGGTTCGATTATCCCGAAATGCTTTCGGGACTGCTCCACTTCGTTTCGCAGAAACAGTCCAACCAACTTTAGTTGGTTGCCCGACCTCTGACGGGTCAATTCCACTACTTGTCCCCCTGGGATGGTTCGATTAAAACTACTTCAACTTTTTCTATTAAATCTGGTATTTTTAATCCTTTTAATTCCATTTTACCTCCTTTTATTTATCATCTTCTGGATCTTTATCTGGATTTATTAATTTATTGAAATAATCATCGTCATCATCATTATCTATATTTCGTTTAAGTAACTCTATCTCTTTCTCTAATCTTTTTCTTAAGACTTTGTTATAATCCTCATCTTTGAATTTATATATTCTAACTATCTCACTATAAGTTTTCCCTATAGTGTTTATAAAATGTTCATCTAATAATCTTCTTTCTTCATCATCTTCTATAACCGATACTTCATAACTA
>JANWVQ010000034.1 GCA_025056745.1 Ignavibacterium sp.
GAATTCTTAATTAACCTTACTTGAGGAAAATTATTTTTTACCATTTCATAAGTACCGTCTTGCGAGTCGTTGTCTATAACAATAACTTCAAAATTTATTTCTTTAGTACAATGATAAAGAGTCTCCAAACATTTATTCAGAAGATCTCTCATCTTCCAAGATATAATTACAACAGAAACATCTATATTTTTTTCAGTATTCATCAGTCTATTTTATTAAACTGTTCTAAAATTATTTGTGCTGAGTTTTTCCATCTTAATTTTTCAGCAATACTTTTTGACTTAAATATTTTTTCTTTCACTTCAGATTCATAATTGATAATTCTATTAAAAGCTTCAATTATTTCTTCAACATTAACTGGATTTACAGAAAAAACAGAATCTTGAGAGAACTCTTTTATCGCTTCTGATTTAGATGTTATCACCGCAGTTTCTGCAGCCATAGCTTCCAAAACAGGTAATCCAAATCCTTCATAAGATGACAAATAAGTCAAAGCCTTTGAACAACGATAAAGTAATGGCAATTCCAATTCCGAAATGTAAGGTAAAAGAATAATATTTTTTTCAATATCAAGCTTATTAATTAGACCCAAAAGCTCGTTCTCTTTCCATTTTATTCCAGATGTGATGGCGAGAAAATAGTCAGGGTTTTCTCTTAAAAATTCCCCAAATGCTAAGAATAATTTGTCTAGATTTTTGCCAGGCTCTATTGCTCCAACATAAAGAAAATATTTTTCAGGGAGATTATATTTTTTTCTAAAACTTATTTTTTCCTCTTCGGAAAATTTTCTAAAGAAGTTTTCATCAACAGCATTGTAAGTAACTATTATTTGTTTTTTGTCTCCAAATTCTTCTATGAGTTCTTTTTTAGAGAAATTCGAAACAGTAAAGATAATTTCTGATTTGCTTACAGCAAGATTAGTTACAAATGCCACGTAAATTCTTCTCAAAAGTGGATACTTATTTTTTACTCTTTTGTAAGCCAAATCGTGGATTGTCGTATAAAATCGACCTTTATAAAATGCTGGAATAGCAACGGATGGAGTAAAAATTATATCAGGTTTCAGTTTCCTTAACTTAATAGGAAAAATAAATTGCTCATAAAAAATTCGGGAAAGAACTGATTCAGGATTAAAATCAGCGATAATGTAATTTATATTGGATTTACTAAAATTGAAATTAACTTTACCAATTTCTGATATGAATAAATAATATTGATTTGAATTATCAAGATCAACTAATTCTTTCAAGATTTTTTGAGCATAACGACCAGCTCCTGCCAGTTTTTCTCTGAATGGTAAAAGATTTACTGCAATCTTCATTAATCAATAAAATTATTTGAAATTTTTTCGGGGCAATTTAAATATTTTAGCAACTCTTTGAATGCTTTAATTTTTTCAGCTGAAATTCTTTTTGACTTAATTCGCAACGCTGACCATAAAAGAATCTGAGAAAAAAAATGTAATCTTATGAAAAAAGTAAATAATTTGAATTTTATCTCAGTATTATGTTTTTTAAGAAAAATAAGTTTTCCTTTATAAAACATTTTAGTAAAAAAATAATAATTCTTTTTCGAACCAACACTTCCAAGATGATTAACTTCAATATTATGAAAGTATTTTACTTCAAATCCTAAATCTTTAGTTCTTTTACATAAATCCATTTCTTCGAAATAGAGAAAATATTCTGGCGCAAATCCGTTAATTTTTTCGAATAAATCTTTTCTCAAAATTGTTGCAGACCCCATTACCCAATCAGTTAATAAAGGTTTTTGGGTAAAGAGAGTTTTCACTTTAATCAAAAATGCTTCAAAAAACCTTCCTAATAAGAATATGTTCAAAAACTCAAAGAATAAATTTGGAAAATATCCTGCAGAGAAATCAAACAATAAATTAGAATTAACTTTCAAACCTGCAATTACATTTCTTTGATAAATTTCCGGAACGATTTGTGAGTTAATCAGAGAAATCAAATCATTTTCTATTAGTGTATCAGGATTTAAGAAGAAAAGAATTTCTGAATCAGAGTGTTCAACTGCTTTGTTACACGCCTTACCAAATCCAAGATTAATATCGGATTTTATAAACTTCAAATTCAATTCAGAATTAGTTTTTAATTCTTCAACTAGTGATTCAATTGAATTTTCAGTTGAGCCATTTTCAAAAAGAATTAATTCATATTCCCTTGGATTACAAAACCTCAAAAGAGAATAAACGCAATTTCTAACCTGATCAGCAAGATTGTAGTTGATAATTACAATTGATATAGTTCTTGTCCCAGTCATAATACTTCTTCTTTTTTCATTAATAGCAATACCTTTAGTAAAGTCCATAATTTCTTTTTATCTTCAAACTCTATGAAATAGTACCATATTAAAAAGATCAAGAATGTAAATATGATTAATGATAATAAAATTTTAATTAAAAAATCTTCAATTAAGATAAGAGCAAAAGAAACTAATATTGTTGCAGAGAGGACATATTGCTTAAAATTAAAACGAGTAGAAAATTTTATTCTTGTTATATTTTTAACAATTGCAGAAAGCAAGATAAAATCAATCAACATTCTCAACATAAAGACCAAAGAGGCACCAACTATGCTATAGTTTTTAGTAAAGTAATACATTAAAACGATGTAGAGGGGTAATTCGATTAATTGAAGTTTGGCGGTGACATCTGGTTTTCCAATCCCTTCAATAAAGGAAAATAATATTTGAGCAATACAATTAAAAAAGACGCCAAGTAAAATAAACCTCATTACAACAAAACTTTTCTCTGAAAAATCTTTTCCTAACCAAACCGTTAAAATGTAGTCTGAGAACAAAATAAGTATTAATATAATTGGCAATAGGAATAATGTTACATATTTGGTAGATTTTTTTAGAAGAGATACTGTATAATTTTTATCAACGACATAATTCATTGAGAAATTTGGAAATAAAACTCCAGTTATTGCTGTTGGAATAATCCACAATTTTGTAACTACTTCGTAAGGAGTTGCATAATATGCAATGGCTTCAGCTGAAATCATTGCACCAATTAATATTCTGTCTAGATAAACCATAATTGGAATAGTCAGATTAGAAATTGTCATCCAGCTGCTGAGCTTGAAAATTGGTTTGATGAAACTAATCTTTATGCTAAAATTTTTTAATTGCTTATCAACTTTCAATGCTCCTACAAAAAACATTATCCAAACAATTATTCTGAAAATGACTAAGTAAGCAACAACATAAAAAAGATCATTTTTAAATTGAATCACTATTGCAGGGATTAAAAAATTAGTTATTCCAAGAAATAATCTTATAATATTAATTATATCAAATCTCTGATAAGATTCTAAAATTCCTCTTAATGCTGCAGTTGTTGCTACGAATGGTAATATTAAAAGTAAAAGATAAAATGACAATATCGCTTCAATTTTTAATTCTGAGGAAATCTTTAAAAACCTATTTATAAGATCATTTGAAAAAAAGTAAAGTATTATTGAAAATAAAGAGCTGATTAAAAATGTAATTATAAAAGAAGTCCAGAATAATGTAGGAATTTCATTTGTTTTTTTTAATCCAATCTTTTCAGAAATAATTTTTGTTAATGCTCTTCCTATACCTAAATCAAAAAAACTGAAGTATCCTATTAAAACCCAAACTAAACTAAGAAGCCCAAATCTTTCGGTTCCTAATTTGTTAATTATTATTGGGATTAAGAAAATTGCGAAAAAGAGTGGAAGTGAAAATCCAAGAAAATTGTAAAAAGTATTTTTTGAAATTGAATTATTAATAATTACCGAATTTTCCGAACTCATAAATTTATGATTTTTCTACTTGAGTTTCGTTTTGAGTGAACAAATCTAATTTAAGATTGATTGCCGCAATTATCCAGAAAATCAATGAAAAGTGCATACTATCAAGGGTGGGTTCAACAAGTGTATGAATTAGTGCACCAATTATTGAGATAAAAAAACACCATCTTAAAATTTTCAAGTAATCATTAGTTTCAGCTTTGTAACGTTTATAGATAGCTATGAGAACAGAAAATATCAAAGAGAAATAAAAAATTGTTCCGATAATTCCTATCTCTCCCAAAGCTCCAAGCAAGATATTATGAGCTGATGGAGAAACTTCTTTAGGAAAGATGAAAATAGCGTAATAACTTAAATTCCCAAATCCAACCCCAGTAAGGGGATTTTTCAAAAATGCATTCCATACATCAATATAAAAATTAATTCTTGAATAAAATGAACCACTTGCCTCTAAAGCAGAAATTCTCTCAATTAGAACGTAAGTAAGTGGATTAAATGCTAAGATTAAAGCAGCTGCTAATAATATTCCTAAAAAGGTTAATAAAAACTTTGCATTCATAAACCTTAGGGAAAGAATTGAAAGAGAAATAATCAAAGCTAGAATACCTCCTCGTGACAAAGTTAAAATCAAAGCAAAAAACATTATCAGAATAGCAAATGATATATAAAATTTTGTTGATTTTTTATTGACATAAAGAAGATAACCAATTGAATATGGAATGATCAAAACAAAGAAGGCTGCAAGATAATTCGACTGACCCCAACCTACATTTAATAAATTTTTCTCAATGAATAATCCTACCAAGCCTTTTGAAAATCCACCAAGTTCTATTAGCACTTTGAATTCCAATAAAGAGAGAGTAACTCCCCATAAAATAATAGCAACAATTAAGGATTTTAGTTGATCTTTATTTTTTATCGAATAATATGTTAAAGAGAAGATAAAAAAACCAGCGAAGTAATTTTTCCAGAAAGAAATTACACGATATTTATCTACAGCTACAATTAGTCCAATTATTAAGGACCAAGCTAAATATGGTATCCAGTTGAGAATATAGTTAGGAATATTTTTCAATTTATGAATATCTGAAAAAAATCTTATGGTGATTACTCCTACAAAGATTACTAATAGTATCTCTAAAACAAGAATTGAGGGTCCATAAATGTCATCGGATAAAGGGAAAAGTGAATCAATAAAAGCAGAAAAAATTAAAATATAAATTATTGAAGCAGGATTATTAAAAGTATAATAAATTAACCAACAAAGAAATAAAAATCCTGCAGTTAAATAAAATGGAATAAAATTATACTTTGCTGATAAAATCAGTATTAAGATTTGAAAAAGAATTAGGAATTTTATTTTATTAATCTCACTGAGTATTGTCATTCTTTTTACTTTTAGAAAAGATATTTATCTGGTTTATTATTCCTTCTTGAATCTTTTTATATCTTTCTTCATCTTTTTGAATTTCTAAGAAAGATTCTTTTAATAGAGCATAGATTGAAACTGCAAAGAAAGAAAAAATAAATGTTGCAATAACAATAAGACTACGCTTTGGAGAAGTTTTTTTCTGGGGTGGCTTAGCTTCATCAACAACTAAAACGACAGGTATGTTTTTCTGCTCCTCTATTTTTGCTTGTTCATAAAGTGGATAAATAAATTCTAGTAGTTTTGATTGAATTTCATATTCTTTCATCAATCTAATGTATTCTATCCCAGTTTCTGGAACTTGTTGGAAAGGAATAAAAAAGTTAACTGATGATTCCAACTTTTTATTTTCACCTTTCTCAAGTATAGCAAGTCTTTTATTTAATTCTGCAAGTTTCATATCAGCATTTTTAACTGCAGGATGATCTGCTCCATAATTATTTTTGAGTAAATCTCTTTCAATCTTTGCCATTTCAGTTTGGGCTTTTAGCTCCGCAGCAAAACCAATTGCACTTTTTACCTGCTCTTTAATTTCAAGAACATTGTATTTTTCACTGAAACTTTTCAGACTGTCTTCAATTAAATAAATATCTTTTTTTATTTCCAAAAATCTTTTCTCTATGAATTCTCTATTGTTCTTTGCTTCTCGTATAGAAAATTCAATACTTAATTCATTTACAAGTTCTACGAAATAATTTGCCATATCAGCTGCTCGTTTAGGACTTTTATCAACAACAGATACAACGACATTCCCTTCATCTTCAATATTGAAATCAACATAATAATCAAGCTCCTTTAATACATCTTCAATTGGATCATCAGGATCAAAATCATATACTTCTCTTAAGTTGAATTTGTCTATAACTTTCTCTGCAACTGTTCTGCTTTGAAGTATAACGAGGTAATTGTATGCTTCTTCACTTACATTACCTAATCTGCCACCAAGAACTCTGGAAAGATTACTAATCGTACTTGAGAATCCCGCCACATCACCGAAGAGTCCTTTTTTCTTAGGAGCAATGAAAGAAGCTTGAGCCTCATATTTGTTAGGTAAAAGTAAACTAACTATTACGGCTGCAAGAGTCAAAATTGTAACATTTATTATTATAATCTTTTTGTGCTTTAGTAGTTTGATTAAAAGATTTTCAAATTTGTTTTCTTTCTCTTTTATCATAACCTTGTTCTTATTAAGTTAAAAACTAAGTCCAAATATAACACTATTAGTAAAGGTTAGAAATGTAAAGTTATTTAAAGTCATCAAACTTAAATTCGAAAAGCTCACCAGAGGCTGGAGGTATTTCAATGAGTATTTCATTTGCTTTTTTAAGATAAATATACTTTCCTTCTGAAGGGTTAAATTTTTTGATTTCAGCATTTTTTTTGAGACGTAAATAAATTTTTCTTTTTAATTCGAAATTTTTATTTACTAGTAAGATATACTTTTTACTCGCTTCATTTTCATCACCGAATAGTCCCGCAAAAACATCTTTATCTGAAAAGTCCTTATCAATAACAAATAAAGAATCGTTTGAAATAAATTTTGGTTGAATCATATTTTGATTATTTGGACCGTTGGAAAGATGAATTATATCATAGTTGTATTTGTCGATTAAAAACTTACCAATACTCTGAATTCTAAAGTTTAAATTTTTAACAGAAGGAAAAAGTTCTCCATAAAGAGAATCAGGTAATGAAGAGTCGTCAAAATTTTTTTCAAAGATCCAAGATCTATATCCATAATGTTCCCAACTTTTTGAGAAAATGTAATATCCAATTCCTTTTGCACCATAAGCCAAAGCAGAATATGCTTGAAAAGAAATTTCTTCGAAGGTAAGATTTTTATAATCTAAATGTTCACTTGAGAGAATTATCATCCAAAAAGGAATATTGTATTGATAAGATTTTTTACGAATAATTTCAAGATTTGCAAAAAAGTCTTTTCTGAATCCTCCGAATTCTTCTTTCAGAAATGGATAATGATCAAAACACAATACCTGAGGTTTGAATGTCATTGAATTAATGAAAGCATCAATGTATTTCTCATAATCTTGAAAAGTTTTTGTCCCTTCCCAATATGTTGGAAATAGATTTACAAAATCTAATTTATCATTTAATGAACTATCGGCTCGAATCTGAATTGACATTCTATTTATATCAACAAAATCATCATTTGGTTTTAAGTTGAATGGAGAGCAATATTGAATATTTCTTCCAGGTTCATCCCAGATATAATAACCATAAACAAAACTCTTGTTAAAAGTCTTTAACAGATCAGTAATATTTTTATTTGTTTTATCATTTGAATTACAGTAAACAAAATCATCTTTACATTCATTTTCTAAAACTACAAGCCATTTAAGATTTGTCTGTCCTAACTTTTCAAAAGCATCTTTAATTTTATAAGGGTTTGGCATCCAGCTATAATTTCCATTTATTATAATATTTATTCCGCATCTTTCAATAATCCTCAATGATTCACTTAAATTTTTAGAACTGTCAGGAAGATTGAATGCAAAGATTGGGAATAATCCCCTTGGGTCTTTCCAAACTTTTTCCTCTGAGTTGATATTAGTTTTTTCTGATGCTTCAAGTGGGCTATAAGGATTTATAATTGATAAAGCAAGTCTCCGCATACCTTCGCTTTTATCGAGTGTGACGAAAAAAATACATAGAATCAACATTAAAACGAGTATGATAAATTTAAGTTTCATCTTAAAAAGCTTTAATGATAAGTTGAATAACAGTATTATTTTTGATATTAAATTCAATAAACTTAATATAATTTTAATTTGACTCTTTCTAATTTAACTAATAAGGTGCTAAAACTCTTGGCAATACCTTTAATCTTTTTGATAAGGATCTATCAACTTTTTATTTCTCCCTTATTCCCTTCATCTTGTAGGTTTGTTCCGACTTGCTCCGCATATACTAAGGAGGCATTAGAAAAATATGGTTTAATAAAAGGCCTCTGGCTTGGAGTTAAAAGAATATCAAAATGTCATCCTTGGGGAAAAAGTGGATATGATCCTGTTCCATAGAAAAATGATGAAAGTAATATGAATAAAATATCCTTTATAAAAAGAATAAGTTTAATAATAAAATCATTCTTTAAGTTTTGGCTTTATGTTTTCATAGCGAGTATATTGATTATTTTTTTTATGAGATGGATCAATCCAATTTTTAGTTCGATTATGTTTCAAAGACAGATTGAAGCTTTTTTAGATGGAGAATTTAAATTAATTAGTAATTCTTGGATTGATTATGATGAAGTATCTAAATATGTTCCTCTTGCATTAATTGCCGCCGAAGATCAGAATTTTCCTAGTCATTATGGTTTTGACTTTGAACAAATAAAGAAAGCATTAAAAGAAAACTTCTATAGGAAAAGAATTAGAGGCGCAAGTACTATAAGTCAACAGTTAGCAAAAAATCTTTTTCTTTGGGAAGGGAAATCATTTGTTCGAAAAGGAATTGAAGCTTATTTTACTTTATTAATTGAGACTCTTTGGGACAAAAAACGAATATTAGAAGTTTATATGAATATTATAGAACTTGGAGATATGACATTTGGCGTTGCTTCAGCTTCTAAAATTTATCTTAAAAGAGATGCAAGTAAATTAACATCCTCACAAGCTGCTTTAATTGCCTCTGTTTTGCCAAATCCCAAAAGATTCCAAATTGAAAGACCATCAGGTTACGTAAGAGCAAGACAAAGTTGGGTTTTAAGGCAAATGAATTTATTAGGTGGTTTAGATTATTTGAAGAATCTTTAACCTTGGAATTATTATAAATTAAGTTCTTTTTCGAATTATTATCTGTTGAATTCTTATTATTAAACTTTTGTTATTGAAAGTATGTCTAACAAAAAAAACTATGGTGAATTATGAATTTTGTATCAAAAATTTCGTTTTTCTTTTTAATAATATTTTCTCTTTATGCTTTATCTCAAGATAGAAATTTTAATCGTCAGAATTTTCAGAATTCAAATTTAAGAGGAACTATCTCTGGTCAAGTTATTGATGCACAAACTAAACAGAAAATCGAATACTGCAATGTTGTGTTGCTTCGCTTCAGAGATTCAAGTATGGTATCTGGGACAATTACAGATAAAGAAGGTAAGTTCAAACTTGAAAATGTTCAGCCTGGTTTCTATAAATTAAGAGCATCTTATATTGGTTACGAAACAAGAACCTTAGACTCAGTTCGACTTACTCCACAAAGATTAAATTTAGATTTAGGAACAATTGCATTAGATGAAAAAACAATAGATTTATCAAATGTTGTAGTTGTTGGAGAAAAAGAAGTAATAATCAACAATCTCGATAAGAAAGTTATAAATGTTGAAAAAGATCTAACAACTGTTGGCGGAACTGCTGTGGATGTCGTTCAGAATATTCCATCAGTCACTGTTGATGCAGATGGAAATATTAGTTATCGAGGCAATCAGAATATTAGGATTCTAATTGATGGAAAACCAAGTGAATTACTAGGATTAGGAAGTGGCGATGTACTCTCAAACATTCCTGCAAGTCAAATTGAATCAGTTGAATTAGTTACAAATCCCTCAGCAAGATATGATCCTGAAGGAACAGGTGGGATTTTGAATATAATTCTCAAAAAGAAAAGAGATGGCGGATTAAATGGTAACATTAGTTTGACTGGTGGAACAGGGAATAAATTTAATGGTTCTTTGAATTTCAATTATAGAATTTCATCATTAAACTTTTTCGCATCAATTGACTCAAGAGCAAATAATACGGATAATAATGGTAATTCTATCAGAGAAAACTTATTAGGTGGCAATAATGCTTATCTAAATCAAGTTAGTAACGGTTCATTAAATCATTTTGGAAATAATATTTCTGCTGGAGTTGATTATATAATTGATGATTTTAATACACTTACATTTTCATCAAGATTAAGAAGCGGCGGTTTTGATAACACGAGTTTTGTTGAAAATACTACATTGAATTCAAATCAAATTATGACAAGATATTTTCAAAGAGAGAGTGACAACGATAGAAGAATGAATGCTCTTCAGAATACTTTGAGCTATAGAAGAACATTTTCAAATCCGGGAGCTGAATTTACAGCTGATATAATTCTCGGTAACTTTAGAATGAAAAGAGATGAAAATTTTAGACAAACAAATTTTGACTTAAATATGAATCCTTTGCCAAATCCACTTCTGCAAAAAGGATTATCAAATAACAACAATATTCAATGGACTATTCAAGCAAATTATATAAATCCAATTATTGATTTTGGAAGAATAGAAACCGGATTTAAAATTTCTTTAAGAAACTTTAAGTCAAATAATGACTATCTTAACTATAATTATAATTCAAATAATTGGATAGCAGATCTTACAAGAAAAACTAATTTTGACTTTAAAGAAAATATTTACGCAATCTATGGAATTTATTCAAACAATTATGAAAAGTTTCAATATCAAGTTGGTATAAGAGCAGAGCAAACAAATGTCAGTGGTTATGAAAAAAATACAACCGTTGGTTTTAATAAAAATTATTTCTCTGTTTATCCAACAATTCATCTTGTTCAGGGTTTGCCAGATTTTCAGGAACTTCAACTTAGTTACAGCAGACGAGTAGAAAGACCACATAATAGAATTCTTAATCCATACGTCGATCGCTCTGATTCACTAAACATTTCTTATGGAAATCCTCAGTTAGATCCTGAATATATCAATTCACTTGAATTTGGGTATTCAAAATTATTTGGTAGAGCTGCTCTGACCTCATCATTATTTTATCGTTATACACAAAATGCTATTATGAACTATACATTTATCAGACCAGACGGAGTAACTGAGACAACGTGGAAAAATTTAGCAAAGCGTTTATCCTATGGTGCTGAAATAACTTTTAGCTCGCCAGTTTTTGATTGGCTTAGAACAAATTCAAGTTTTACCTACTTCAAAAATGAATTTGAAGGTTTAGATATTTCAAACTCATCAAACAGTTGGATAGGCAAACTAAATGTTACATATATGCCTTCAAGGGATTTTAATTTTCAAGTAAATCTAAATTATGAAGGTCCTAATTTTATGGGACAAACGAAATCGAAAGAGCAATTTTCTACTGACATAGCTATGAAGAAAGATTTTCTTAATGGACAATTATCAGTTCTTTTCAGATTAAGTGATGTTTTCAATACAAGAAAATGGGAATCAGAAACTTATGGAACCAACTTCTTTACTACATCATTAAGGAAGATGGAATCAAGAGTTGCTTATATTGGTATAACTTATAGACTAGATACATCAAGTCAAACAAGAGAAAGAGAACGACGTCAAAGAGAAGATACTGGAATGGATGAGTTTTAATTTCTAATCTTAAATTACCGATGCTGTCTTAAATGATATGAACTTTAATTTTTAGAAGATATTCAAGTAAATTTTTTTTCTTTAAGACAGCATCCTTCAGTTTTTCTCAACAATAAAAATATCTTCCTACTTTAAAGTTAGACTCTTAATAATAATTCCTTCTCATTTACTTAATATGTTAAACATTTTATTTTTCTTCTATGAATATCAGATAGATTGTTTATAACTATAAAAATTTATTTTGAATTTTGACATTAAAACTGAATTTATAATTATTTTAAGAACCGAATTAAGATTAAAAATAATATGGGTTTTATTGATTTAATAATTGTTGCTGCTTATCTGATAATCATCTCTGTAATCGGTTTTTATTTTGAGAAGCGAGCTTCGACAGGAATAGATTCATACTTTCTTGGTAACAGAAAAATTCCCTGGTGGGCATTGGGTGCTTCCGGAATGGCTTCAAACTTTGATGTAAGCGGGACAATGATAAATGTTGCTTTGATTTATGCTTTCGGTGCAGTCGGCTTTTTCGTTGAAATGCGTGGTGGACTTGTTCTGATTATGGCTTTTCTTATGATATTTATGGGCAAATGGACACGGCGCTCAAAAGTTATGACTTTATCAGAATGGATGACTTATAGATTCGGAGATGGTATTCAAGGTAAATCAGCCCGGATTATTTCTGCGGTTTCAACTTTAATTATAACAATTGCTATCGTTTCTTACTTTGCTGTTGGTGCCGGAAAGTTTATAGGTGATGTGTTAAAAATTCCCGATTATTTTGGATTATCTTCTGAGTTCTGGGCTGCTGCAATTATAATAACTTTAACTACTCTCTATACTGTCGCAAGTGGTTTACAAGGTGTTGTTTGGACAGATGTTTTTCAAGGTATCCTGATTTTTGTTATGATAATCATTGTTTGCTCGATTGCATTATTTTCAGCAAGCATTCCTGAGTCATTCTCTATCTCTGTTCCTTTGAAAGATGGAAGCTTTCAGTCTATTCAAACTACTAAGAATATTTGGACAAGTATTTTACCAACGTGGGAATTAAGTTTCCCTGAAAATTCTTCTTATTCAATTTATAATCTTTTTGGTATCGCTTTGTTGTTTTATTTGATTAAAGTAATAATTGAAGGAAGCGCGGGGACTGGTGGATATATGGCTCAGAGATTTTTTGCTGCAAGAAGCGACAGAGATGCAGGATTACTCTCTTTATTTTGGATTTTTCTTCTTTCTTTTCGCTGGCCCTTTATTGGTGCTATCGCAGTGTTAGGGATTTCTTATGGAGTTAGCTCAGGTGCAATTATATCTGATCCTGAAAAAGTTTTACCAACAGTGATTTTTAATATTCTTCCAACAGGACTGAAAGGATTATTAGTTGCAGGACTAATGGCTGCTGCAATGTCCACTTTCAGTTCTTTGATAAATTCAGGTGCATCATATTGGGTAAGAGATATTTATCAGGAGTTTATAAATCCAAAAGCTGATGAGAAAAAACTGATTTTTCATAGCAGAGTTTCTTCTTTGTTAATAGTTCTGTTTGGATTGTTTCTCGCTTCAGGTATCAAAAGTATAAATGAAATCTGGGGATGGTTAACAATGGGTTTAGGTGCTGGAATGATTATCCCTCTTTTGGTAAGATGGTATTGGTGGCGAATGAATGGTTACGGTTTTACTATCGGAACAATTTTTGGGATGGGAACAGCTATTCTTCAAAAAATTTTCTATCCCAATGCAACAGAGTACTTATCATTCGCTATCCTGGTTTTATCTTCTTTTACAGCAACAATTTTAGGAACAATCTTAACTGAAAAAACTAACAAAGAAGTTTTAATAAATTTTTATAAAACAACAAGACCATTTGGTTTTTGGAAACCAATAAAATCAATTTTACCTAATGAAAAGAAATCTGAAATAAATTCTGAAAACAGGCGTGATATAATTGCGGTTTGCTTTGCATTGCCCTGGCAGATAGTGTTATTTTTAACCGGAATGACTATTGTGTTGAAACGATTAGATTTGCTTTTGTACTTAGGAATACTATTGATTATTCTATCAGCAGGATTATATTACTTTTGGTTCAGACATTTGTCATCAAAAGATAGAACAGAATAAAAATTAATCAGAATTTTCTACAACAATAATTTCAGTTCAACTTCTCCAAAATATTCTTTTCTTGGTGAACAAACTTGTTATAAAAGCAGCAAATAATGTAACAATCAATCCTTTCAAAAAACCTAACCAAGGATTAATTAGCATTGCATTGAGTAAAGAAGATAATCCTGTTATTGCAAGAAGTGGCATAATGATATGACTATTAGATAAGTATGCAATCATTGGATTTTGTCCATTATCAATTAAAAGCTGAATATACTTTTGCTTTCTAAAGTAATCAGCGATAATAGAAAATGCTATTAGACAAAAGATTGCAAGTCCTGTTGTAACAAGATAATAACTTAATGTTGACGGATCTTTCTTTATTCCTCCTTCAAAAGATTCGAATGATAGTCCAAGTAATAACCAGAATACTGCCCAGTGAAAGAGATTTTTGTAAAAACCAAATAATTCAGATTTGGAATCTTTAATCAAAAAATAAATAGCAAGAAGTAAAACAATATTTCCTAATAAATTCATTAAAAGCATTCTCGAATAAAGTCCAAATAAATTCCAAATAATAACTAAAATGCTAAGAATAAATAAAAAGCCCGGAATTAATTTTTTCTCTTTAACACTTGATTCAGATTCTGTTTTCATCCATTTGTAAAAAATATCTCCGACAATTGTTCCCGGAATTACTATAAACAGATATTGAAGAAAATAAAATTTATAAATTTCAGGAAGTGGTGTTGCATCCCAGATAATTTTCGTCCAACTTCCATCAATGTTGTGTGTAATTCTGAACGCGAGTAAGAAAGCAAGTATTCCTAAACGAATTAAAATTTTCTCTTGAGTAAATAACCAAATAATACTTCCGAATAGAGCAACATTTGCAAGAACTAATATTATTATATCGCTTCTACTGAGAAGAAATCCTTGCCCTTTAGTATATGTCAACTGAGAAAATAAAATCATTCCTCCAATACCAGCTAAAACTTTTATCAGAAGTACTAATTTTTTATTTAATGATAAAGGATAACGATAGTATATAAGAAATAATATTATGAATCCAATTAATCCAATTATCCAATGAAATGTTTCTGGATTACCACTGAGTGCATAAGGCTTTGAGTGTTGAAGAAAAAGAGCAAACACAACAAGCAGAAATCCACGCTGAATTGATTGCAAAATTAATTTCAGATAAGATGCACCTTGCTCAATTCTCTTCTTCAGAGCAAAAGGGAATGCAGCTCCCATTGAAAAAAGGAAGAAAGGAAATACTAAGTCAACCCAGGTAATTCCAGGAACATTTGGATTGAAAGTATGATTAGGTGGAGGTAATTGAGCGTGATACATCCATCCAGGTAATGCTGCAGGTCCTGAAAATGGAATAGTACCTGAAAGAATCATTGTTATGATTGCAAATCCGCGAAGTGCATCAAGTGCATCAGCTCTTTTTATCATTGAGTAAATTCCAAGAATTGGAGAAATATGAATAATGAAAAATCAACTCTGGTAGATTTAATAAATGTTCTCTCTCATTTATTTTGAAAGTTTTAAGAATGTTCATTTCAGTTCATCTCAGCAGAATCATCTTTTTTGTTTGAACATAATCTAAAACACGTAATTGATAAAAATAAACTCCACTTGGAAGAGACACACCTCGACGATTATCTGCAGCGTTAAATTCAATTTCATATTTCCCAGCTTCTTTATACTCATCAATTAATGTTGCAACTTCGTTTCCAAGTATATCGTAAACTTTTAATAAGTTATGTCCGCTAATTGGAGATTGCCAAATAATACGAGTGCTTGGATTAAATGGGTTTGGATAGTTTTGTTCTAATAAAAATTCTTTCGGGATTAACAGATTATTTTCATAATTTTCATCATTGTTTGTAACAATCACATTTGGAGAAAGTTTTCTATTAATCATAATCATCATCGCATCTGCGACTAACCATCGACCATTTTCTAAATATTTATTATCAATCTTCAATACCTTTTTTGTTCCTTGAGTTAAATAAACTGTAGCAATTTTCTGCCATCCTTTTTTATTTGTATTTGATTGGTCAATTATAACTTCAATTGAATCTGTATCTGTATATATAACATATCTTGCTAGTTGAGTCCAGGTAGTATTTGGAACTAAATAAGCATACAGATCAAAATGTGCACTGAAAGGAATAGTTAATGTGTATTCAATAAAAGCATTTTGGGAAGTTTGATTTGTTCTTATGATTTGTCCATTGAATCCAGCCATTGGATAGCTTGTCCAATTACCTGTAACATTTACTCCACTATCATTTTCATTTTTTACCACTGCTTTTGGTCTCCAAACATTACCGTTTCTTCCTGGCATAAGAGCTGGTTGAGAATAAAATGTAGCCTTTAGAGT
>JANWVQ010000073.1 GCA_025056745.1 Ignavibacterium sp.
TATTTACATAAAAGATTAGAGAGCTTGTGTTATTCAATAATTTAATTGATGTAGATAATGTCTTAGTTCGCAAAGAAATTTTAACAACAAAATTCGTATGCGATTTGAAAAATTGCAAAGGAGCTTGTTGCACATTTGAAAGTGATTTCGGAGCTCCTCTTGAAGAAAATGAAATAAACAAAATTGAAGAAGTTTTAGATGTTATTTTCGAATATCTGAGTGAAGAAAATGTCAATGAAATAAAAAAATCTGGCTTTTATGAATTCAAAAAGGAAGGATTATTTATTAAAAGTATTGACCAAAGAGAATGCGTTTTTGTTTACTACGAAGGTGATATCGCTAAATGTGCAATTGAAAAAGCATTTTTAGATAAAAAAATAAATTTCAGAAAACCAATTTCTTGTCATCTTTTCCCAATTAGAATTACAAAATTCGGTGGTGATATACTTAGATATGAAAAATTTAGTCAATGTGAACCAGCTTTAGAGATGGGCAAAAAAGAGGATAAATCCATAGCTGAATTTTGTAAAGATTCTTTAATAAGATTATACGGAGAAAAATGGTATTCAAAACTAATGGAAAAGAATTCTAGGTAAAGATTATGCTTACTATAAATCAAAAATTATCTTTAAGTCAAAAACTAACACCGCAACAAATACAATTTCAAAAATTATTACAACTAAATAATTTAGCTTTGGAGCAAAGAATAAAAACAGAACTTGAACAGAATCCTCTCTTAATCGAAGAAACGGAACTAGAACTGGAGGAAAAAGAATTAGAACCCGAAAAGGAAACAATTGAAGCAGAAGATGAATATTCTGAAAATGAAAATACTTCTGATGAAGAATTTGGTATAGAAGATTTTATGAATGAATACGATTCTGATCCTGAATGGTTAAATAAAAGTAAAGATGAAGATAATTTTGAACCGATTGCGCCTGAACGAAAATCTTTGAGGGAACATCTAATCGAACAATTAAGACTGCTTGAATTGAATGATGAAGACCTATTTATTCTTGGTGAGGAGATCATTGGTAATCTCGATGACGATGGTTATTTGAAAAGGGATTTGAAAGAAATTTTAAATGATTTAGAGTTATTTGAACATATAAAAATTGATTATCAAACCGCAGAAAATCTTCTGAAAAAGATTCAAAAGTTTGATCCTGTTGGTATTGCTTCACGAAATCTTAAAGAATGTCTTCTTGTTCAATTGAACGAATTAAAAATAGATGAATATTACAAATACATAGCAAGAAAAATCCTTGAAGATTATTACGATGAATTCTCAAGAAGAAGATATGATATTATAAAGAACAAAATGAACCTGACTGAAGAGACTCTCAAAGAAGCTCTCCAAATTATTCAAGGCCTAAATCCAAAACCAGGCGAAGGTAAATTTGATTTACTTGATAACAATCAAATCACTCCAGATTTTATAATTGAAAAGGTTGATGACAATTGGATTATAACATTAAATGATAAATCTTTACCCTCTGTAACGATAAATAAAAAATATCTTGAAATGTTTGAATCAAATAAAAGAAGAAAAAAGAGCGAACAGGAAAAAAGTGCATATAAGTTCTTAAAAGAAAAATATGAATCAGCAAGATGGTTCATTGCTTGTATAGAACAGCGAAGAGAAACTTTAATGAAAATAATGCAAGCTATTTTTGAAAAACAATATGAATTTTTTGAAAAGGGACCCAAAGCCTTAAAACCAATGATTTACAAAGACATCGCTGATGAAATTGGTATGGATATTTCAACCATTAGTCGAGTTGTTAATGGCAAATATGTTCAAAGCCCTATGGGAATTCACGAGTTAAAATACTTTTTCAGTGAAGGATTAACTACTGACACTGGTGAAGAAGTATCAAATAAACACATCAAAGAAAGATTGAAGGAAATTATTGACTCAGAAGATAAAAGAAAACCTTACAGTGATGATGAACTTGCCGAAATCCTACAATCAGAAGGAATTCACGTTGCAAGAAGAACTATCGCTAAATATCGTGAACAGTTGAAATTACCTATTGCAAGGCTGAGAAAACAGGTTTTATAATATTTTTAATTGTGATAACACATATCTGATATTTTCATAAGATTTATAAATTTAAGTGATGCTAACTTTTTATTTAATATGAATGTTAAAAGATATTTTATTGACTGTTTTATTAATCTCTCTGTTTGGCATTTCTCATAGCATATTAGCTTCATTATGGGTTAAACAAAAACTTAAAAATATTCTTAAAGAAAAAATTGCGTTCTATAGATTGAGTTATAATCTAATTTCAATCCTAAGCTTAATAATTATCTTATATTTTTTGCCAGAGGATAATAGAATAATTTACAGAATTCAGAAGCCCTACTCATATTTGATGCTTATACCCTTTTTGTTTGGAATTTATGGTGTTTACATTTCATCTAAATATTTTTCTGTAAAAGAATTTCTGGGTATTTCACAGATTGAAAGATATTTTAATAAGAATTATTCATCAGATGAACTAGATGAAAGATTAACACTTCGAATTGATGGTCCTTATAGGTTTTCCCGACATCCAATTTATTTCTTTTCAATAATTATTTTGTTATCTATTCCTGTAATGACAGTTTCAAGGTTAACTTTAGTTATTTGCTTTATTATTTATTTTTACATTGGAAGTATTTACGAAGAGAAAAAGTTAGTAAAGATTTTTGGACAACAATACATAAACTATCAAAAAGAAGTCCCTAGAATATTTCCAAAAATAAAAATTCATTTATGAGAAAGCTTAAAAAAGGATACATTCAGATCTATACAGGAAATGGAAAAGGTAAAACAACTGCTGCAATTGGACAAGTAGTTCGAGCTGCTGGATTTGGATTAAAATCATATTTAGCTTGTTTTATGAAAGAATTTCCGTATTCAGAATTTGAATCTTTAAAAAAATTTGAAGGATTAATAAAAGTTGAATCTTTTGGTAAGGATGATTTCGTTTACAGAAGAGAATATCCAAAAGATGAAGAACTTCAAGCAATTAGATTAGGCTTAGATAAATCAAAAGATGCAATGATTAAAGAAAAATATGATTTAATTGTTCTTGATGAAATTTGTGTTTGCCATTACTTTAAGATTTTCAGTGTAGATGAGATAATTGATTTTATTAAGCTAAAACCAGAGAACACAGAGCTTATTCTTACAGGAAGATATTGCCCGCAGGAGTTATTCGAATATGCTGATTTAATTACAGAGATGAAAGAAATAAAACATTATTACTCACAAGGAGTTAATGCGAGAAGAGGTATTGAATCATAAAAAATTGTAATATAAAATCACATAAAATTAACTGAAACTTAATAGTCTATTCTTTTACAAACACTCACCTTTAAAGTTGTTCAAAAAAATCATACGAATGATTAAACTAATTTGTGATTAATTCTGTTTTTTAGTTATCAAATTAAATCACAAGAAAAATTTTTCTATTTGACTTTGTTTTAATTAAAGTATAACTTAGAACAACAAAAATCTGGGCAAATGTATAAAACCTACTTTAAAAGATTATTTGATTTGTTTGTATCATTATCATTGCTGATTATTCTCTTTCCACTATTTTTAATTATTGGTATTATTGTCTGGATCGAGACTAAAAAATTTCCAGTATTTAAACAATTAAGAGGCTTATCTCTTAATAATCAAGTATTTTATATATACAAATTTCGAACCCTCGTTGAATCAAATAGTTCTTCAGTAAAATTAAATTCAAACAATAGTCTTAAGAGAGAGCATTTATCAACTCATTTAACCTTATCAGGAAAAATTTTAAGAAAAACTGGATTAGATGAACTACCTCAATTGATAAACATTATAAAGGGGGAAATGAGCTTAATAGGACCTAGGCCCTTGATTTTGGAAGACCTTCATATCATCAAAAATTCTTTCCCTAAAGTTTATGAACATAGAGACTCTATGAAAATTAAACCAGGTATTACAGGTTTATGGCAAATAAATAGAGATAAGGATTTTTCAATTCATATTTTACATTACTGGGATTCATACTATTCAAATAACATAACTTTCCTTAATGATATAAAAATACTTTTTGATACTATTTATGTTATCTTATTGTCTAAACATAAAGATGCTATACTACCCGAACAAAAAATTCGCCTAAGCCTTTCTCTGACAATAATATTTTTATATACTTTCTTTTATACAATTACTATTAGCTTCCTTTTTTAATTCACTAATTAAAATCATTTCTAAAATTAACTTTATAAAGATTTTGTTATTAAATTTTCAGGAGAGGTTTGAAATGGAAATATGAATTATTCCCTTAATAAAATTTTTACCTTTGGTTAATAGTTTTAATTTCTGTGTATCATAAATCAAATATTTTAGCAAAAGAGCGAGTCCAACATTGTTTTTCATTTTTCTTGCCTAAAAAAAGATGTGATTATCAAGCATTTATTGAATTGAAGATTTGATATTTTATTGAAATTAATTGAGAATGAAAACTCATCATTACTATTATTATCAACTATTTTGAATTCA
>JANWVQ010000152.1 GCA_025056745.1 Ignavibacterium sp.
ATGAAATAATTTGATAAAGCAGAGAGTAAATAAACTCTCTGCTTTTTTTGTACAATTCCATTGGAGAGTCTATGAATAATATTAACCTATCTTTTCTAATTTGGTTTGCATTAAGCATCATATCTTTTGCTCAAGTTTCAGGCAAATTAACAGGAATTGTTAAAGATAATAATGGAGAACCCTTAGTTAGCGCAAACGTAATTATAGAAGGAACTAACTTAGGTGCTGCAACTGACTTCAATGGTAGATATACAATTCTTAATGTCAGAGCAGGTTCATACACAGTAAAAATTGGTTATATAGGATATAAGACTCAAAGAATAGAAAATGTTAAAATATCAGCAGACCAAACGAAAACTTTAGATGTCATATTGGAACCTGAAGTTATCGTTGGTGAAGAAGTAGTTGTAGTTGCTAAAAAGCCAATAGTTGAATTCAATCAAACTAGTTCAGTTGCGACAATTGATAAAGATGATATAAAAAATCTTCCAGTTCAAAGTTTGAATGAAATAATTAATCTTCAAGCAGGAGTAATAGATGGACATTTTAGAGGTGGTCGATTAGGAGAGGTTCAATATCAAGTTGATGGAGTATCTGTTGTAAATCCTTATAATAATTCTTCCATTTTAGAAATTGACCGATCGATGATTGAGGAAGTGCAAGTCATTAGTGGAACTTTCGATGCAAAATTTGGTCAAGCAATGTCTGGTGTCGTAAATGCAGTTTTAAAGACTGGTTCTGAAAAATTCGAAGTTTCAGGCGAAACTTATTTCGGTGATTATTTTACAACTGATGTTAGCCGTTATCCAAATAACAATAAATTTAATCCATTTAATATTCAGAATTATCAATTGTCTATTAGTGGACCTACAGGGTTACCTCAAACAACTTTTTTTATTAATGGTAGACGTTTCCTTTCTGACAGTTGGATTTTTGGTATAAGAAAATTTAAACCAACAGATAAAAATGATTTTGAGAAAAAAATATTTACTCCGACGGGTGATAATCAACTTGTCCCGATGAATTATTCCTATGAATGGAATGGACAATTTAAGTTATCTAATCAATCTCTTAAAAATTTTCAATTCAACTACCAAGCAACTTTTAATCAATCTGAGAGAAAATATTATAATCACGCATTTAGAATAAACCCTGATGGAACTCCCAAAAACTTTTCAACCTCGTTATCGCACGGTCTTACAGTTACTCATACAATTTCACCAATGATGTTTTATAAAATAAATTTTCGACAAAACTACTTCAATTATGAAAGTTATGTTTATAAGGACCTAATGGATTCAAGATATCTTGAGGCTGGGCAGCCAAAAGGTGATGCTAATTATCAAGATGGCGCAATTATTCAAGGTGTTGATTTAGGTAGATTTAAGCAAAAAACAAATTCTGGGGTCATTAAAGGTGATTTTACTTGGCAAATGGATAATGTAAATCTGATTGAGTTCGGTCTAGAAGGACAGTATTCAGAAATAACTTTTGGACCTCCTGGTTTTTTCGTAACTACAAATGTTAATGGAGTAGAAGTATTAAAGCCAGTTTATCAATTTCCGCGCTTACCAGGTTTGAGAAATTATTATCCAAAGCAATTTGCCTCTTATCTTCAAGATAGAATAGAACTAGGAGATTTAGTTATTAGAGCTGGAATAAGGTTTGAGTATTTTGATGCAGCTGCTAAAATTCCAAATGATTTAGCTAATCCTGCAAATACAATTCCTGGTGCACCTTTATCAAAATTAGTTAATACAAAAGTCAAAACTGCAATAGCACCAAGATTAGGGTTCAGCTTTCCTTTAACAGCATCATCATCGGTATATTTTTCGTATGGTCATTTTTATCAGCTTCCGGGACTTAATCTTCTTTATGATAATTCAGATTACAGCTTACTTGATCAATTACAAGCTGGTGGAATAAGCTATGGAGTTATGGGCAATCCAGATTTACAACCTGAGGTTACTATACAATATGAATTCGGATATAAACAAGCCTTAGCTGATTATTTAGGTGTTCAATTAAGTTTTTTTTATAAAGATATTAGAAACTTATTAGGAGTTGAATTTATTGACACTTATACAGCTGCATCTTACGCAAGGTTTACAAATATTGATTTTGGAAGTGTTTATGGTTTAACTTTATCTATATTCCAAAGAAATCTTGCAAACTTTAATACCAGTCTTGATTATACATTGCAATTTGCGCAAGGTAACTCTAGTGATCCAAGAGAAACTGCAAACAGAGCTGCCTCAGGAATGGATCCAAGACCAAGAGATTTACCATTCAATTGGGATCAACGTCATACTATAAATTTAAGTAGCATTTATTCAATCCCAAATGATTATTCGATCAGTGCTATTTTTAGATTTGGTTCTGGTCAACCATACACTCCAGAAATTGGTTCTGGTTTTGGTGCTTCACAAGAAACAAATTCAGGTAGGAAAATTCCTTATTTCCTTCTCGACCTTCGAGCAGAGAAATATTTCGATTTCAATTTTATCAATTTTAGTGTTTTTACGAGGATAATAAATGTTTTGAATACACATTATGTTAATGGATTTGTTTTCAACTCTACAGGTAGTCCAGATTATACTTTAACACCAAGTGCAAATAAATCCGCTTTATATGACCCAGCTAGATTCTATGAACCAAGAAGAATAGAATTCGGAATTTCATTCAGGAGTAAATAAAATGAAGAACTTTAAAAAAATTTTAAGATGTTATTTTATTAAAGCTAAATTTCTATTGATACCATCTTTTATAATATTGACAGGCAATTCTTCTGCTCAAAATCTTTTACCTATAGTACCTCCAGAGTGGCGCGGAACAATTGACGCAGAAAGAAAAGGCGTTCACGATGCAAATTTAATTAGAACTATGTTTTATAATTTTGGAATGGTTGGAGATTATCCACCAGACCCCCTAAATGTTGATTTAAGTGTT
>JANWVQ010000149.1 GCA_025056745.1 Ignavibacterium sp.
TTCAACAAGAAGTTAAGTCAAATTATTTATCAATAAAAGAACTTGAATTATTTACAGCAAAAGAAAATTTAAGCTTTACTGTTAGAAATGCAAACGGTATCCCAATTCCACAATATTTAGATTAAAAAATTCTATTCAATCATTTATTTACTCTATTCTAAGTCTGTAGAATGAGAGAATTTTTCAGTGTTAATGAAATTGCTAAGTTATTAAATGTAAGTCATTCTGCGGTTTTATATCATATTAAAGCTGGTAATCTTAAATCTAATCAGGTAGGAAAAGTTCATATCATATCAAGGGACGATTTTGCAGATTTTCTAAAAAGCCAGAAGAATAAATCTAAAAAAAAGAAATATGAGGATTTATCATTGTTTTGATAAATCCTCTTGAAAAAATTTTTTACTCTTGAGACTCGCTAGATTTTTTACCTCTCTTTCTTAATGTTAAAATGAGAATAATAACAATTAAAATTGCTCCAATAGATACATAAATCCAAATATCATAAGAAGGAGACACTAAATCTTTCCATTCTTCAATTTTATTTTCTATTTGGTCTTTTTGCTCTGTAGTTATCATTTTATTGTCAACAAGGTAGGGCATCCATTCTATGTTAATTGTCCTATACCATATACTATCTGTAAAAACAGAAAAAACTCGTTCAGATTCTTCTTTACTTTTTATTCCATAACTTTTAATTTCTTCATCAATAAAATCAGTGATGATTTTTGTAAAATCATCTCCATTATTAAATCTTTTAAGATTGATTCCACCAATAGAGAAGTCATCTCTTATTGATTCCCAAACTTCCCTTCTCAGGTTATTTTTCCAATTTGTGAACAAAGCATCTATCTGACGTAATTCATTTGATTTTTCCGGTTTTGCAGCATAAATATCTGTTAGTTTCGGACCAATCTTTTGCCATAAAGAAACAAAATTATCTTGTTGCTGTTTAACTGACTCAATGTCTTGTGGTTTTAAGGTAGTGATTTCCAAGAAACGGTTGTTATCTCTTATTGATTTTTTTACTAAGTATAAAACGTTTTTACTCTCGGTTTCAAGCATAATATTTTGTTTTTCAGCATCTGTAAGGGCTTTTGTATCAATATCAATTTTGGGCATTAAACTATCAATAATAGCATAAACAAGTTCATCTCTTTGTGCTAAAGAAGCTCTCAGTTCAGCCACTAAATTTTGAAGTTTTGCAATTGTTTTTGCATCCTTTTTTCTTTGAATTTCCAAATTGTAAATCTGATTCAATAACTCTGCATTTTTTTTATTTAGCTCATCAATCTCTGAACGAAGAGTTACAACTTCAGTTTGTAATTCTTCTATTTGAACAAAATCTCCTTTTCTGACAACAACAAGATTATTCAGATTATCTATGATTTTATTAAAATTCTCAGGATACAAACTTCTATCAAGAAGATCTTTATGTGGCAAGAAATCAGTTCTTAGTTTTTCTATTTCTGCAGATGCATTTTGTAAATCTTCTAGTGATGCGGCATCTTTTATTTTATTTTCTATTTCTGGGATTCTGTTTTTAAAATTCTGAACTATTTCATAGTCGGATTGAGAATATAAACTCAATGATAAAGTAAAAAGAATGATGATTAAGAAATTCATTTTCATTTCTTATCTCCTATTATACCTTCGTTTGAAAGTTTTACATTTATGTTTTCATCTTTCAATTCAACATAAGAATCGCGTTGATTAAAGAATGGATTTTTCAAACCATTTTCAGATACTTTAATTTTTTTCAGCAATGTTAATGCTCCAATGTCTTGCTTAAATAAGTAAACATTTTTGAAGCCTTCTGCAGTAATAAAATAAATTCCGGACGAATTTCTTATCATCCTTAAATTTTTATTTGAAAGATTTAACCCACCAAATTCTTCTACATATAAATTTTGAACGTTCACTTTAATTGAGTATCTATCATCTTTAATAAAGCCTTGTTCATCAACTGTTAAAACTGTTTCAATTGGCCAAGCGAAATCTGTAGGAGTAAGTTGCAAAGATGAACAACCGAATAAAACAATAAATAGAAGTGATATTATCAAATTTTTAACCATATAATTTCTCCTATTTTCTCTCTAAAATATTTACTTTATCAGAATAACCAACAATTACAACATCAGCTATATTATTAAACAAACCGACCTCAACGACACCGGTTATGAGTTTAAGTTCAAGTTCAAGTTCAAGGGGATTTTCGATTTTTCCAATATTACAATCAATTATAAAATTATTTGAATCAGTTATAAAAGCTTTCCCATTAGAAAGTCTGAGTTTTGGATTTAGTTTCATTTGTTCAAATTTTTTTAAGAGATGATTGCAAGCAAAAGGAACAATCTCAATAGGAAGTGGAAAAGAACCGAGAGAGTTAACTAATTTAGATGAATCAACAATCCAAATATTTCTTAATGAATTTTTTGCAACTATCTTTTCAAATAAAAGCGCGCCACCGCCACCTTTGATTCCATTTAAATTTTTGTCAACTTCATCAGCGCCATCAATTGTCAAATCAATTCTTGATAAGTCTTGAAATTTTGTGATCTTTAATCCTAATTTTTCAGCAAATTCAGTTGTGCGATTTGATGTAGAAGTAAGAGTTATATTATTAAAAGATTTAATTTTTTCTGAAAGTAATTCAATAAAAATTTCCGCAGTTGAACCAGTTCCCAATCCAATAACTAAATCATCAGAAATGTAATCTAATGCTTTTTGGGCTGATAGAAATTTAGGATTACTTATCGACATTTATTTATAATCCATATTTATTCAAGTTTTTTGTCAACTAATCTTTTATAAACTCAAATAAATGATTTAATTATTTTTTCAATATTAGCAAGTAATTCAGGGATTTTGGTAACATCTTTACCACCAGCTGTTGCGATGTTCGGTCTTCCTCCGCCTGCACCACCGACTATTTTAGCTAATTGACTCACCATTTTTCCTGCATTCAAATTTTTGTTGGTAATTAAATCATCAGTAACTACAACTAAAATCAGAACTTTATCGTTATCTTGTGAAACAAGAACACCAACTCCACTATCTACCCTATTTCGAAGCTCATTTCCTAACATCTTAAGTTCATCAAGATTATCGACGTGAACTTTACCTTTATAAATTTTTATACCATTAACTTCAGAATGAAGGGATAAAATATGTTCTAAACTTTTAATTTTTTCCTTTAATCTATATTCAGCTAACTCTTTTTCATATTTTTTCTTAATATCAATTAGTTCTTCAATTTTTTTCTCGTAGTTTTTGATATTTTCAAATTGTTGTTCAATGAATTTTTCGATGTTAGCACCTGTAATTGCTTCTATTCTTCTAACTCCACTTGCAATAGATGATTCACTAATAATTTTAAACAAACCTATTTCACTTGAATTATTAACGTGTGTACCTCCGCAGAATTCCATAGTAAAATCACCAAATTGCACAACATTAACTTTATCACCATATTTATCGCCGAAAAACATCAGTGCACCCATTTTCTTTGCTTCATCGAACGGAATATTTCGGTGATGAGTTTTAGGAATATTTCTCCTTATCTGCTCATTTACTAAAGTTTCAACATCTTTCAACTCTTCAGTTGATAGTTTAGAGAAATGTGTAAAATCAAATCGAAGTCTATCAGGTCCGACATAAGAACCAGCTTGCTGGACGTGCGTTCCTAGAATAGTTCTAAGTGCTTTGTGTAAGAAATGAGTTGCAGAGTGATTTCTCATTATATCCCATCTTCTTTTTTCATCAACAGAGCTTATAACTTTTTGTCCTACTGATAATTTATCTGTTTTATTATCAATAATGTGTATTATGAAGTCATCATATTTATCGACATCAACTATTTTATACTCATTGTTTTCTGCGATAATTTTACCAGTATCATCAATCTGTCCACCAGCTTCAACATAGAAAGGAGATTTATCTAAAACGACCAAAGTTTTATCAGCATCATTCTTTATTCCGATAATATTTGCCTCTGACTGAAGTTCGTCATATCCGGTAAAAATTGTTTTTTGGGAATTTTCAATATTAAAGTCATCCAGAATATTTTTAGAGATATTAACATTGACTAATTTTTCCTTCAATGCAGCTCGTGCTCTTTCTCTTTGTTCTTGCATTAATTTTTCAAATTGTATTTCATCAACTGAAAAGCCTATTTCTTTAGCCATCAGATTTGTCAAATCTACAGGAAAGCCATAGGTATCATAAAGTTTGAATACATCTTCGCCTGGAATAACTCTCTGATTAGAAGCATTTAGTTTTTTAATAACTTCTTCAAATAACTCAATTCCCCTGTCAAGAGTTATATTGAAATTCTCTTCTTCTGCTTTAATAATTTTTTTCACATAATCCTTTTTTTCTGAGATTTCTGGAAAGACTTCTCCCATAGTTTCAACCAAAACATCAACGAGCTTGTATAAGAAAGGTTCTTTCAAATTTATTTTTCTACCATATCTAGCTGCTCTTCTTAAAATTCTTCTTAAAACGTATCCTCGACCTTCATTACTTGGGATAGCACCATCAGCGATTGCAAAAGTCAAAGCGCGAATATGATCTGAAATCACCCGCATTGGAATTTTATCTTCTTCCTTTTCATAAGCAACATTTGAAAGTTCAACTATTTTTGAAATTAATGGTGAAAAAATATCAGTATCATAGTTTGAACTTTTCTTTTGTAAAACGGCACAAATCCTCTCAAATCCCATTCCCGTGTCAATGTGTTTTGCGGGTAGTTCGTGTAGTTTTCCCGTTTCATCGCGATTATATTGAATAAAAACAAGATTCCATATTTCAATACAATCAGGAGTGCCAGCATTAACTAATTCTGGATTATCATAATCATCTGAAAGATTAATATGAATCTCTGAGCAAGGACCACAAGGACCGGTATCACCCATCTCCCAAAAATTGTCTTTTTCATCAAAACGTAAAATATGATTAGGATTTATATCTGTGAATTCTTTCCATAAATTAAAAGCTTCATCATCATCTCTAAAAACTGTTGCCCAAAGTCTCTCTTTTGGAAGCTTCCAGACCTCTGTAAGTAATTCCCAGGCCCAAATGATTGCTTCTTTTTTGTAATAATCACCAAAAGACCAGTTACCAAGCATTTCAAAAAATGTATGATGATAAGTATCGTGACCTACTTCTTCTAGATCATTGTGTTTACCACTAACTCTGATACATTTTTGTGTATTTGCAGCGCGTTTATACTCTCGAGTTCCTGTCCCAAGAAAAACATCTTTAAATTGATTCATACCAGCATTTGTAAATAATAATGTTGGATCATCAAATGGAATAACTGGTGAAGATGGAACTATTTTATGTCCTTTATCTTTGAAAAAATCTAAAAACTGTTGTCTGATTTCCTTTGATGTCATAGCTACCCATTATTGAATTTTTGAGGAGTAAAAATAACAAAATGAGTTGAAATGCGAATTTTTAGTACTGTTAAATTTTAAGATTTAATTAATTCAAACTATTTTAGCTTAAATAATCGTGCAAATATTTTTTTGATACGACTTTAATATCAGTCTATTATGTTGACTATATTTAATTAAATATAATTTTGCGAAATAAATTTACCCTTGATTTTAAGAAATACATTTTAAAGATTACTAAAGTTAAATTCATTAATAAGGAAATAATTATGATTAAGAAAGCATTTATTCTATTATCATTTTTGATTTTATCTTTTAACTTAAATGCTCAGACAGTTATTGCAAAATATGCCGGAGAATTTATGTCGTTGGGAGTTGGTGGAAGAGCAATTGGTATGGGAGGTGCATTTGTAGGAATTGCAAATGATGTTACAGCAGGCTACTATAATCCGGCTGGATTGGCAAATCTTAATTATCCTCAGATTGCGTTGATGCACGCAGAGCAATTTGGTTCACTTGTTAATTACGATTATGGCGCTGTTGCAATACCTTTTGATACTGATATGAGTTTTGGAATAAGTGCTTTCAGAATTGGAGTTGATGGAATTCACGATACAAGAAAAGCCTTGTATGATGCCAATGGTGATGGAATCATTGACATTAGAAACGATAGACTTGACTATTCTAAAATAACTGAATTCTCAAACCAGGACTGGGCATTCTACTTAACATTTGCTAAAAGATTTTCTGATGATTTCTTCTGGGGAGTTAATGCTAAAATCATTAGAAGAAATATTGCTGAATATAATGCAACTGGAGTTGGTTTCGATATTGGTGCATTTTACAGTCCTATTAGAAATTTATACCTCGGTGCTAATCTTCAAGATGCAACAACTACCCTTATCGCTTGGAGCACTGGAAGAAATGAACTTGTTTCACCAACTTTGAAAATTGGGGCTTCTTATGTTATCTCTGAATTTCTTGGTGGGTATGTAATGCCTGCTCTGGATTTCGACATAAGATTTGAGAATAGAAGATTCGCATCGCAATTTAATATCGGACCCGTCAGTTTTGATATGCACGCCGGATTAGAATATTCCTTCAGAAACCTTATTTACGTCAGAGGCGGATATAATGATGTAAAGCAATTCACTGTTGGAGCTGGTGTCAAACTTCCAAAACTAAACATAGATTATTCATTTGCAAGATTTAGTCAATCTGAAATAGAAAGATTACCAGATTCTCATAGAATTTCCGTAATGCTTACATTAGAAGAACCCAGGTTCTTAAGAAAGGGACATTGATAATCGTTTCTGAGCTTGAATACGATTGTGTGTGAGAATAAAGACAGATTATCTTTTTGATTAAACTAATGGGTTGAATTATTTTTGCATAAAAAATTTTTAACAATTAGAGGAATTAATGGGAAAAGGTGATAAAAGAACAAAAAGAGGAAAAATATTTGCTGGTACTTTTGGAAATTCAAGACCAAAGAATAAGAAGAAAAATAAATCATCAGAAAAACCTAAGTCAGAAAAATCTCAATAAATAAAAATCTTGAAAGGGACTTAAAAGTATTAGCTTATTTCTTTGATGGAGTTTGTAAACGAGTTTATTTTTCTATCAATACAACCTACAAATGAGTTGGACTCGTCCTTTTGCGAAATCAATCAAGATAAAAACTATATATATCTCAAATTCGGACTCTCCTCAATAGATTGCTTATTCAATCTTGATAGTAAAAGCTACCAAATAGATGTAAGAATATCTAAAACATATTTTGAAAAATATAATGATAACTTGCCTGTTGAAATAAACCACCAAAGTATTTGCTGTAATATGCAACTTAAATTGTGGGAAATCGTTAATTGCAAATTAGAAGGTATTACGAGAAAAATTTTTCTGGAAAGCACAATTCTATTTCTTCTTTGTCGAACACAAAAAGATGGTTATAATACAGGATGTGAAAGCTGTGAATTATCGAACAGAACAATAGAAATTGATAGAATATATCAAGCAAAAAAGTTCATTCTTGAAAATCTATCAAGTAACCTAACTATTCCTATCATCGCAAAAAATGTAGGTTTAAATGAATGTTATCTAAAAAAAGGCTTCAAAGAAATATTTAATCAAACCATTTTTGATTTTATACAAGAAAATAGAATGATAACAGCAAAACATCTATTAGAATCTAAAAACTTAAGTATTACAGAAGTTGCCTTTAGCGTTGGATACTCATCTTTGAGC
>JANWVQ010000161.1 GCA_025056745.1 Ignavibacterium sp.
ATATTCTACAATAAGATTTTTTTCTAATAATTTTAGACGCAGATCAGATAATAATGATAAGTTTATTTCTGGATTAGAGGCTTTTATTTCCTCATAGAATACTTTTGACTCATTGAGATTATTTAATCTGACATATATATCAGCTAATCTAAACTTAATTAAGTATTCATAGGGTGTATTGATAAAATTATTTTGGTATTTTCTTAATACATCTAATGACTCTGATAACTTATCTTCAGTAAGAAGGCATTCTACATAGCCTATTAGAGATTGGTAGTTCATCGATTGATTTAAAGTTCTTAAAAAATAATTTTTTGCTTCTTCAATTTTGCCCTCAGAATAATACTGCCAAGCTTCTTTAATAATCTTTGCTGTAAATCGAGTACAACTTTTTTGCAATAAAGATTCTCGAGCGAAATAGTAATTAAAAAATTTATCAGAAGAATCAATTTGAATTGTTTGAAGGTAACTTATATATTTTTCAAAGACTTTATCGATTTCCTGTCCATAGACATTTTTGAAATCATTTGATGAATAAAATTTTTTGAATTTCTCAATTCCATAATTTTCAATTAAAAATTTTACATAAGAGCCTGAATACAAATAGCTCAATGTTGAGTTAAATCCAAAAAAATTAAGTTTGTGATAAAGTTCTGAAACTAGATTTTTTTTTGTTTTTTGATTATGGAGTGCAGCTAAATAATCTATTGAAATGTTGTTTATAAAAGGATCCTGTGACGTTGCAAATCCTTCGATGAGGAAAGGATTAAAATCACCCGCAAGTGATAAAAAAGAACTACCAAACTCAGCACTAAATATGTGTGCTATTTCGTGTTTTATTGAATTTTTCCAATTAGTTTTATCTAAATAAATATGATAAAGCCAAGGTTTTGCTACATCAGCATTCTCAGAACCAAAAAGTTTTTTCTTTTGCTGTGGATTATCAAATAAAAATATTTTAATCTTTTTTGAAGGTTTTACTGATAGACTCTTTTCAAGTTCTGAATAATAATAGTGAACGTGATTTATAATATTTTTTTCCTCCAGTGAATCTAATTCAGAGGCATAAATGGTAAAATTTTTCTCATCTATGGTTTTATTTAAATGTTTTAATAATTCATTTTCACTAGTAGAAAATCCTAATAATGGCTTCGATAAAAAACCTATGATAAATATTAAGATTACTGAAACCGATATTACTCTATTATTAAAGACGTTTCTTTTAATAATCTTGTAAATAAAAAAAACCAAAGTAAAGTTTATAAGTCGATATAATAAAAGTTTACTATCAACTGAAATATCCTCATCATATATAGTTCCAGGGAAATACCCAATCAAAGGTGAGTAAAAATAAATTTGCGGATAATAATACAACTCGAATAAAGGTATTAAGATAAAGGTGACTATAACCAGTATATAGATTAAATAACCATATTTTGGAAAAATTTTATTAATTGTTTCTATTAAAAAAAATGAAATTAATCCTAATATAAAAGTTATAACAAAATAAAACTTCAAGCTTTCAATAAATGAGCAAATACTTTTCAATAAAGTAATTATTAGTATTAAGAAAGCTGGAACTGAAGTAATTATTAAAGAAAAAGAAAATCTCGACACAAATGATTTGTCTTTCTTGATATAAAAAAAATTCAGAAATGGTATCAAAAGAAACAATAACAATGAGTTTATTGCAGAATACTCATAACTCAATTCATTTATTAAAGGGAACTGAATTAAATAAATATTAAGAACAATTTGCAGAGTAATTAGAGAGATAAAAAGTTTATTTTTTGATATAATATGATTAATACTCACTGCTTTGAACTCTTTGAATTTCTGCACCGAGAGAATTTAATTTCTCTTCAATTCTTTGATAACCTCTATCCAGATGATAAACTCTCAAAACTTCTGTAACCCCTTCAGCAGCTAAACCAGCAAGGACTAGAGAGGCACTTGCTCTCAAATCAGTTGACATAACTTTTGCACCAGTAAGTTTTTTAACTCCTACAACACGCGCTGTGTTTTCATTAACGACTATGTCTGCACCTAATCTTATAAGTTCCGGAACGTGATTGAATCTGTCATAATAAATTGTATCAGTAACATTTGAAGTACCATTTGCCAAACACATTAAAGCAATCCATTGAGCTTGCATATCTGTTGGAAATCCAGGGAAGACAGATGTAGTTACATTTACAGATTTTATCTCTGAATTTCTAGCATCTAATTTTATTGAACCATTATTGATTGATAAACTAATTCCACTCTCCTCTAATTTTGATAAAATTGAATATAAATGATTTTCATTTGCTCCTTTTAATTCAATGTTACCCTTAGTGATAGCAGCTGCCACCAATAGAGTACCTGCTTCAATTCTATCCGGTATTGTTTCAATCTCTGCTGGTTTTAATTCATCGACTCCTTCAACTTCTAAAATTGAAGTTCCAATACCAGAAATTTTAGCTCCCATATTGACAAGGAAATTTGCAAGATTAGTAATTTCTGGTTCACAGGCTGCATTATTAATAATGGTAGTTCCTTTGGCCAGTGTGGCTGCCATTAAAGTATTTCCTGTTGCACCCACTGACGGAATATCAAAATTAATTTTCGCTCCATTCAACTTTCTTGTTTTAGCAATGATGTAACCTTGAACTAATTCAATACTTGCTCCCATTCTTTCTAGAGCCATTAAATGCAAGTTGATAGGTCTAGGTCCCCAGGCGCAGCCACCCGGCAAGGAAACTTTTGCATAACCATATCTGGAAACCAAAGGCCCTAAAACGTAAATTGATGCTCGCATCTTTTTCACAAGTTCGTATGGAGCTTCATAAGAGAAAATTCCTGTAGAATCTATTATTAACTCTTCATTGTTAAATTCAATTTTAACCCCCATCTGAGTTAATAACTTTATCATTGTAAAAACATCATTTAATCGTGGGGTGTTGTAAAGTTTGGATATTCCAGAAGTAAGCAAAACAGCTGGCATTAGAGCTAATGAAGCGTTTTTTGCACCACTTACATTAACTGTTCCTTCTAATTTTTTACCACCTTGTATTATAAACTTATCCATTTAATTCCTACAAACCTTTTTTAATTAAAAGTCCATTGTTACCAATAATAAATAAATTTCTCCCATCAGATGAAATTCTATTCAAAGGTACGAAATAACCAGTTCGTTGAACATTCCAACTTGATCCACCATCAGTTGAATAAATTAAATCTCCCGATGAACTAATTGCATAATAGTTCTTTAAATCAAAAATATAAAAATCATTCACAGGTGATGTTATGTTGAGTTGGATTTGTGTCCAACTTTTTCCACCATCTATTGAAGAAAAAATAGTTCCTCCACCTGCAGAAATTAATATTTGACTCTTGTTGGGGTGTATTGCAATTTTTTTCAAATAATTGTTAGATAATTTTTCCCGAGACCAATCTTTCCCAGTGTTTTCTGATATTAATACAGAACCATCTATTCCAACTAAAATTATTTTGTTTGAATTTAAAAATTTTATATCAAGATAATCCGTTGAATGAACATTTGACATAATTGAATAATTATAAGATTCTACGTCGAATTTCCCTACTAATCCATCGCTTCCACAAAATACCACTTGCTTATTTAATATATCTGCACTTAATATGCTTTTTTCGGAAACATTAATTGATTTTATAATATTCAAGTCTTTATCTGTAATCAAAATATTTCCATTGTTACCTAAGAGAATTAAAAGATTATTGTAACTCAATATCTTGTTTATCCCATCGAATAAAGAATTTGTTAATATTTTAACCTCTGAATTCTCATCAATCAAATATGCTTTTTGGTTATCATCTATAGTATAGATTTTATCATTTAGTATTATCATATCAATGAAGTTTGATGCATTAGGAATATCGATCTTTTGCCATTCAGTTTTTGTTGTGGGTTTAATAGTATTAAAATTAATCGTCTGTTCCTCTAACTTTTCATCATTTCGCGGTAAATAATTCTGAACAAAAAGATATATTAAACTCGCAAAAGAAAGTAAAATTATCGTAAAGAAAATCGGGACAAGTATATTTCTGTTTATCTTCTTCTCTTCTTTTTTTTCATCACTTGCATTATAACTAACTTGATTAATTTTTATCGGAAGAGAAAAAATCAGTTCTTCTACTGTTTTACGAAATTCAGTTGCTGAGTTAAAATTAACTACCGTAGATTTATTCATTGCAGATAAAATTAACTCATCTATCTCTGGAGGAACATCTGGAAATTTTGAAGATAATTTTTGTGGGACATTCTTTAAATGGGCTTCATAAATCTTAAATTCATTACTAAAATAATATGGTGGGGCACCATTTAACATTTCATACAAAGTAATTCCAAGAGAATATAGGTCTGTACGAACAGTTGTAGGTTGATTATTAATTTGTTCGGGACTCATATATAAAATTGTGCCGAGATTCCTACCTAATCTTGTTAATTCAATTTTTGAATCTAATGATTTTGAAATTCCAAAATCCATCAGCTTGGCAACACCATTATTGTCAATGATTATATTAGACGGTTTAATATCTCTATGAATCAAACCTTTTGAATGTGCATATTCTAAGGCAATTAAAACTTGTCGAATAATTTTCAATGAATAAATAACATTTAATCTTTTATACTTTTCAATGAGTTTTTCGATTGTTATACCATCAACATACTCTATTATAAGTCCAATCAAATCTCTATATTCAATAAATCCATAAACCATTACAATATTTGGATGAGATAGTTTTGCGTGATTCTTTCCCTCGTTTCTAAATCTTTCTAAAAATAGGCTATCTTTCAAAAGATTAGGGTTTAGAAATTTTATCGCAACAAAGCGTTCCAACTTAGTATCGAAAGCTTTGAACACTTTCCCCATTCCGCCTTCACCTAATTCGGAAATAATTTTATAATGTTGAATCTGAGTTCCAATCATAATTAATTTAATTTTTAATTATACTTTTCAAATATTCATAAGTTAATCTAATACCAAAACCAGTCATATATTTACTTGTATAAGCGAAGTTATTATGACGCATAGAGGGACCCGCAATATCTAAATGCGTCCAAGGGATATTTTTATCTACAAACATTTCTAAAAATTTAGCAGCAGTAATTGAACCAGCCCATCTGCTACCCAAGTTTTTTACATCAGCTATATCACTTTCAATCATTTTGAAATAATCATCCCACAATGGTAGTTGCCAAACTCTTTCAAAAGTTTTGATTCCTGCTTTGTACAACAAATTTGCCATTTCATCATTTTTTGTGAACATACCAGCAACAAATTCACCTAAGGCAACTACAACCGAACCAGTCAAAGTAGCATAATCAATTATTTGATCAGGATTTAAATTTGAAGCATAGTGAAGAGCATCAGAAAGAATTATTCTTCCTTCAGCATCAGTATCTTCAACTTCAATTGTTTTTCCTGATGATGTTTTAATTACATCACCGGGTTTAAATGCAGAGCCTGAGGGCATATTTTCAGCAAGAGGAATGATTCCATACAAATGAATCGGAAGTTTATTATCTGCTGCTGCAAAAACACTCGCAGCTACAACAGAAGCTCCTGCCATATCATTTTTCATTTCACCCATTGACTTTGAAGGTTTTAATGAAATTCCACCTGAATCGAAAGTCATTCCTTTTCCAACTAAAGCTATTTTTTTGAGCTTGTTCTTTTTATTTTTTTTGATAGGAGATTTATATTCTAAAACTACAAATCTTGGTTTGTTAATGCTTCCCTTTCCTACATAGAATAAACCATACATCTTTCTCTTTTCAATTTCTTTTTCATCAAAAACAGTTACTTTTATTTTTCTTTTCTTTGCTTGATCAACTAAAATTTTTGCGAAAACCTCTGGAGTTAAAAAGTTACTTGGTTCATTTTGTAAATCTCTTGCAAAATAAACAGATTTCATCAAAAGACTCGTTTCCTTAATAACTTTTTCTGTTAATTTTTCATTTTCGTAATGGATGTATATGTCAATTGTTCTTTTGGGTTTTTCTGATGTTTTATACTTATCAAAAGTGTAGTTTCCAAGGAAAATTCCTTCTATAACAGTTTGTATATAATAAGCTTCTTCTTCAAAAATTTTTTCAATTGGTTTGAAATCAGGAAGAAAGATATGAATAGACTTTAAACTTTCGGTCTTGATTTGATTTATCAATTCTGCAAAATAACTTCTGAAGAAATCTGCATTGAGCTTTTCATTTATTTTTATTTTCTTAATCAAGATTTCGTCTGGTTTGCCAGCTTTGGTTGGTATTCTTATTTGGGTTTGATTATCCGAAGAAAAATTTTCTTTTTGCAAATTAGATAAGTTGAAGTAATAAATTTTTTCAAGATGCTCTAAGTTTTTAATGATTTTATTATCATCATAAATAAATCTGACTGCTAAAGATAGTTGATTATATGTAATCTTTTTTTTGCCTGAATGAAATTTTAGATCAAACATTTTTTTACTCTCCACTCTCGATTAGAAAATTTACTGATTGATTCAATATAGATTCGATAATTTCTTTTGTCATTTTTTGATTGTAAAATCTTGCTCCTGATGCATTTTTATGTCCACCACCTCCAAATTTTTGTGCGAGTAAATCAGCACGAATATTACCCTTTGACCTAAAACTGATTTTGAATCCATTTTTCAATTCAATAAATAACAAACCAAGTATTACACCTTCAATTGAAAGATTATAATTAACAAAATTATCAGTGTCACTTTCTTCTGCTTGCGTTTCCAAGAAATCATTTTGGGTAATAATCATATATGCTAATTTGTTTTTATATAAAAGATTTATTGTTGTCAAAGATTTGCCTAGTAATTTT